>CAYMQZ010000173.1:4494-5966 GCA_964392705.1 uncultured Gemmatimonadota bacterium
CCCGCACGCAGCGGACGCCCATCGTGGCGCCTCGCCTCCTCCCCTACATTCGGCGCCCCATGCGACCCGAGCTCAAGGGAACCCTGGCCGTCCTCGCCTCGGGGGCCTGCTACAGCTCCCTGGCCATCTGCGTCAAGCTGGCCCTGGGTGACGGCGCGCGGATCCTCCCGCTGGTGGCCTGGCGCTTCGTGGTCGGGGCGGCGCTGCTGTGGGGCCTGCTCGGCCTGGCCCGTCGACGGCTTCCGCCCCGGGCCAGCATCCCGGCCCTGCTCGGCCTGGGCGCCCTGTACGCAGGCGATGCCCTGGCCGCGCTCGGCGGGCTCGTGTGGATCCCCGCCGCGACCGCCAGCCTGCTCTTCTACACCTATCCGGCCATGGTCGTCCTGCTGGCGGCGCTGTTCCTCCGCGAGCGGCTCACCGCGCGGCGGGGCACCGCCCTCGCCCTGGCGCTCGCCGGCTGCATGCTGACGGCCGGAGCCGGCATCCGCGGGGGCGAGCCGATCGGGATCGCGCTGACCCTGCTCGGCGCGTTCCTGCTCTCGGTCTTCATCGTGGCCAGCCACCCGGTGTACCGGGACCTGCCGGCCCTCGGGAGCACCGCGGTGGTGCTCACGGCGACCGCCGCGATCACGGTCGTGGTGGCCGCCGCGACGGGAGGGCTGGCGCTGGGCGGCGGTCGACGGGCCGTCGTCATGGCGACGCTCCTGGGCACCGTCGGCACGGCGATCCCGATCCCGCTGTTCCTGGCGGGCGTCAGGCTGGTGGGGGCCGGGAAGGCGGCGATCTACTCGACGATCGAGCCGATCCTCACGGTGGGGATGGCCGCCTGGATCCTGGGAGAGCCCCTGGCGGGGATCCAGCTGGCCGGCGGAGGGCTCATCCTGGCGGCGGTGGTGTGGCTCCGGGCCGAGCGGCCCCTCCCGGAGAGGGAGGAGCCGCCGGCCGTCGAGCCGCTGTAGGCGGCGGCCTCGGCCGTAAGAGGGCGGCGGCCCGCCCCGCGCCGAGATGGGTGACGCGCCGGTCCGCGTCCATCACCGCCTCGGCTTTACCTCGCGCGTGTTGTAGCGCTCCCTCCAGCCCCGGTGGGCCGGATCGTCGGGGAACGCCTCCCCGGCGGGGGGCGGGTAGGCCGATTGGGCGTGGAACGGCAGCGGCTCGACGGTCTGGCCCGTCGCCGTGTTCAGGTCGGCATCCTTGATCCAGCCGTCCGTGTAGAGGAGGAACGTGCGCGCCCGGCCCCCGCCCGCCTCGACCGGCAGACCCGCCGCGCCCGGGTCGAACTCGACCGTCATCTCGTCCCCCGGCCCCAGGATGGCGTAGCGGTCGTCGGCCTCCAGGAGCAGCTCACCCACCTCGCCGTAGCGGGTGTAGCGGCCGGCGATCGGAAGCCAGCGCGGCTCGCTCGAGACGTCCCCGTAGTCGAACCAGTGCGGCCCGCGGCGCCCGCCCTTCCGGTACTCGCGCGAGAAGCC
>CAYMQZ010000174.1:0-5900 GCA_964392705.1 uncultured Gemmatimonadota bacterium
CCCTCCGCCCCGCCGCGGTCGTCGTCGCCCCGGCCGCCCTCCGCGCCGTTCCGCGTCCCCTCCCGGCTCACCGCTCCTCCCAGGCGCCCATGGCGTAGTATTTCTCGCGCCGCCGCGCCACGAGCTCCTCCGGGTCGATCGTGACCAGCTCCGCCAGATGCCGGCGGATCGCCTCGCCGACCGCGTCGGCCGTCTCGTCGGGGCGCGTGTGGGCGCCGCCCGCCGGCTCCGGAACGATCTCGTCGATCACGCCCAGCTCCTGGAGGTCCCGGGCGGCGACCTTGAGCGCGTCGGCCGCCTGCTCCGCGTGCTCGCGGCTCCGCCAGAGGATCGCCGCGCACCCCTCGGGCGAGATGACGGAATAGATCGCGTTCTCCAGCATCAGGACCCGGTCGGCCACGGCGATCCCCAGCGCGCCGCCGCTCCCCCCCTCGCCGATCACGCAGGTCAGGATCGGCACCCGGAGGCCGGCCATGACGAACAGGTTGCGCGCGATCGCCTCGGCCTGGCCCCGCTCCTCCGCGCCGATCCCGGGATAGGCGCCCTGCGTGTCCACGAAGGTGAGCACCGGCTTCCCGAACTTCTCGGCCATCCGCATCAGCCGCAGCGCCTTCCGGTAGCCTTCGGGATGCGGCGAGCCGAAGTTCCGGCGCAGGTTCTCCTTCATGTCACGGCCCTTCTGATGGCCGATCACCATCACCGACCGACCGTCGAGCCGCGCCCACCCGCCCACGATCGCGGGGTCGTCGCGGAAGCTGCGGTCCCCGTGGAGCTCGACCCAGTCCTCGCACAGGCGGTCGATGTAGTCCAGGGTGAAGGGCCGCTCCTGGTGACGGGCCAGCTTGACCCGGTCGTAGCGGGAGAGCTCCTGGAACGCGACCTGCTGCTCGCGGTCCAGCTGATCCTCCAGCTCGGCGATTTCCTCCGAGACGTCCACGCCCCGCTCGCGCGCCAGCTCGCGCAGATCGTCGATCTGGTCCCGGATCTCGGAGAAGCTCCTCTCGACGGCCACCGCTACTCCCGCACCAAGTGCACCCGGTCGCTGCCCAGCAGGGACCTGAGGTCCGCCAGGAGGGAGGCGCTCGGCGCCACGCGCAAGCTGCGCGAGGCGAGCCGCGGCGTGCCGGAGCCGTTCCCGGCGCCGTTCCCCTCGCGCCGTCGCCACTCCACGACCAGCGGTCCCTCGCCGGGCGTCTCCTCGAGCAGCTTCCGCACCCGCCGGAAGGCCTCGGGCGAGAGGTCGTCCCCCTCGCGCAGGCGGATGCAGATGCCGACGCGCCCGCTCGTCCGCACTTTGCCGAGCGGCCGGACGGAATCCACGAAGATGGGTGGATCGTCCTCGTCGCGCGAGTTTCCCGACACGGTGCCGGTCAGGAGCACGGGCGCGTCGCGCGTCAGCAGGTCCTTGTGCTTGGCCCAGGCATCGCCGAAGGCGAGGGCGGAGGCGGTGCCGCGGTAGTCCTCGATCGTGAGCCGGCCCCATTCGCGCCCGTCGCGCCGCGACGTGCGGACGGAGGCCTCGGTCACGACGCAGGCGACCTGGACCTGACGGTCCCGGAACTCGACCAGGTTGCCGGTGTGCGTCTCGAGCGCGAACAGCTCGACCAGGTCGCGGAAGCGGTCGAGCGGATGGCCCGAGATGTAGAAGCCCAGCCGCTCCTTCTCCTCTTTCAGGCGCCGGGACTCCGGCCAGGGCTCGACCTCGGGCACCCGGGGAGTCGGCCGCGAAGGGCCCCTCCCGCCGCCGAACAGCGACGTCTGGCCCGTCTCCGCCTCGCGCTTCCGGAGCTGCGCCTCGTTCAGGATCACGTCGAGGCTTGCCATCAGGCCCGCCCGCGACCCGAGCTCGTCCAGAGCGCCCGCGCCGATCAGGGCTTCCAGGACGCGCTTGTTGTTCAGCCGCAGGTCGATGCGGCGACAGAAGTCGAGGAAAGACTCGAACGGCTTCTCGCGGCGCGCGGCGATGATCGACTGGATGGCCGAGTGTCCCACGCCTTTGATCGCCCCCAGGCCGAAGCGGATCTTCCCGTCCTCGACCACCGTGAAGCGGTAGCCCGACTCGCTGGCGCCGGGCGGCAGGACCTCGATCCCCAGCCCCCGGGCCTCGGCGATGTAGGACACCACCTTGTCGGTGTTGCCGATCTCCGAGGACAGGAGCGCCGCCATGAACTCGGCCGGATGGTGGGCCTTGAGCCACGCCGTGCGGAAGGAGAGGACGGCGTACGCCACGGAGTGCGCGCGATTGAAGCCGTAGCGGCCGAAGGTGCGGATGAGGTCGGCGATCTCCGCCCCCTTCCGCCGGGGAACCCCGCGCTCGGCGGCCCGCTCGCGGAAGTCCGCCAGCACCTTCTCCGTCAGCTGGGCGTCCTTCTTCCCCACCGCCTTCCGGAGCACGTCCGCTTCGGCGAGCGAGAAGCCCGCCAGGACGTTCGCGGCGCGCATGACCTGCTCCTGGTAGACGATCACGCCGTAGGTGGGCGCGAGCACCTCCTCCAGGTCGGGGTGCGGGTACTCGACCGGCTGGAAGCCCCGCTTCCGCTGGATGAAGACGTCGGTCATCCCCGAATCCAGCGGCCCGGGCCGGATCAGCGCGTTCACGGCCACCAGGTCGTCGAAGCGGTCGCAGCGCAGGGCGCGCAGCTTCTCGGTGGCCAGCGCCGACTCGAACTGGAAGACCCCGCTGGTGCGGCCCGAGGCCAGCATGCGGTAGGTCTCGGGATCGTCCAGCCCGATCTCGTCCCAGTCGACTCGGGTCCCGTGCCGCTCCTCGACCATCCGGGCTGCGTCGTGGATCACGGTCAAGGTCCGCAGGCCGAGGAAGTCCATCTTCAGCATCCCGGCCTTCTCGAGCGCGACCATGTCGAACTGCGTGACGAGCGTGCCGTCCGCCGTCTCGCGCTCGACGCCGTCGCCGGACGTCCTCCCGTTCGACCTCCCCGCGCTCTTCATGTCCAGGCAGACGGGCACGTACTCCTGCAGCGGCCCCGGCGCGATCACGACGCCGGCGGCGTGGACGGAGCTGTGCCGCGCGAGCCCCTCGATCTTCATCGCGTAATCCAGGAGCTTCCGGTACTGCGGATCGTTCCGGTACAGCTCCTCCAGCTCGTGGACCTTCTCGACCGCCTCTCCGACCGTGAGCGAGTAGGCGGGGCCGCTGGGGATGAGCTTGGCCAGCCGGTCCGTCTCCTGGGGCGAGAAGCCCAGCACCCGCCCCACGTCGCGCACGACGGCGCGAGCCTTCATGGTCCCGAACGTGATGATCTGGCCGACCGACTCCTGCCCGTACTTCTCGCGCACGTAGTCGATCACCTCGTTCCGGCGCTCGTAGCAGAAGTCGATGTCGATGTCCGGCATCGACACCCGCTCCGGGTTCAGGAAGCGCTCGAACAGAAGGTCGAAGCGGAGGGGGTCGACGTCGGTGATCCCGAGCGCGTAGGCGACGATCGAGCCCGCGGCCGAGCCGCGGCCCGGTCCCACGGGGATGTCCCGCTCCCTGGCCGCGCGGATGAAGTCCCACACGATCAGGAAGTAGCCCGCGTACCCGGTCTCGGAGATGACGGAGAGCTCGTACTCCAGGCGCTCGCGGACCTGGTCGGGAAGCGGATCGCCGTAGCGCTCCCGCCCGCCCTCCTCGGCCAGGTGGCGGAGCATCCGCGCGTCGTCGTCGAAGCGCTCCGGGAGCGGGAAGGCGGGCAGCTTGTAGCTCTCCTCGAACGTGACCTCGCAGCGCTCGGCGATCGCCACGGTGTTCTCCAGCACGTCCGGCCGGTCGGGGAACAGGGACGCCATCTCCTCGGGCGACTTGAAGTAGCTCTCCTCGCCCTCGAAACGGAGCCGGTCCGGATCGTCCTTGTCCTTCCCGGTCCCGATGCAGAGGAGCGTGTCGTGGGCGTCGGCGTCCTCGCGCCTCAGGTAGTGCGCGTCGTTCGTGGCGACCACGCCGAGGCCGAGCTCGTCGGCCAGGCGGAAGACGCCCTCGTTCACCTGGGCCTGGCCCTCGATCCCGTGGTTCTGGACCTCGAGCCAGTATCGCTCGGGGCCGAAGGTGCGGGCGTACCACTCGGCGGTCGCCCTGGCGTCCTCCCACCGATCCAGCCGCAGGTACCTGGCGACCTCTCCCGAGAGGCAGGCGGAGAGACAGATGAGCCCCTCGGCGTGCTCCTCCAGGACCTTCCGGTCGATGCGCGGGCGCCGGTAGAAGCCCTCCAGGTACCCGATGGAGGAGAGCTTGACCAGGTTCTCGTAGCCGGTCCGGTCCGCCGCCAGGAGGACCAGATGGGCGTACTCGGCGGGGGCCCGCGCCGGCTTCTCCTTCGAGCGCCGGTCCCCGTACGCGATGTACGCCTCGCACCCCACGATCGGACGGATCCCCGCCCTGCGGGCCTTCTCCTGGAACTCCCAGGCCCCGTGCAGGTTGCCGTGGTCGGTGAGCGCCAGGGCCGGCATCCCCAGGCGGGAAGCCCGCTGGACCAGGTCGTCGATCCGGTTCGCCCCGTCCAGGAGCGAGTACTCGCTGTGGGTGTGCAGGTGGACGAAGGACATCGGCCGGCCGCTCCTAGGACGCGTCGGGGGGCCGCGCGACGCCCTCGCAGCGGAAGGAGTCCAGGATCTCGTAGAGCTGGAGCATGTACTCGTACTTCGACTCTCCCGGGGCGTACAGCCAGGCGTCCAGGAAGTAGGTGCGCTCGGGGCACTGCACGGCGCGCACGATGAACGGGCCCGCGGCGGGCACGGCGCCGCCCACGTCCTCCCACACGCCGGTGACCTCGAGCGCCTCTCGTCCGCCAACCTCGATCAGCGCGCGCGCCGCGCGCGCGGTGTCGACGTCCTGGGGCACGTTGTAGTGGATGCTGTCGATCCCGGCGCGCCACTCGTAGGCCGCCCGGGCCGTGAGCGAGTCCAGCCGGGGCCGCCAGTCGACCAGGACCGAGCGGATGAGCTGGCTCGGGTCCGGGTTGTCGTTCCGGAAGACGACCAGGCTGTCTCCGTCCGCGGCGCGAGCCACGTGGTCGTAGACCCGGGGCACGAGCAGCGAGAAGCCGAACCGTCCGGCCAGGTCGCGGGCGAGCGCCGTGTCGGGCCCGGTCACGAACATCTTGTTCCGCACCGTGGCGCGGAAGGAGCTGTCCAGCATGGCGAGGATCGCGGGGAGCTGGCTTCGCCAGGAGTCGAGCGGCCGCTCCGGGTCCAGCACGGCGACCGTGACCACCTGGTCGCGCGCCCACACGTCGCGGACCTGGAAGACCGACGGCACCCGGACGGGCTCCTCGCCGGCCCGGCCCTCGATCGCCTGGCGCAGGGGCCCGAAATCCGGAGGCCCCACCACGAGCACGTGCTTGAACACCCGCAGGTCCTCGTACTCGTCGTGGCCCGGGGCCGTGTGGGTGACCTCGAACATCTTCTCGGGCCGCGTGGTGTACAGCGTGGGCTCCAGGACCGCGTAGGTCGTGTCCTGCACCTCGGCCCACGACGAGTCGGGGGCCACGAGGATCACGCTGTTCTCCTCGCCCCACGCCTGCGGCTTGCCACAGCCCGAAGCGGCCACGGAGGCCGCCGCGAGCAGGGCGAGGAGGGGTCGAGAGTCCGGCTGTCGGAGGAGACGTGAGCGCCCGCGCATGAACTTCGAAACTAGGGCCGGGCCCCCCCGCTGTCACGGGGTCGCCGAACGCTCCCGCTGCAGCAACGTCCGCTCCCTCACCGTCATGAACCGTGGGCCGGGCCGACCGCGGACGGCCCGGCTGGCGTCGGTCGGTCCTCCTACTCGTCGATCGGGATCCGATCCGCGTTCCGCTCGGCCCATTCCTCGAACGTCTGGAGCGGCGGGTAGAGGCTCCGGGAGAACTCGAGGTCGCGCGCGCCGCAGAAATACTCGTTGAAGTCCCGCTTGAACTGGAACATGT
>CAYMQZ010000175.1:0-5796 GCA_964392705.1 uncultured Gemmatimonadota bacterium
CCGCGCTCAGTGGCTGGCGTAGACCGTCGTCGCCCCCGACCGCTCGATCGCCACGACGTCGTAGTCGTCCTTCCGTGGCCCCTCCATGCCGGGAGAGCCCATCGGCATGCCCGGCACCGCCAGACCCTTCACATCGGCCGGCCCCTCGGCGAGCAGGCGCTGGATGTCCGAGGCGGGCACGTGCCCCTCGACGAAGTAGTTCCCGACCTCGGCCGTGTGGCAGGAGGCGTGAGCCGGACCGATCGCGTGCCGCCGCTTCGCCTCGTAGAGGCGGCTCTCGTCGTCGACCACGTTCACCTGGAAGCCCGCCTCCCGCAGGTGCTCGACCCAATTCGCGCAGCACCCGCAGGTGGGAGACTTGTAGACGGTGACGACCGGCAGGTCGCCGACCGACACGGCTTCGGCGTCCGCCGCCAGCGCCGTCTCGGCGAGGCTCGCCCTGGGGGAGGCTTCCTCGTCGGATTCGCCGCACGCGGCCGCGGCGACCAGCCCCGCCATCAGAACCGTGAGTCCCGTCCTCGCGCTCGACCTCATCTCGCCTCTCTCCTGCCCGCTCTCCTCCGCCGGCCGGGGACGCGCTCGCCGCTCCCCGTCGATCTCGAGGCTTGCGATACCCGGCGCCGCGCCGTCCGGTCCCGACGCGCTCGCGGGCCCGACATCCCTCTCCGGGTCCGGGCACCGCCGCCCTGCGCTCCCATCCCGCACCGCGGGGGCGCGGACCGGGCTCGCCCGCGGCGGACCGGGCTCGCGCCGCGCAGACGGGCCCGGTTAGATTGCGTCCGTCCGGGGCCGGCCCCCGGACCGTGGAAACGACGGTGAGCACAGGCGTTCCGGCCCACGGCCGGACGTTCGCTTTCGAACCGGGAGGAAACGGATGACGGCCCGCGCGATGTCCTCGGTGACGATCTCCTTCGGCCTGGTCTCCATTCCGGTGAAGCTGTACGCGGCGACGGAGTCCTCCCGCAAGGTGAGCTTCAACCTGATCCACAAGGACTGCGGTTCCCGACTGAAGCAGCAGTACGTGTGCAGGAAGGAGGACGTCGTCGTGCCCCGGGACGAGATGGTGAAGGGGTACGAGTTCGCGAAGGGACAGTACGTCCTGTTCGACGACGAGGAGCTGAAGGCCCTGGAGGAGGAGGCCACGCAGCGCCTCGACATCTCCGAGTTCGTGCCGCTGGACGAGGTCGACCGGATCTACATCGATCGCTTCTATTACCTGGGGCCCGACAAGGGCGGCGACCGCGCCTACCGTCTGCTGCACGAGGCGATGGCGAACACCGGGCTGGCCGCGCTCGCGAAATACGCGGCGCGCGGCAAGCAGTACCTCGTGCTGGTACGACCGCTGGACGGACGTCTGGTGATGGAGCAGCTCCGCTACGCCGAGGAGATCCGCTCGATCGAGGAGATCCCGGTCGAGGACGTCGAGGTCAAGGAGTCGGAGCTGCAGCTCGCCGTGCAGCTCGTCGAGCAGAGCGCCGGCGAGGGGTTCGAGCCGGAGCGATACGAGGACGAGGTGGGAGATCGCATGCTGGCCGCCATCCAGGAGAAGGTCGAGGGACGGGAGATCAGCGTGGCGCCCGCCGCCGAGCCCGAGGCCCAGGTCATCGACCTCATGGAGGCGCTCAAGCGGAGCATCGCGGGCGAGGCCGGGGAGAAGAAGCCGGCGAAGCGGGCCAAGCGCAAGGCGGCCTCCGGATCATCCGGGAAGAAGGCGGCCTCCGACGAGTAGACGCCCGCCCCGCCGGAGCATCTCGACCGTTTCGCCGCGACGCCGTTCGTGAGCGGATATTCGACGCGTCAGGTCGCCGAATGGCTCGATCTCTCGCCGGCGCGGGTCCGTCGGCTGGTCCGGTCCGGCCTCGTGCATCCGGAGCGCGGGCCCGGCAACGCCTATCGCTTCTCCTTCCAGGACCTCATCCTCCTCCGGACCGCCAAGGAGCTGCGCCAGGCCGGCGTCTCCCCCCGGCGGGTGCGGAATGCGCTGTTCGACCTGCGCGAGGCGTTGCCCGAGGGACGGCCTCTGTCGGCGGTCCGCATCGGCGCGGCGGGCGGCCGCGTCGTCGTGCGGGAGGGAGATGCGGTCTGGAGCCCGGAGTCCGGCCAGCTCCAGTTCGACTTCGCGGTCGCCGAGCTGGTCGGTCCCGGCACGCGGGACGATCCGGAAACAGGGACCTGCCGCTTCGGCCCGGATCGCGACGAGGAGGACTCCGCCGAGCGCTGGTTCGAGCTCGGATGCGAGCTGGAGGGCTCGGAGCCCGCCGAGGCACGAGCGGCCTACCGTCGGGCGCTGGAGTTGGATCCCGGCCACGCCGATGCCCGGGTGAACGTGGGGAACCTCCTGCTGGAGGACGGTCAGGCCGGGGCCGCCGCCGAGCACTACCGGCTCGCCCTGCGGGACGATCCGCAGAACGCCCTGGCGAACTTCAACCTGGGGGTGGCCCTGGAGGAGATGGAGCGCTTCGGCGAGGCCGCGGAGGCGTACCGGACGGCGCTGGAGATCGATCCGGAGCTCGCCGACGCCCACTACAATCTGGCCGGCGTGCTGGAGCGGAGAGGGGATCGGGGTGGCGCCCTGAGGCACCTCCGCGCCTACCGGGAGCTCGGTCGGACCGGTGGCTGAAGGCCGCTGGAGGACACCCCCCTTGGCGAGCGCCTGAAGCGCCGGAGGGCCGGAGGCGCTAGAAGGGGCGTCCGGGGCCTCCCGGACGCGCTCCGCCGCCGCGCCGGCCGATGCCACCGCCGACGAGGCTCCCGGGGCGGGCCCCGATCCGGCCTCCGGCCCGTCCGCCGACCGAGCTTCCGCCGCCGAGCCCGCCCGCGAAGTCGTCGATGATCCCCGTGGGAACGGGCGCTCCTCCGCCCGGAAGGAGAGGCTCGCAATCTCCGCCGCCCGGTCCGAGGATCGTGATCCCGATGCCCGAGCCGCGATCGCCGCGCCGGTCCCGGCCGCGGTCCCCGTCCGCCTCCTTCGCCGCCCGACTGGCGGCCTCGAAGACCAGGCCCTCGTACGGGTCCGCGCTCGATCCATCCCCGCTCGCGACGGGGGAGGCGAGGGCGACGGCCTCCGGCCCGCCGCTCGTCGCCTCGACGGGCCTCAGGTCGAGCCCCCCGGCCGGGCGCGTGAGTCGGGGGGCGGCCACGGCGTCGGGCCGCGCGGGCTGCCGCGCCGCGGGCGTCCCGGTGTAGGCGGCCGCCGCGCCGGCCCGCGCGTCCGGCCCCTGAGAGGTCGACGTCGCCGTCGCGAGCTGCACGACCCGGAGCGGCCGCTGCGTCAGATAACGGTCCTCCGCCTCCTCGGAGACGGCCGTGCGCTCGGCGGCCGACGGGGCGGGGAGCGCGTCCAGGTGGACCAGCGCGAGGGCCAGGGCATGGATGGCGACCGAGAGTCCCAGGCCGACGGCGAAGGCACGGCGCTGACGCCTCAGGCTTCTAGCGCGCGGATCCATGTTCGGCTCCTTGACGGGGGCGGGGGTGCCTGTGCGTCAAACTGTTCGCCGGGAGACGGCGCGTCCAGGGGACGCGGCCGGGACCCGTATCCGCCGGAGCGGTCCGCCGGAGCGGTCCGCCCGAATCGCGGCGGACGCCGTCCCACACCGAATGGACGAGCGAAGCGGGAAAAGCGTCACGCGGACTCCCGCCCCCCGGAGCCGGCGCCGACCGCCAGGCTTGCTGCCGTCGCGTGGAGTCCGTACGCTGGCGTGGCGGGTCGTGCCTGCTCAGCGTATGACCTTTCGCCGTTGCGGCGTATACCCGGACAGAGGGCACGCGCCGACCCGCGGGCGGGAGCGCCGATCCGGGGCTCCCGCCGTCTTTTTCGAGCCTTTGGGAGCGACCCTCCGCCCGGGTCCAGCGGTCTCGCGAGGACGGAGCGCCCATGACGGCCGGCTACTCCAGCACCCCCCTCATCCGGAAGCTCGGGATCCGGTCCGGCTTCGCGATCCGGGTGGTCGATCCGCCCGCCGACTACTGGGACCTCCTGGGCGAGCTGCCGCCCGAGGTCGACGTGATCGAGACCGACGACGCCGGCGCGCCGATCGACTTCGTCCACGTGTTCGGAACCCGGCCCGACCGCCTGGCGGAGGCGTTCGCACGCTTCCGGCCGCGGATCGCGCCGGACGGCATGATCTGGGCGTCCTGGCCCAAGCGGGCCTCGGGCGTCCCGAGCGAGCTGGACGGGAACGTCGTGCGGGAGCTGGGCCTCGCGGCGGGGCTGGTGGACGTGAAGGTCTGCGCGGTCGACGAGACGTGGTCCGGTCTCAAGTTCGTGATCCGCGTGGCCGACCGATAGCCGCCGGGATCCGGGCCGGGGTCCGGGCGCGGGGACGGGCCGGAAAGGGAGGCGGCATGGCGGGATCGGTGGTCGTGACCGGAGCGTCCAGCGGGATCGGGGCGGCGACCGCCCGCCTCCTGGTCGAGCGCGGCTTCCGCGTGTTCGCCGGGCACCGGGAGCCCGAGGACGCGGCGGGGCTCCGCCAGGTCGGGGCGGAGCCCATCCGGCTGGACGTGACCGACGAGGAGAGCATCGCCGCGGCGCGTCGCCGGGTGGAGGAGGCCACGGGCGAGCGTCCCCTGGTCGGCCTGGTGAACAACGCGGGCGTTCCGGGCGCGGGGCCGCTCGAGCTCGTGCCTCTGGACCAGGTACGCCGCGTGCTCGAGGTGAACGTGGTGGGGGTGATCGCGACGACCCAGGCGTTCCTCCCGTCGCTGCGCGAGCACGGCGGGCGGATCGTCATGATCAGCTCGATCTCGGGGAGGATCCCGATGCCGTTCGCCGGTCCCTACGCGGCGAGCAAGTTCGCCCTCGAGGCGCTGTCCGACAGCCTGCGGCGCGAGCTGACCCCGTTCGGAGTGGATGTCGTGGTGATCCAGCCCGGCGCGATCCGGACGGCGATCTGGGACCGGGTCGAGGAGCTGGACATGAGTCGCTACGAGGGCACGCCGTACGAGCGGATGATCGAGGTGACGCGGGAGGCGGCCCTGAGCTCGGGTCGTCGGGGACTCCCGGCCGTGCAGGTGGCCGAGGCCGTGGTCGAGGCGCTGACGGCCGCGCGTCCGCCCCTCCGGAGGCTCGTCGTGCCGCCCCGCGGCCGCTTTCGCCTTCGGCTCCTGGAGCTGCTGCCCGACCGCTGGCTGGACCGGATGATCGCCCGTCGAGCCTGGCGCTGAGCCGAGTCCGGGGGCGCCCGCTCCGGCAGCGATCCGACCAGGCCGTCCCGGAAGTCCGAGCCCTCCGCGAAGTAGCTCCCGAGCACGGCCAGGCGCCGCTCCGGGCCCACATCCGTCTGATCCAGAAGTCGCTCGCCCCCGGAGGTCAGGAACAGCGTCCGCAGGGTGTCGCCGCGGATGCGGTAGAGGATCCGGTCGCCCTGGCGGATCTTGCGCTCCCGGAGGAAGGAGAACCAGCGGGGAAGGGCGTCCCCGATCCGCGCTGCCGGCTCCGGAGCCAGGTACCCGTCCGCCACGGCCTTCTCGAGGTTGGAGCGGACCGCCTCCACGAAGCGGTCCAGCTCGACCGTGCGCCGGAACTCGAGGCGGGCGAGCGCGTCGGTGGCCCGGGCCGCGATCCGCGCGATCGAATCCTCCAGCATCGCGCGGGGAGGCGCCGCGCGGACCAGCGCCTCGATCCGCCGCGCGGCGACGGGTCCGAGGCGCACGGTGAGGGTGAGCACGTTCACCTGGAAGATCGTCTTCTCGAGGAGCATCTGCATGCTGGACCACGGGCCCTCGGCCAGCGAGCTCGTGTCCAGCGCGGCCTCCTGCGGCGACGACGATCCGGGGAGCCGACCCGGCGAGCCC
>CAYMQZ010000176.1:0-403 GCA_964392705.1 uncultured Gemmatimonadota bacterium
AACGCCCGTCGTTTTCGACCTGGGTTCCATCGACGAGCATACGTGGCTCGCCGGGGGCTCGGGGAACTGTAAGGGCGGGGGAGACCCCCAGCACCTGGACATGTTCTGCGAGTGGTCCGGCGGGACCGACGAGGACAATCCCGCGTGCGGCGGCTCGGTGGATCCGGCTTGCGGCTGACGGTCTAGCCGCTCCGAGGGCGAGGTGAGCCGCATCGGCTGAACGCTCGCCCCGCCATTCCTCTCTGCCGCTGTCGATGCTCGCGCGGCGCGGGCCGCGTCCTACGAGTGTACTGATTCCCACGGCGAGCGGGCGTCCGGCACGGTCCGGAAGCCCGCGCGCGTGTGTATTCGCACCCACCCCCGGCCGCTGCGATAGTGGGAGACGGCGAAAGCAGCTCCAGGT
>CAYMQZ010000176.1:413-5792 GCA_964392705.1 uncultured Gemmatimonadota bacterium
TGGCTCGCGGGGCGGGGGCGGCGTCCTACGTGTGTAGTGTTTCCCCGGGGGTGCGGGCTTCCGGACGGTTCCGGAAGCCCGCTCGCTTCTCTATTCGCACCCACCCCGGGCCGCTGATGGGCGCCGTCGTCGCCTTCCTCTCAAGAGATCGTCCGGCCGCCGCGGAGATCGCCGGACGGATGGGCCGTGCCGCTCCGCACCGCGGAAGCGACGTGCGAACGCTGGAGTTCGGTCGCGCCGTCCTGGGCGTCTGTGCCGGGGACGGCGTGGGGACGACGGACCTCCGCGTGCAAGACGGCCTGGCCGCGGCTTTCTGCGGCAGCCTCGACAACCTGGCCGATCTGGGGCGGGATCTCCGGACGGAAGGCTTCGAGCCGCCTCGCGACAGCCCGGCCGCCGTCATCGCCGCGGCCTTCGGAGCTTGGGGCACCGACGCCGCCGCTCGGCTCCGGGGCGCCTTCTCGGCGGTCGTCACGGATGGCGGGCGGCTTTGGGGCCTGCGGGATCACGTCGGCTTCCGGGCGCTCTTCTGCCGCGAGGCGCCCGATGGCGTCCACGTGGCCACCGAGGCCAAGCAGGTGGTCGCGGGCGCCGGGATCCCTCCTCGTCCGGATCGGGAGACGCTGGAGCTCATCTTCTACGGCCGGATGGACGGCGGGGCGGAGCACCGTTGCGCCCTCGCGGGCGTGGAGCGGTTGCCGCCGGGCTTCCTTCTCGAGGCGGGGGAGACCGACTGCAGTCGGCGCCGCTACTGGCATCCCGAGAGCTTGCTGGAGACCGTGAGGATCTCGCGAACCGAGGTGGAGGAGCGGTTCCACGCCCTGATGGAGCGAGCGGTCGCCCGCTGCCTGGCGGGAGACGACGTCGTGTCCCTGAGCGGCGGCGTGGACTCGCCGGCCGTCGCGGCCTACGCGGCTCCCATCTATCGGGAGCGGACCGGACGGCGCCTGCCCGCGCTCAGCACCGTCTTCCCCGAGTATCCCTCGGTGGACGAGACTCCCTACGTCGAGGGGGTCGCGCGCGAGCTGGATCTCGAGCTCCACACCTTCGTTCCGACGGGACGTCCGATCGACGGCCTGGAGCGTTGGGTGCGCCTGTTCGACGGTCCCGTCCCGGTGATCTCCCTGAGCGAGGAGCACGAATACCTGGAACGCGCCCGAGCGCTGGGCTTCCGGAACGTGCTCCGGGGGGACATCGCCGAGTTCGTCTTCGACTTCCGACGCCACGCGCTCACCCACTTCGTCGCGTACGGGCGGCTCGGACCCGCGATCCGGCACCTGCGGGCCCGCCGCCGGGCGGGCGCGAGCGCCGGGGCCCTGGCGGAGGAGGTGGCGAAAGCACTGCTCCCCGTTTCGGTTCGCGGTATGTACCGTAGGCTGCGCGGGAGCGCGACGCCGGCGAGACTTCCCGACTGGCTCGATCCCGACATGGCGAACTCGCCCCCGCTGCGGTCCGGGCGCGACCTGTGGAGGGAGGATCAGCTCGTCTCGTTCCGCGGCCCCGGCTTGAGCTTCGAGGCCGACGACGCGATCCAGGCGGTGACCGGGGTCTCCGTGCGCCGGCCGTTCGCCGACGTGGACCTCTGGGAGTTCTTCCTGAGCCTCCCCGCGGAGCTGAAGTTCCCGACCCCGGAGCGAAAGGGGCTCGTACGGTCGATGCTGCGGGGAAGGGTGCCCGACCTGGTGCTCGATCGCCAGGACAAGACCGTGTTCGACGCGTTCATACACGGGCGCGTGGACTACGGGGCTCTGCGAGGGTGGATCCTGGAGGCGGACGGCTATCGCATGCCGGGCGTGGACTACGAGCTTCTCGGCCGCGAGCTGCGGGACGAAAGCCTGGATCTCACGGGGTTCATGTGGGCGAAGGACCTGGCGGCCGTGCACGCGTTCATGGCGCAGTGGTGACCCCGTGACACGGGAAGCCACCTATCGGCGGAATCCGCGCGTGGTGGCCCGGGAGCTGGCGGAGGGGGAGGGAGCCCTCCTGCTGCACCTGGACACCGACGCGTACCATCGCCTGAACCGGACCGGCGCGCTGCTGTGGGAAGCGCTGGCGAGCCCGGCGACGATCCCCGAGCTGGCCGAGCGACTGGCGGCGGCCCTCGGGGAGGAACAGGGCGCCGTGGGCGAGGACGTCGCCGGCTACGTTCGGGCGCTCCGGTCTCGAGACCTCGTGCTGTCGGGGGAGGGCCCGCCTCCGTAACGGGCCATCTCGGCGTGGCCGAGGCGACCGGGCGGCGGTCCCACGACCTCGCCCTCCACTTCCACCCAGGCGTGTGCGGTCGGATCCGTCGGCGCGGCGGGCAGGCCGATCACCAGCTCCGCGGGCGTCCCCTGACGACGGAGCTCGCGGAAGAAGACCAGCGACATCATCAGACATCGGGGGCGAAGGGGCCCGAGATTCATCACCCGATGGACCAGGCGACCGAGTCGGCGCGGCTCCACCGTCCGGGGGACCCGGCCGGGCCGATCGAGGCGTTCGACCAGCTCGACGATCCGGCTTCGGCGGAGGCCGCGCCACACGAGCAGGGCGTCGACGCCGATCCGGGCCGCCAGCAGAGCGCGCTCGCCGCCCCCGAGGCGAACGGCCGGTGCCTGCCTCCGCTCGACGTTCCCGCTCATTGGTCCGCCAGCCGACCGGCGATACGCTCCACGACCTCGGGAAGCCTCTTCCAGCGCAGCTCCCGGCAGATCCTCCAGACCGGGACGCGTCCGACGAGGCCTCCGAGGCCGCGGAAGCAGCGGGCCCGGTCGGCCGCCTCCGGCAGGTAGAAGCTCATCGCCCACAGGTCGCGGATCGCCTGCTCGGCCGGTACCGGTGTCAGTCGGGTGGGCCCCACGCTCGTCTCGAGCAGAAAGATGGCCGCGAGGGACACGCCGTCGCCGTCCCCCCTCCGCGCTCCCTCCAGCGCCAGGTGGCGGCGACCGGGCGTCCGGGCCGTGACCCGGACGTCGTCGAGCGACAGGTGCTCGGCCGCGTCCGGTCGCAGCCGGATGAGCGCCGGGCCCGGCAGGACGACCGGCTCCCCCTCCGCCTCGCTCCGGCAGCAGGTGAAATCGTCGGCCAGGACGCGGTGGCCGGCGGCCCAGAAGGCCGCCGCGGTGCTGCTCTTCCCCGAGCCGCCGGGCGCCACGACCAGGGCGGCCTTGCCCTCAACTTCGACCGCGGCGGCGTGGATCGCGAGGTCCCCGCGGTGGCGGACCGCGAGGCCGGAGGGCGTCATCCATAGGAGCGTCTCGCGGCGCACCGCCTCCAGTGATTCGGGGACGGCGGTCGGGGCGAGGATCCGCCCTCGTCCCGGCTCCACACGGAAGCGGGTGGAAGCTCCGAACTCCACCGTGAAGGCGTGGCCCTCGCGGAACAGCCGCGTCGGGGGGCGCCGATCGGGAACCGGCTCCCAGGTCTGGACGAGCTCGGAGGCGGCTCCCGGGCCTCGCACCTCGCCCTCGGCGACCTCCAGCGCCGGTGCGTCCTCCTCCGCCGTGGGGCTACGCAGGTAGCGGAGCGGAAACGACGATCGAACCCGAAAGCCGTAACAGGAGCCGTGCCGGCCTTCCGAGCCGCCCATCTCCGGAGTTCGCCCCACCCCTATGCCTCCTCCGCCGGCTCCCGGGCTCCGCGGTCCCCCGGGAAAGTCCCCGGGACGACCCTGGCATAGACGGCTCCCAGGGCCGAAACGAACGTCTCCCATCCCAGGTGCTCCGCGGCGTAGCGAGCCGCGGCGCGCTCCAGCTGGGCCCTGAGCCGACCGTCGCCCAGAACCCGGTCGATGCCGTCGGCGACGGACGCCGGTTCCGGCGCCACGAGCACCGCGTTGTCGTCGTCCAGCACCGTTCGGTGGGCCGGGATGTCGGTGGCCACGATGGCGCCGCCGGTCGCCAGGTAGTCGAGTACCTTGAGCGGAAGGTTGGCCCCCGAGAGCCGCGGCGAGACCAGCACGTCCGCCATCCGGTGGTAGACGTCGATGCGGTCGCGGGGCTCGCGGGTCACGACTCGCAGCGCGTGCCGCACCCCCTCGCACACCCCTTGGCGGATGCCGGCCGCTTCCCGCTCGTCCCGGGCTCCGACCAGCACGAGGACGGCGTCCGGGTGCCCCGCCAGGACGGCGGCGAACGCCGAGAGCAGGAGACCGATCCCCTGGTAGGGCGCGAAGTTCCCGCTGTAGAGGACGACTGGCGAGTTCGCCGCGATGCCCAGCTCGGCTCGGAGGGCCGCGACCTCCTCCTCGCCCACCTCCCGCGGGGCGTGGGGAAAGCACCACTCGGCGCGCCCGGTCGCGGGGGCCAGCTCGCCCACCCGGTAGGCCAGCCCGGTGCTGCTCACGACGAAGTCGGCCCGACGGAGGAGCCAGCGCTCGGCCGCGCGGAGCGCCGCCTGGACGGGGCGGTTGCCCAGCAGGGGGAGCTCGGCGAGCTGCTCGGGCAGGCTGGATTGCATGTCGTAGATGACCGGCACCTCGTGACGCCGTCCCAGAAGGAGGGCCGGGAAGGCCGACTCCTCGACCGCGTGTATGCAGGCGTACCGCCCGCTGTTCAGCCGTCGCCGCAACGCCGGGACGAGGCACCCATCCAGGACGAGCTTGCGAAGCGAGAGCCCGATGGGCACGGACCGGAAGCCGAACGGGTTGGCGCACCGGTATATCGGCACGCCGCCGGGCGCCACGTTCTCTCCCACGGGATACGTGAGGAGCTCGACCGTATACCCCAGCTCGATGAGCGCCTCGAGAACGCGACGCACGGCGATGGGCGTGCCGCGATCCTCATAATACGGCTCGGGAGCGACCACGAGAACGCGTGGACGCGACGAGACGTTCCTCGAGATGTGGCTTGGCGACAACACGATCTGCGTCGCTCCTCCGATACGTGGCTCTTGGGCACACGCGCCCGGTCTCCGCAATATATCGGTCGCCGCTCGACCCGCGTGTAGGGCACCGGGTCCCAAACAGGGGCACAGCCCGCGCCCGCGTGACCCGACCCCGGACCCGGGCCACAAGAAAAAAGGAGGGCGGAGGAGATCTCCCCCGCCCTCCGGCGTGGATGCTTCGACGGCGCTCTTAGAGGGGCGCTTACCGCCTCAGTACGTCGCCAGGTACGTCTCCATCTCCCAGTTGGTGACCTGGGCGATGTACTCCCCCCACTCCTCCTTCTTCGCCTGCACGAAGTGGGTGAAGACGTGGTCGCCGAGGGCGGCCTTGAGCACTTCGTCGGCCTCGAGCTCGGCCACGGCCTCGGCCAGGTTGGCGGGGAGCGTGTCCATCTGGTACCTGCGGCGCTCCTCCTCGGAGAGCTTCCAGACGTTCGTGTCCACGGGCGGGCCCGGGTCGATCTCGTTCCGGATCCCGTCGAGCCCCGCGGCGAGCTGGACGGCCAGCGCCAGGTA
>CAYMQZ010000177.1:0-5751 GCA_964392705.1 uncultured Gemmatimonadota bacterium
GGGCGTTCCGGCCTCGAACTTGTGAGGGACGGCGGCCCAGGTCGAGCCCTCCAGCCGGACCTCCGAGATCATCTCGCCGCCCCCCTGCCAGGGGGGCATCGCCTCGAGCAGCTCGCGCCGCCCCCAGAGACAGCCGATCCCGGTCGGGCCGCACACCTTGTGGCCGCTGAACGCGTAGAAGTCGCAGCCGATCTCCCCGACGTCGATCGCGAAGTGCGGCGCCGCCTGGGCTCCGTCCACCAGGCAGAGGGCGCCGGCCTCGTGGGCCAGCGCGGCGATCTCCCGCACGGGGTTCACGACGCCCAGCGTGTTGGAGACGTGGGTCACGCCCACGAGCCGCGTCCGCTCCGAGAGCGTGCCCCGTAGGTCGTCGAGGTCGAGCCGCCCCTCCGGCGTGAGGTCGACGAACCGGAGCCGCGCCCCGGTCCGCTCCGCCAGAAGCTGCCAGGGGACGATGTTCGAGTGGTGCTCCATCTTCGTGAGCACGACCTCGTCCCCCTCGCCCACGCTCGCCGGTCCCCAGGCGCCGGCGACCAGGTTGATCGCCTCCGTCGTGCCGCGGACGAAGACGACCTCGCGCGGCTCGCCCGCGCCGATGTGACGCGCCACCGTGGCCCTGGCCTCCTCGTACGCGTCGGTCGCGCGGTTGGAGAGCTCGTGCACGCCGCGGTGCACATTGGCGTGGCTTTCCCGGTAGTAGCGATCGATGGCCCGAATCACCCGGAGCGGCTTCTGGGAGCTGGCCGCGTTGTCCAGGTAGACGAGAGGGTGCCCGTTCACCTCGAGGTCGAGGATCGGGAAGTCCGCCCGGACGCGGGTCACGTCCAGGGTGGCGGGCTCGGTCCGGATCTCGGTGGGAACGACGCTCATGGCTCGGCTCGGTCCGGCTTCAGTCCAGCTTCACCTGGATGTCTCCGTCCTCCACGCGGGCCTCGTAGGTCTTCACGGGCATCACGGCGGGGAGGGCCTTGGGCGCCCCGGTCTCCAGGTCGAAGCGGGCTCCGTGAAGGATGCACGTGATCTGACTGCCGGTCAGCTCGCCGTCGGAGAGGGGGAACTCCTCGTGGGAACAGCGGTTCTCCAATGCGTAGATCTTCCCCGCGCGGTTGGCCAGAACGATCTTCCGGCCCTCCACCTGGACGCCCTTCAGGCCGTTCTCCGGCACCTCGTCCAGCCGGGCCACCGTCACGAATTCGCTCATCTATCTCGTCCTCTCGTCTCGCGCTCCTCGCGCGCCGAGGGCCGGGCTCATCCTCACAGCTCGATCTTCTCCTCGATCGCCTCGCGGACGCGGACCTGTACCCCCTCGACGGGAAGCCGGTTCAGCACCTGGTCGAAGAACCCGAACACGAGCAGCCGCTCGGCCTGCCGCCGGTCGAGGCCGCGCGTCATCAGGTAGAAGAGCTGGGCCTCGTCCACCTGACCGATCGTGGCGCCGTGGGAGCAACGGACGTCGTCCGCCTCGATCTCCAGGTTGGGGAGGGAGGTCGCCTTCGCCGTCTCGCTGAGCAGCAGGTTCCGATTCGTCTGATAGGCGTCGGTAAGCTGGGCCCCCGGGCTCACCCGGATCAGCCCCCGGAACACGCCCCTGGCCGAATCGGCGAGCGCCCCCTTGTAGAGCAGGTCGCTGTGGGCGTGCGGCGCCGCGTGGTGCTGCAGCGTGTGGTGATCGATGTGCTGGCTCCGGTCGCCGAACCAGAGGGCGAGCATCTCGCTCTCGCTGCCCGGCCCCTGCAGGCGGCTGACGACGTCGGCGCGGTGCAGGTCGCCACCGAGGGCGACGTTGAAGCCGCCGAGCTTCGCGTCGCGCCCCGCCACCATGTGCTGCATGGTGAAGTGCTTCACGCCCGACCCGTACCGCTGCAGCGAGACGTAGCGCACCGTGGCGCCGCGGTCGCCCACGATCTCGACCCCGTTCACGCTCAGCGCGGGCCGCTCGAGGTCGGGAGACAGGTGCTCGTCGATGCAGGTCACCTCGGCGCCCGATTCGGCGACGACCAGCGTGTGGCTGGCGACCAGGGCGCCCTCGCGATCCAGATACCGGAACGCGTGGACCGGCGCCTCCAGCCGGACGTTCTTCGGCACGTAGAGGAGATAGCCGTTCGAGAGCGCCGCGATGTGGAGCGTCCACAGCTTCTCCTCCATCGCCTCGACGCCGCTGGCGTAGAGGTGCTTCTCCACCAGGTCCGGACGCTCGCGGGCGGCGGCGGCGAGCGGCGCGAGGAAAACCCCCCGGTCCTCCAGCTCGGGATCGAGCCGGCCGTAGATGTGAGCCCCGTTCCGCGCCGCCCACAGCCCCGCCCGCTCGCGGGAGCGGGCCAGGATGCGCTGGATGGCCTCGGGCAGGTCCTCGACGACCGCTCCGGCCTCCTGGTCGGCGGGAGCGGCGGGGCGGAAGGCGGTCGGCTCCAGGTCGGAGATGTCCGTGTAGCGCCACTCCTCCGACTTCGTCGTGGGCATCGGGAGCGACGCGTAGCGCTTCCACGCCTGGCGGCGCCGCGCGAGCAACGCTTCCGGCTCCTCGAGCCCGTCCAGGAGATCCTCGAACCAGGCGTCCGCGTCGCTCGCGACGACCTCCGCCCGGTCCGCCTCCAGCGTCGTCGCTGCGTCGGACACGCGCTCGCCTCCTCTATCTACGTCCCATGAAAGCTCGGGGGGACCACTGGTCCCCCCGGCCGGTCTGTCGTCTTCTCACCCACGTCGGTTCCGCCCGTCGGCGCCGACGGGTCGGCCGCGGACTTACCCGACGGAGCCCTCCATCTCGAGCTCGATCAGCCGGTTCAGCTCGATCGCGTACTCGAGCGGGAGCTGCTTGGCGATCGGCTCGATGAAGCCCCGGACGACCATCGCCATCGCCTCCTCCTCGGAGAGCCCGCGGCTCATCAGGTAGAAGAGCTGCTCCTCCCCCACCTTGGAGACCGTCGCCTCGTGGCCGATCGTCGCCGTGTTCTCGTCGATCTCGATGTACGGGTAGGTGTCCGTGCGCGACGTCTCGTTCAGGAGGAGCGCGTCGCATTCCACGTTGGACTTCGCGCCCTCGGCCCCCTTGTAGACCTTGCAGAGGCCCCGGTAGGAGGACCGCCCCGTCCCCCGGGAGATCGACTTGGAGGTGATCTGCGAGGTCGTGCGAGGCGCCGCGTGGACCACCTTGCCGCCCGTGTCCTGGTGCTGCCCGTCGGTGGCGTAGGCGATGGAGAGCACCTCGCCGTGAGCGCCCTCGCCGACCAGGAAGCAGGAGGGGTACTTCATGGTCGCCTTGGAGCCCAGGTTCCCGTCCAGCCACTGCATGCGGCCGCCCGCGTGCACCAGCGCCCGCTGCGTGACCAGGTTGTACATGTTGTTGGACCAGTTCTGGATCGTCGTGTACTGGAAGCGGGCGTTCTCCTTCACCACGATCTCGATCACGCCGGAGTGGAAGGACTCGGTCGAGTAGACCGGCGCCGTGCAGCCCTCGATGTAGTGCGCCTGCGCCCCCTCCTCGCAGATGATCATGGTGCGCTCGAACTGACCCATCCGCTCGGCGTTCACCCGGAAGTAGGCCTGGAGCGGGATGTCCACCTTCACGCCCTTCGGGATGTAGACGAAGGAGCCGCCCGACCACACGGCCGAGTTGAGCGCCGCGTACTTGTTGTCGTGCGGCGGGATCACCGTGGCGAAGTGCTCGCGGAAGAGGTCGGGGTAGAGCTTGAGGCCGTCCTCGATCGACTCGAAGATCACGCCCTGCTCCTCCCACTGCTCCTTGAGCGAGTGGTAGACCATCTCCGACTCGTACTGCGCGCCGACCCCGGCCAGGATGCTGCGCTCGGCCTCGGGAATGCCCAGCCGCTCGAAGGTGTCCTTGATCTCCTCGGGCACCTCGTCCCAGGAGCGCTCCATGCGGTCCTGCGGGCGGATGTAGAAGTAGATCCGGTCCAGGTCGAGCCCCGAGAGGTCCACGCCCCACTGGGGGACGGGCTTCTGGTTGAAGATCTCCAGCGCCTCGAGGCGGAACTCGAGCATCCACTCGGGCTCCTCCTTGTGCGCCGAGATCTGGCGGACCACCTCCTCGGACAGGCCGGGCCGGCTCTTGAAGATCGGCTTGTCCTTGGTGACGAAGTGGTACTTGTACTCGTCGAGCCCGAGCTCGGCTACCGTCTCGTTGTATGGCATCTTCTGCTGCCCTCCGTCGTTGAACGCTGGAGTTCCTGGCGCGTCGACGTCTGCCCCCGCCCGCCGCCGCCACGACATCGTCCCCTGTCCGCCGCCGCCACGGCGGCCGACGGGCCGGCCCGACCCCCTAGGCCGTCGCGGCCGCCTCCTCGCGGAGCCAGTCGTATCCGTGCTCCTCGAGCTTGTCGGCGAGCTCCGGCCCGCCGCTCTCGACGATCCTGCCGCCGATCATGACGTGAACGCGGTCCGCCCGGATGTGGTTGAGAATCCGCTTGTAATGAGTGATGAGGAGTACCCCCAGTCGCTCGTCCCGGTCCGACAGGGTGTTGACCCCGTTGGCCACGACCTTGAGCGCGTCGATGTCGAGGCCGGAGTCGGTCTCGTCGAGCACGGCCAGCTCGGGCCGCAGGACCGCCAGCTGGAGAATCTCGTTCCGCTTCTTCTCGCCGCCGCTGAACCCCTCGTTCACGTAGCGCGTGGCGAAGCTCTCGTCCATGTCCAGCAGCCGCAGCGTGTCCTCGAGCCGCTCCTGGAACTCGAACACGTCGATCTCCTCCTCGCCCCGCTCCTGGCGGCGCGCGTTCACCGCGGTGCGGAGGAAGTTGGAGATCGACACGCCCGGGATCTCGCTCGGGTACTGGAAGGCCATGAAGACGCCCGCGCGGGCGCGCGCGTCGGGCTCCATCTCCAGGACGTCCTCGCCCTTGAGGAGGATCTCGCCCTCGGTGACCGCGTAGCCCGGGTGGCCCATGATCGCCTTGGCCAGGGTGCTCTTGCCCGAGCCGTTGGGGCCCATGAGCGCGTGGATCTGGCCCGGATGCACCGTCAGGTCGACGCCACGGAGGATCTCCGCGCCCTCTCCCTCGACCCGGACGTGCAGGTTCCTGACTTCCAGCAGCGGTTCCGCCATCCTCACCCGTCCTGTATGCGTGATCCGTGATTCGTCGGCCGTCGCGTCCGTCCCCGGTCGGTCCCCGCTTCGCGAGGAATCGAGAATCGTTCTCGACCGGGTCGGGAAACCTATGCTAGTTGAGACTCGGTTTCAAGTGGGGCGATCGGTCCGCCGGGGGGTGTTCGTGCGCGGCTCCGAGTCCAAACGTATCTTCGTCGCCCTGCCGCCCGTGGGCGAAGCGAAGGTACGGTGAACGCGACCGAGGGACTCCGGAGTCGAGTCGAGCGTGAAAGCCGCCTATTTCGAGGAGCACGGAGGACCCGAGGTCCTGCGGGTCGGCGAGCTACCGGACCCCGAGCCGAGGCACTGCGAGGCGCTGGTCCGCGTGCGCGCCGCGGCCCTCAACCACTTGGACCTCTGGGCGCGGCGGGGGCTTCCGGGCCTCGAGCTCGAGATGCCCCACATCGGCGGCTCCGACATCGCGGGCGTGGTGGAGGAGACCGGCGTGGGCGTCGAGGGCTGGGAGAGCGGGGACCGGGTGATCGTGAACCCGAGCCTCTGGTGCGGGCGCTGCGAGTGGTGCGCCCGGGGCGAGGAGAGCCTCTGCCGCCGCTACCGGATCCTCGGCGAGCACGTCCCGGGCGGGCTGGCCGAACTCGTGGCGGTCCCGGCCCGCAACCTGTACCGGATCCCTGAGGGTTTCCCGTTCG
>CAYMQZ010000178.1:0-5750 GCA_964392705.1 uncultured Gemmatimonadota bacterium
CTCCTCCTCGGCGGCCGCGGGCTCCTCTTCCTCCTCGGCGGCCGCGGGCTCCTCCTCCTCCTCGGCGGCCGCGGGCTCCTCCTCCTCGGCGGCCGCTTCCGGCTCCGCCGCCGGAGCCTCTGCCCCCTCCGCCTCGGTGTCGATGCGAGCCACGACGGTGTTGACCTCGACCGTGTCCCCTTCCTCGACCAGGATCTCCGCGAGCACGCCGCTCGCCGGCGACGGAATGTCGGCGTCCACCTTGTCGGTGGAGATCTCGAACAGGTCCTCGTCCCGCTCGACGGTATCGCCGACCCCCTTCAACCACTTGGTCAGCGTCCCTTCGGCGATCGATTCCCCCATCTGGGGCATGATCACGTCGACTTTGGCCATTTCGTCGTGCCTCTTCGTTCTGTCTCGGTTCCGGCGTGCTCGCCAGCGGAAATCCGCGGGTTCAGTATGCCAGGAGCCAGCGCGCCGCGGTGACGATGTCGTCCACCTGCGGAAGGTAGTAATCCTCCAGCGGCGGCGAGTACGGCACCGGAGTGTCCAGGGCCGTGACGCGTCGGATCGGGGCGTCCAGCCACTCGAAGGCCGTCTCGCACACCCGGGCCGTGATCTCGCCGGCGAAGCCGCCGAACCGGGGCGCCTCGTGGACGATGAGGAGCCGGTTCGTGCGCTTCACGCTCTCCGTGATCGCGTCGACGTCCAGGGGCCTCAGCGTCCGCAGGTCCAGCACCTCGATCTCCGCCCCGTCCTCCTCGGCGATCCGGTCCGCCGCCTCCGCCGACCGGTGGACCATGGCGCCGTAGGTGACGACCGTGAGGTGGGATCCGGTTCGGTGCGTGCGCGCCACCCCCAGGGGGACCAGGATCTCCTCGTCCGACGGAAGCCGCTCCTTGATCCGACGGTACAGGTACTTGTGCTCGAAATAGAGCACCGGGTCCGGGTCGCGGATCGCCGAGCGGAGGAGTCCCTTCGCGTCGTACGCCGTGGACGGCGCCACCATCTTCAGCCCGGCCACGTTCGCAAAGTAGGACTCCACGTTCTGTGAATGAAACGGCCCGGCTCGCGCTCCCCCGCCGCAGGGCCCCCGGATCACCAGGGAGGCGCCGACACCCGTGCGGTACCGGACCTTGGCCGCGAAGTTGACGATCATGTCGAACGCGGGCGCGATGAAGTCGATGAACTGCATCTCGGCGATCGGCTTCATGCCCACCTGCGCGGCTCCGACCGCCGCCCCCACGATCGCCGCCTCGCTGATCGGCGTGTCGATGACGCGCTCGGGCCCGAACTCCTCCAGGAAGCCTTCGGTGATCTTGAAGGCGCCCCCGTAGACGCCGATGTCCTCTCCCAGGATGAAGACGGCATCGTCGATCTTCATCTCCTCCCACATCGCGTCGCGAATCGCCTCCAGATAGGTGGTCTCGACCCGCGCCCCGGAGCGAGGGGCGGCGGCGGGCTCGGAGGAGGCGGCCTCGTGCATTCCGGATCCCCTCAGCCCGGGGCGGAGGTCGCGGAGCGACCCGGCACGGGGGCGGGCGCCACGTTCCCGGCCGGGAGATCCGCATAGCCGACAGGCTCGCGGCGGGTCCAGGGCCGCTCGGCCGAGGCTTCGGCGTATACGCCGGCGAGCGCCTCCTCGGGTTCGGGCATCGGGCTCGCCAGGGCCTCGTCGACCGCGCGGTCCAGCTCGTCGTCGAGGGCGCCGGTCAGCCGGGCCAGGTCCTCCTCGGAGGCCAGGTCGTGGTCCCGCAGGTAACGCTCGTAGCGGCGGATGGGATCGCGGTCACGCCACAGCTCGAGCTCCTCCTCGGGCACGTACGGCTGGGCATCGTGCTGGGCGTGCCCCAGCATGCGGTAGGTCTCGGCCACGATCAGGCTGGCGCCCTCGCCGCGGCGGGCCCGATGGGTGGCCACCCGCGCGGCGTCGTAGGTGGCGAGCACGTCGTTGCCGTCCACGGCCACCACGGGCATTCCGTACGCCCTGGCGACGTCCGTCCACTCCGAGACCGAGGCCTCGCGATCGGACCTCGTGGAGAACGACCAGCGGTTGTGCTCGAGCACGACCACCATCGGAAGGCGCTGCACGGCGGCGAAGTTCAGGCCCTCGTGCGACGCTCCCGTCCGGGTCGCCCCCTCGCCCTGGTAGGTCATGCAGACGCGCGACTCACCGCGGAGACGGGCCGCGAGCGCGATCCCGTTCAAGACGCAGAGCTGTGTCCCCAGGGGGCTGATGGGGCCGAGGAGGCCGCGGGCGGGCACGGTGAAGTGGTTGGTGTTGTCCTTTCCCGCGCACGGCGATTTCGCCCGGGCCGTGTACTGGAGAAGCATCTCGACCGGGCGCAGTCCCCGGACCAGCAGCGCTCCCAGGTCGCGGATGGACGGGGCGAGCCAGTCGCCCTCCTCCAGGGCCCAGGCGCTACCGACCGCGGTCGCCTCCTGTCCCAGGCTGCGATAGAGGCCGCCCACGATCTGTCCCTGTTTGAAGAGGCGCTCGAACCGCTCCTCGAGACCCCGGGTCAGCCGGAGGTACCGGTAGATCTCGTACAGGTCCTGCCGGGTGAGCGAGCCCATGGGTTCCGCCGCCGTCGAGGCTGAGCCGGAGGTCGGGCCGGTGAGATTCCCGTTCGGGAGGTCCCGGCCCGGCGAACCTGGCCAACATACGGGCCCCATCCGGAACGGGCAACCGGATCCGAGGCGCGTATCTCCCGCTAGGGCTGCGCTTTACTTGACCGTAAAGGGAAGCTCCAGCACCTCGACCTCGGGGTGGCCTTCCGGGGTGCGGGCCAGTCGCTCGCCCGGTCCCACCTCCCGGCGAACGTAGCCGAGCCCGATCGGACCCAGTCGGGGCGACCGGGCGGAGCTGGTCACCGTTCCTACGGCGCGGGCGTCGCGATACAGCTCCTCGCCCCGAGCCAGCTCCCCTTCCCCCGGCCCGGGGAGTCGCAGCCCGCGGAGATGGCGGTTCACGTGTCCACGGTAATGGATGCGGGCCACCACCTCCTGGCCCGTGAAGCAGCCCTTGGACAAGCTGATCGCCCGGCCCTGCTGGCCCGTCTCCTGCGGAAGGTTGTCGGGGCCGATGTCGGATCCGTAGGCGGGCACGCCGCGCTCGATCCGCCAGATGTCGTAGGCCTCGCCGCCGGCCGGTCCTCCCCCGGTCGTCTCCTCGACCGCTCGCACCAGGTCCCTCCAGCCTCGATCCAGGTCGGCCGCGCGCAGATAGACGTCGAAGCCCGGGCCCTCCTCCGGCTCGCGACGAGCGATCACCAGCCAGCCCGCGTCCTCCCGGGCAGGTGGCACCAACGCCAGCGGCGGCAGGTCTCCCGCCGAGTCCCCGGGGCCTCCGGGCCAGGCAGCGATCGCCTCCCTGGCCCGGGGGCCGACCATGGCCAACCGGACGACCTCGGGGCGCCTCTCGAATCGCGCGTAGAGCGGAGGCAGCGTCCGGTCCAGATGCTCGAGCAGGCCCTCCTCGCAGGCCGCCGGCACATCCAGCCAGAAGCGGTTCTCCTCGCGGGGGAGCACCCGCCCCTCCGCCACCGGACGTCCCCTGGCGGTGAGCAGGTAGGTGTACACGGCACGCGCCTCCCCCGCGGGTGGCAGCTCGTTCGTGAGCAGCCCCGTCAGCATCTGTCGGGCGCGCCGGCCGAACACCTCGACCAGGACGCGGTCCGTGTCGTCGACGAGGGCGGCCCGCTCGAAGAGGTGTCCGTGCTCCGTCTTCACGTCGCCGAACCGGGCGATCCTGGGACGCCCGTGAGGCGCGGAGATCCGCGCCCCATCGGCGGCCAGCCGGTCGTGGAACGACGCCACCTCCGGCGTGGTCCCGGCCGGCGCCTCCTTCACGCCGCTCCCTGGCTCCGGGGACCGCTCCTGGCGATCCACGCTCACCGTTATCGTCCTTTCCCTTTCTGGCGATCGGCCAGGCGGATCCGTCGGAGCCGATCTCCGTCGGACGTCGATGCGGCCCGCCTGTCCGGACGCCGCGCCCGGGCCGGATCGTGCGGAAAAGAAAGAGGCTCCCGGGTGACCCGGGAGCCTCGATCGTCAGAGCGCGCCGTTTCCGGCGCCCGCCGGGCGTCGTCCGACGCCGCTTACCTCGTGAAAAGTCGAGCGGCGAGACCTAGCCGTCCCCGCCCTGTTCGGTCAGCGGCACCTGGCCGGCCCACTCGATCACGAAGGAGACCCGACGGTTCTCGATTCCGCTCTGGCCGGGACCCTGCGCACCGGGATTCACCTGACGGGCCTGCAGCTCGCCGAACGCGGCGATCTGCACCTGATCGGTGTTCAGTCCGCCGGTGTCGACGAGGTACGACCTCACGGCCTCCGCCCGCTGACGCGACAGCCGGACGTTGTAGGCTTCCGTGCCCGCCGGATCGGCGAAGCCCTCGACCGTCACGCGAGCGTTCGGCGCGTGCCGCTTGATCGAGGCCGCGAATCGGTCCAGGATCGGCTGGTCGACGTCGCGAATCTCGGCCCGGTCGAAGTCGAAATGGACGGGCAGCGAGAGCCGCATGCCCCCGTGCATGTCCTCGTCGCTCACGTGGGCGTTGAAGTCCTCCCGGAGCTGCTCGAGCTCTCGACGCAACGCGGCCACATCGTCGCTCAGCCCGGCCACGTCGGACTCGACCGTCGTGATCCGGGTCTCGTGGTCCGCCAGCTGGGCTTCGATCGGCTCGAAGCGTCCCTCGAGGTCCTCCTTGTGCACCAGGTGGGTGCAGCCCACGGTCATCACCGCGAGGGTCAAGGTCGCACCGACTACCGTCACACATCGCGCTTTACCCATCAGGCCTCCTTCTTCGATTCACAGGGCGGGACGACCTCGGGCCTCCCGGCCCGCTACGGGCCCTGAAGCTGTCACAAATCCACACCTTCGCCGTCCAGCGGTCCCGCGAGCGCCGCCGTCTCCTCGCCGCGGGGCGGGACGCCGGCGCCACCGACCTCGCCTATCGGCTGCAAGGGCGAGGCCAGGTGGCGCCGAGGACCCCCCGCAACGCCGCCGGGGGGCGTCCAAAACATCGCGGTCGCATCGGGCTACGGAACGTTGATCCGGATACCTCCCTGAATCGGGATCAAGAGGCCGGAATCGAACGGGCTGGTCCCGTACAGGTGCGCGATCGGCGCCGTGTCGTCCTCGTCCAGGAAGAGGAACTTGATGTCTCCCCCGACGAACAGGTCCACGAGCCGACTGGCTTTCACGCCCAGTCGCACGGATCCGCCGACCGTGAAGTAGGTGTCCTCGAACGCCGTGGTCGTCGTGAAGCCCGGCGCGGGCTGGTTCGTCGTGCCGTCGAAGTCGGCCACGCTGAACTCGTCACCGTCGATCACGGTGCCCCCCGCGTTGGCCCCGATCGTGAAGCGGGCCTTGGAGGTCGAGGGGTCCGTCAGGTGTACCTCGAAGCCACCGACGAAGTCGAACACGCGCTGCTCGGGGGCTTCGGTTCCCGAGGCGGCGTTCACCGTCTCGCCGTCCTTTCCGCCGAGAAAGCTCGTGTTTCCGTCGATCCGGAGCGCGAAGCGGGGATTCAGGAAGTAAGCGAGCCCGGCCCCCACCGTGACCCCGGCCTCGGTCACGTCGCCGAGGTCGCCCACGGGGAGCGCGATGCCTCCGCGTCCGTCGAAAGACCAGAAGATCGGGGAGTACCGGATGAACTGCGACTGCGCCGCGGCGGGCAGCAGGGTCAGAAGCGCGACCGCCCCGAGGATGATTCCACCCAACTTCTTGTACCCCAACATCATCGCTTACCTCCTGGGTTGTCAGTAAC
>CAYMQZ010000179.1:0-3831 GCA_964392705.1 uncultured Gemmatimonadota bacterium
CTTCCGAGCCGGAGCGCTCGAGCCACCTCAAGCCCGGAACGTCTCCCCGGTCTCGAGGTCCAGGTGCCGCACCGACGGAGTGCCGTCGGCCCCCACCCGGACCACCGCCACCGTCACCGGCTTGCCGAACCGCTTCGGTCCCGCGGCCCCCGGGTTGAGGAGGAAGACCGACTCGACGCGAGTCAGGGAAGCCTCGTGCGTGTGGCCGTGCACGACCAGACGGGCTCCCGGGAAGCGCTCGACCAGACGTTCGTAGGCGGGCTGCACCTGGTGGCCGTGGGCCATCGCCCAGCGTAGCCCCGCGATCTCGCCGGAGGCCGTCTCCGCGACCAGGTCCCGAACGTCCCAGCCGTCCACGTTCCCCCACACGGCGGTGACGGGGGCGATTGTCTCCAGTTCGGTCAGGATGTGCGGGCTGCCCACGTCGCCGGCGTGGAGGATGAGCGCGACGCCCTCGAACAGCTCGAACACGCGCGGGCGCAGCAGCCCGTGGGTGTCGCCGATCACGCCGATCCGGACGGAATCGCGGTCGGAGTCGGAGCCTGGATCCCTCTCGGGCGCGGCCCGCGGCTCGCCTCGTCGGGCCTCCCGGACGGCGCTCGATTGTTCCGCCCCCATCCGCCGGCTATCCTCCGGTCGTGACGCCGGGGCCGCCCCGCCCGGCTCGTCCGTCAGCGCATCCTTCGCCGTCCCGCGCGATCCGCCGCGGCCGGGGACCGAGGAGACTGAAACCGGCCCCGGAGCCGGCACGTACGCATCGACGCCGACGGCACTATAGATGACGGGTACGTGGACTATTCGACGAAAGACGACCAGGAGCTGGTCCTCCTGTGCCGGCGCGGGAACGAGCGCGCCGCGACGGAGGTCGTCACCCGCTTCGAGCGACCCGTCTTCTCGCTCATCTACCGGATGGTCCGCGACCGCGAGCTGGCGGAGGACCTCTCCCAGGAAGCCTTCGTCCGGACGCTGAACAACCTCGACCGGTACGACCCCTCGTACAAGTTCTCCTCGTGGCTGTTCAAGATCGCCTACAACCTCACGATCGACCACCTGCGGAAGCGGGAGCTGGACACCGTGTCCGTGCACGGCGCGCCGGACGCGGTTACGCCCGACGCGCAGCAGGCCACCGCGATCACCCTGGAAGCGCGGACCGAGCGCCCCGACGAGCTGGCCGAGGCCCGCGAGCTGGGGGCCGAGATCGAGGAGGCGATCGACGCGCTCCGGCCCGAGTACCGGACGGCCATCCTGCTCCGGCACGTGGAGGGGCACGCGTACGAGGAGATCGCGGAGATCATGGCGGTCCCGCTGGGCACCGTGAAGACCTACATCCACCGGGCCCGCAAGGAGCTGCAGGCGGCCCTGGCGCACCTGAGGGAGGCGTGACGCCCCCGCGCGCGAACGCGGAGGCGTGAAACCTGTAGGTTCGGGCCTTCGTAGAGTAGGCCGGACGGAGAAGGCAGGAAATGACCGATGAAAGGCGAAGCGAGTTGAACCGCCACCTGACGCCGGACGAGGTCGAGCGCTGCGCCCTGGGCGCCGCGGTCGAGGAGCGGCCCGGGCCGCTGTCCGCGCATCTGGAGGGGTGCGCGGCCTGCCGGCGGGAGGTGACGCTCCTCCGGGCGCTCGATCGTCGGCTGGCGACGCTCCCCTACCTCGAGCCCTCGGTCGGCTTCACGAGCCGGGTGATGGGCCGGGTGCGGCTGCCGGAACCGTGGCACGAGAAGGCGTGGGCGGGGATCCGCCGCCGCTGGGCCGTGCTGGCCGCGGGGCTGGCCGCGGCGACGGTCACGGTGGGCGGGATGGCCTGGTGGCTGTTCGGCGAGCAGGAGCTCACTCCGCGAGGGCTCCTGACCCTGATCCTCGACGGCGCCCAGACGCTGGCCGTGCGGGCCGCGATCGCGGGCGGACGGTTGCTCTACGACCTGGGCGTCGTGGAGCTCGCCGGGAGCCTGGCCGATCAGATCGCGCTCACCCAGGCCGCCGCCGGGATGGCCCTTCTCAGCCTCCTCGGTTGTGGCGCCCTGTGGATGATGAGGCGACTGGCCCAGGCCGAGACCGCGGAGCTGTCGCGGGCGGCGAGAGGCTGAAGGGGGCCGAATGACCGATAGGGAGCCGGTGAGTGGATTGAACGCGAGCCATATGGGACGGTGCATGAGACAGATTCGGTGGAGCACGCTCTGCGTCGCCACGGCGGTCGCCGTGACCGTCCTCCTGGCGCCGGGCCACGGACCCGCGCAGGAGGCCCAGGAGACGCGCGTCGTGAGCAGCGCGGTGACCGTCACCTCGGGGCCCCGCGCCCGGGCCGAGCTCGAGCTGGAGCTGGCCGACGGCACCGAGCACACGGTCTCCTTCCGCGGGGGCACGGTCCGCGTGGACGGCCGCGCCGTGGGCGACTACGAGGCGGGCGGGGCCCTCGAGTCCGCGTGGCGCGGTCTCCTGAGCCGCCACGTCGGCGAGCCGCCCGCCGCGCTGGGCGACGCGCTGCTCGAGTGGGAGCCCGCCGAGCTGGCCGGGGAGCAGGCGGCCACCTTCCGGAGCCTGCGCGAGCGGCTGCGCGACATCCTCCGCGCCGCCCCGCCGTCGCCCGCCGCCGACGCGCCGGCGGCCGAGACCGTGACCGTCACCGGTCCCGGGGGGGACCAGCTCGCGATCGCTCCCGGCGCGCTCTCCTTCGAGTCGCTCACCGGCCGGCTCGAGCGCCTCCGGCTTTCCCTCGAGGAGCTGGGGCCCGCGGCGGAGGACGCGCGCGAGCGGCTCGCCCTCATCGTCCACGACGACTACGCGATCCCCTCGGGACGCACGGTCCCCGGCAACCTGGCGCTGCTCGACGGCACGCTCTCGCTCGCGGGCACCGTGCGCGGCGACGTGGTGCTGTTGGACGGCACGCTGGTCCTCGAGCCCTCCGCCCGAATCGAGGGCGACCTGCTTCAGGTGGGAGGGACGGTGGAGGAGGCCGGCGGACGGATCACCGGCGAGATCCTCTCGCTGCGCCCCGGCGCCCCCGAGGCGCCCACCCCGCCGGCGGCGGCGACCCCGGCACCGGCGCCCGAGCGGCGGGCGCGGCCGAGCACGGCCCGCGTCCGGCACCGGGACCGCGGCTTCTTCGACCGGATGGCGCACAACTTCGGCCACGCGACGGCCGACATCACCGGCGCCCTGAGCGCCTTCCTGGTGTTCGGCCTGCTGGGCGTCCTCTCCGTGTATTTCTTCCGCCCGCAACTGGAGGCGGTGGCCGACACGGCCCGCTACAGCTTCGGCCGCTCCTTCGGCATGGGGCTGGCCGGTCAGGTGCTCTTCTTCCCGGTGCTCCTGATCCTCGTCGTGCTGGTGATCACCTGGCTCGTGCTCCCCTTCTTCCTGCTCGCGGTCGGGCTGGCCGCGGTGGCGGGCTACCTGGCCTCGGCTCACGCCGTGGGCGAAGTCTTCGCGGCGCGCCGCTGGCGGTACGAGTGGATCGAGCGGCTCCGGCGTTCGAACTCCTACTACTACGTCCTGAGCGGCCTGGCCCTGCTCCTCCTGCCGTTCGCGATCCGGGGCGCGCTGTGGGTCTTCGGCGGCCTGGCGGGCTTCCTGCGCGGGCTCCTGGCCTTCGTCGCCTTCCTCCTGACCTGGATGGCGGCCACGACGGGCTTCGGCGCCGTGCTGCTCACCCGCGGCGGCACCGAGGGCGAGCACGTCCGTCCGGGCGGGGGATGGGACGGGCCAAAGGGCGGATGGTCCAGCTTCTGGAGCCGTCGTCCCTCCGGCGGACCGGCCGGGCCGAGCGCCGCGGCCGAGGCGGCCGTGGAGGTGGAGGTGGAGGAGGAAGAGGGACCCCCCGCCCGCCCGTCC
>CAYMQZ010000179.1:3931-5551 GCA_964392705.1 uncultured Gemmatimonadota bacterium
CAGGAGTGGAAGCTCTTCCGCTCGGCCCGCCAGGCGGGCGACTTCGAGTCACTCGAGCTGGAGGTGGTCTACGGAGCGGGCGAGCTCGCCGTGGCTCCCGCGGAGGGTCCGTATCTGTACGACGTGCGCATGCGGTTCGACGCCTCTCGCTTCGTGCCGGTCCGGAGCTGGAGCGCGAGCGAGGGACGGGCCATGGTGCGGGTGGCGCTCACCTCGAGCGGTTCGGCGGGCGAGCGACCGGTCGCGATCCACCTCGACGACTTCGATCTCGACTTCGACCTGAGCGACCTCAAGAAGCTGGGCGACTCCGCCGGTCGCCTCGACGTGCGACTGAGCCCCGACGTCCCGACGGACCTGCGCGTACACGTGGGCGCTGCCAGGAGCGACCTGGACCTGGGAGGCCTTCCCATCACGCGGCTCGAGGTCAACACGGGCGCCAGCGAGACGGAGCTGTCCTTCCGCGAGCCCAACCCCGTTTCCATGGAGCGGCTGCAGCTCAAGGTCGGGGCGGCCGAGTTCCGCACCGAGAAGCTCGGCAACGCGCGCTTCGAGCGCTTCTCCTTCGAGGGCGGCGTGGGGGACGTCCTCCTGGACTTCACCGGCGACTGGGAGGACGCGGCCCCCGGTACCGCGGTCCGCGGGACGATCCAGATGGGGGTCGGCGCCCTGAGGATCCGCGTGCCCCGCGAGCTGGGAGTTCGGATCGCGAAGAAGTCCTTCCTCACCTCGTTCGACGCCGCCGGCTTCACCCGGGCCGGCGACGCGTTCCAGACCACCAACTGGAACCAGGCGAGCGCCCGCCTCGAGCTGGACCTGGACGCGGCGTTCGGGTCCATCGCTGTGGAGGTCGTTCCGTAGGCGGCCCGCCCCTCGCGAGCCCCGTCCCCTCCGCCCGCGTCGCCGGCGCCTGACCTTCGCGCGGCCGCGCGCCGGCGGTCAGCCCTCCGCGCGCAGCGTGACCGGCTCGCCGCGGCCGACCCCCAGCCGCACCGCGGCGCTCGCCTCGCGGGCCGCCACCTCCACCGTTCCCCCCGATCCCCGGATCAGCACGAGCTCGCCCCGCCCCACGTCGGCGAAGCTCCGCCCCACCGCGCGGACCTCCTGACCCGCGATCTCCAGGATCGGACGCTCGGGCAGGGTCTCGGACGGAACGTTCGTGATCAGGTTCCCGAAGCGGTCCACGTGCACGACCTGGCCCCGCGCCCTTCCGTCCCTCCGCTCCACCTCGGCCACCTCGAAGCGGACGAGCTCCGCGGGATCCAGCTCGGGGCCCAGCTCCCCCGGGGGGCGTGAGGTTGCCAGGCCGGCCGCGGCCGGGGAGAACAGGTCGCGGCCGTGGAACGTGTCCGAGACGTCGTCCAGCCCGATCCGCGCCGGGTCCAGGAGGCGCGCCTCCGCCACCGGGTGGTGCCGCAGGACCAGGGTGAGGAGGCCGTTGTCCGGCCCCACGAACCAGCGATCCCCGGCCCGCACGGCGATCGGCCGCCGCTCGCTCCCCACGCCCGGGTCGATGACGACGAGGTGCACCGTCCCGCGTGGGAACCGCTCCCACACCCGCGCCAGCACCCAGGCGCCGCCTTCCACATCGCCCGGCTCGACGGAGTGGGTCACGTCGACCGG
>CAYMQZ010000180.1:0-2438 GCA_964392705.1 uncultured Gemmatimonadota bacterium
GCCAAGAAGCGCCAGCACACGGTCGAGGTCAAGGAGGTCAAGTTCCGGCCGAAGATCGAGGATCACGACTTCGACTTCAAGACGCGACACGCCCGGGAGTTCATCGAGGAGGGCAACAAGGTCAAGGTCACGATCATGTTCCGCTACCGCGAGCTCCGGCGGCCCGAGATGGGGGAGGACCTGCTCGACCGGATCGTGGAGGAGCTCTCCGACATCGCGCGCGTCCAGTCGCGCACCGGCCTCCAGGGCCGGAACATGACCATGATGCTCGTGCCCGAGGACTGGGCCGAGCAGTAGGCGGGCCGGCCGGCCTCGGGGCGCGGTCCCGCTCCCGTCGGCTGCGGCGGCGGTCGGCCCTACGGCGGCGGGCCGGCCCCTATAGCGGCAGCACCAGCACGGAGCAGTTCACTCCGCGCAGCACGCTTCCCGTCACGCTTCCGAGGAGCGCCCGGCCGGCGCGGCTGGGCCCGTGGCGCTGTCCGGTGACGATCAGGTTGGCCGCCTCGTTCTCGGCCAGCGCGAGGATCTGCGTGACCGGCCGTCCGCGGACGACCACCGCCTGGATCTCCAGCTCGTCCCGGAGACCGGCCGGCACCTGCCGGAGGAGCTCATCCCGCGCCACCTCGCTCACCTGCTTCAGCGTCTCCTGGGCCTTCTGGGTCGTGCTCACGGCGCGCAGATACGCCTGCAGGGTCCGGGGCAGGACGTGGAGGAGCACGAGCCGCGCTCCGAAGTGGGACGCCACCTCGGCGGCCGCCGGTCCCAGGCCCTCGCTTCCCTCCCGCAGGTCCGAGGCCGCCAGCACCGTGCGGTCCTGGGGGTCGGCCTGACGGGGCCGCGGCCGCCACACCAGGACGGGCCGCGTGGCCTCCTCGACGATCTTGCCGGCCGTGGCGCCCGGCTCGTCCCACGGCCAGATGCGCCGGGTGTGGGCACCCACGACCACGAGCCGGCTGTCGGTCTCGACGGCGGCGCGCTCGACCTCGCCCGGCGGCCAGCCGATCCGCACCGAGATGCGGGCGGGTACGCCCGCCTCCTCCACCAGGTGCTCCAGGTTGGCCCGCACGTCGAGCTCCCGCTCACGGCCCAGGTCGAGCTGCTCGCCCAGGGCCCGTCGCACGTACGCCGGCGGACGGCGCCGCTCGATGGCGTGGAACAGCGTGATCTCGGCCTCGGGGAACCGACGGGCCGCCCACCGGAACGCCTCCACCGAAGGGTCCGAGAAGTCGATCGCCACCAGGATTCGCTCGTACATGGCTCCTCGTCCGTTCGGCGTCGTCGTGTCCGTTCGGGGTCGTCGCGTCCGTCGGCGGTGTCGGGTCAGGGCGTCTCGCTCGCCGGTCGATCGTCGGCCGACCGCCGCACGCCCGTCGCCGGTCCCTCATCCGTGCCCTCCGCCGCGAGGAGACGGTCCAAGGCCTCCCACGGGTCGTCTCCTCGGGCTTCGCGGATGATCGACCGGATCGCGGCGCGAAGGTCGTCTCCCTGCCGGCGGTACACCCGTTCGAAGTCGTCGAGCCGCGTGTAGTACAGGAGGCGCGACAACACCCAGGCGTTGTCGAGCCGCTCGGGGTCCAGGTCCCCGTAGCGCCCCGCCCGGAGACGGGGCCGGACCTCGTCCCGGAAGCGCAGGGCGGCCTCGCGGAAGATCTCCCGCTTGCGGGCCCGCTTCCGGTCGGGCGCCAGGTCGGAGGCGTAGAGCTGCCGGAGTGGCTCGGCGACCGATTCGAAGAACCGGCCGAAGACGCGCGTGTCCTCCCACCGCGCCTGCGCCAGCTCGCACCCGGCCGGCTGCGCCAGGGCCCGACAGAAGAACTCCACGGATCCCCGGTGGCCGGCGAAGTTGGCGAAGCTCTCGTTGAAGCGGGCCTGCCCGGCCGGGAAGAAGGTGGTGTGCGTGATCTCGTGGATCACCGTCTCCACCAGCCCGACGCTGTCCTGGGAGAGGGTGGTGGAGAGAAGGGGGTCGGGCAGCCAGCCCAGCGTGCTGAACGCGGAGGTGGGCCGGAGGGAGACGTCGTAGCCCTCGGCCGCCAGCCGCTCCGCCTCGGCCCGCGCCTGGTCGAAATCGAAGTAGCCTCGGTACGGCACGCGCCCCACGATCGGAAACCACCAGGTCTTCCACCTCAGGGCCAGCTCCTCGGCCGCGGTCACCACCAGGAGGAGCGTGTCGGACGCCACCTCCGCGTAGGTCTCGAAGCTGTCGCCGGGCTCGAGGTCGAGCGCGCGGGCGGCGAACGCCCGGCCGTCCTGGACCAGACGCAGCTTGGCGCGCACCTCGGCCGGGGCCGTCGTGTCGTGCACGACCTCGGCGATCGGTCGCCGGTTGGCCAGGATGCGCGCCTCCTCCCAGCCCGCCCGCAGCACGTAGGCCGGCGAGCAGGCCGTGGCCGCGCCGGTCGCCAGCAGGGCGACCAGCGGCCCGGCGCGGCGGGCGG
>CAYMQZ010000180.1:2538-5541 GCA_964392705.1 uncultured Gemmatimonadota bacterium
ACGGTGTCGGGCTCGACGCGTCGGCCTCATGGCAGCGGGCTCATGACGTCTGACACGGCATCTGGCTCATGGTGCATGAACGGAGCCTGCCGGCACGGAATGGAGCTTCGCGCGCCGGCCCGGAAAACGCCGGCGCCACCGGCGTGCGCCACCGGCGGCGCTTCCGGCTCGCGCACCGGTCTCCGCCGCCGACCAGCGCACCCGGTCTCCGCCACCGACCAGCGCACCGGTCTCCGCCCCGACCAGCGCAACGTCCGGCCGAACGGAGGGTATCGCGTTTCCCCGGCTCGACGCACGCCGACCCACCCGCGGGAGAGGAAGAAGGGGACATGCCGGACGAGGGAGAAAGAGGGACGGGCCCGACGGACGAGCAGGTCCGCTCGGCGCTCCTGCGCTTCGGAGAGCTCCTGCGACGGCTCGACGAGGACGACAGGCTGCTTCGCGCCCTGCCGCTCCTGATGGGTCGTCTCGGCGACCTCCGCCGGCTGCTGTTCGAGTACGAGGTCCGCGTCACCGAGCGCCTGCTTCCCGTGGAGGACCCCGAGGAGCGCGAGTCGCGGCGCATCGTCCGGGAAGCGATCGAGCGCGAGGAGGACGTGCCGGACGACTGGGGCTCCGGCTGGGACCCCGACGAGCCGGAGGATCCCGACGCCGTGGGCTGATGCGCCCGTCCTAGGCGCGCACGTAGTGCAGATTCTCGCGCACCTCGTCCCGCCGGTACGTGCGCTCCGGGCCGTCGGCGTCGCTCCGGTAGCGGCGGTAGGGTCGGGTCTCCAGCCGGTACGTGTCGGCCTCGCCCCGCTCGCGCAGGGCGGCCGCGATCGCCTCGCGACCCAGCAGGCCCTCGTCGTTGTAGCTGAACAGGATGTGGCGGGCGTCGGCCGCCTCCAGCACCGCCTCCAGGGCCCTCTCCGCCTTTCCCTTCCGGCACCAGTCCGAGCGCAGCTCCTCGTCCGGGATCAGCCCGGTCTTCCCCCGCAGGGGCGGCGGAGGGTCCCAGCCTTCCGCCAGCAGCTCCGGGATGTGGTAGTAGCCGGGATACTGCCGGCCGTTGTAGGGGGGATCGAGGTAGAGCAGGTCCACGCTTCCGATCCTCTGCAGGAGGTCGACGGCGCCGCCCCGGAACGCCGTGCAGCCCCCGCGCCCCTCGGGCGAGGGGACGGGACGGAGGGGGCGCAGCTCCAGCGGCCGACGCGCGTTGGGTTGCCACGACTTCACGAACGAGGCGTAGATCCCGGTCGTGTTGGCGACGCGGTCGGCGGCCTCGATCAGGGTGGCCACGAGGAGCCGGGCCCGCGGGCCGTCGATGGCTCCCTCCCTCTCCCAGTCCGCGATTCGCCCGCGGATCGCGTCGATGCGGCGGGCGTTCTCGGGCGTGAAGTACATGCGCCCGTGCCGCTCTCCGGGCCCGCCGGCGGGGGTGAAATGTCGCGTCAGGAAGCCGGCGGGGCCGTCCTCGGCGGTCGAGCTCAGCCACTCGAGGAGGCGCGGGTAGGGCACCCGGTCGCCGTTGGCGCGGGTTCCGTCGTCGCCGGAGCCGCTCGCGCCGCTCGCGCTGGCGTCCACGCCGCCCACGCCGTTGGCGGCCGAGCCGAGGAGGGCGGCCGGATAGGCGGGCGCGCGGTCGAGCTGGACGCGCGCCACCTGCAGGGCGTAGGAGCAGGCCATCAGGTCGCCCGCGTGCACGCGCCACCCGCGACGCTTGAGCGCCGCGGCCACGCTCGCCGTTCCCGCGAACGGGTCGGCCGCCTCGCCCGGCTCGATCCTCAACCGCTCCACGGTCTGCAGGATGAAGGGCACGAGCCGGGTCTTGTTGCCGAGGTAGCGCACACCCGAGGATAGGGCCTGGCGGAGAGAGCGAAAAGCGGGCGCGCGCGAACGCGACGGGCTCGACGAAGGCGCCGACCCGGGACCGTCGCTCCGGATCAGCTCGAGCGGCGGGACCTCTCCTCGCGCTTGAGCAGCCAGGGCTTCGGGCCCAGCACGTACCAGAGCAGGCACCCGACGATCGGGCAGAAGATCAGGATCACCGTCCAGAGGACCTTCTCGCGCCGCGTCGCGCGCGAGGCGAAGACCAGCCCGATCGCCCACACGTCGAGCGCGAACAGCAGCGCCACCAGCAGCCACCGGCTGTCGATCGTGGAGGCGGCGGCGGCCAGGCCCTTCATGGTGCGGCCGGCCCGCTCGCGCCGCGAGGTGCGCCTTCATGCCGCGAGCGCCCCCTCATGCCGCCGCCGTCGGCTCCGCGAACTGGAGCCGGTGGAGCCGCGCGTAGATCCCGTCCCGCTCCAGCAGCTCGTCGTGGGTGCCGGACTCGCGGATCTCGCCGGCGTGGAGCACGAGGATGCGGTCCGCGTTCTGAACGGTGGACAACCGGTGGGCGATCACGATGCTGGTTCGTCCCTCCATCAGCTCCTCCAGCGCCTCCTGGATCTGCGCCTCCAGCTCGGAGTCGACCGCGCTCGTCGCCTCGTCGAGGAGCAGGACGCGCGGGTCGCCGGCCAGGGCGCGGGCGAAGGAGAGGAGCTGTCGCTCGCCCGCGCTCAGGTTGCCGCCACGCTCGCCCAGCTCGTGGCCGTAGCCTTCCCGCAGCCGCCGCACGTACTTTTCGAGCCCCACCCGCCGGGCGGCCGCCCGCATCCGCTCCTCGCCGATCTCCTCCCGGCCGAGCACGATGTTCGTCCGGGCGGACCCCGAGAACAGGTACACGTCCTGTAGCACGAGGCCCATCGAGGATCGGAGCCCGGCCAGCGGGACCTCGCGGATGTCCACCCCGTCGAGCGTGATCCGTCCCCTCTGGGCCTCGTAGAAGCGGAGCAGCAGGTTGAGGATCGTGGTCTTTCCGGCGCCCGTGGCGCCGACGATCGCCACGCGCTCGCCCGGCTCGACGGCGAACGAGATGCCGCGGAGGACCCAGTCCCGGTCGGGCTCCGCCGCCGGACCGGCCCCGTCGCCGTCGGGCGCGGGCCCCGCCCCGTCCACCTGCCTCGCGGGACCCGCCCC
>CAYMQZ010000181.1:0-5539 GCA_964392705.1 uncultured Gemmatimonadota bacterium
ACTCGACCGCGTTCCGCGGGAAGAACTGCCGCAGCTCCCCGTAGAGCTGGGCGGCCAGCGTCTTGTTGTGGCTCATCACGAGCGTGGGGAGCCCCGTCTCGGCGATGACCCCGGCCATGGTGACCGTCTTCCCGGATCCCGTCACCCCGAGCAGCGTCTGCCAGCGGTCGCCGCGCTCCACCCCCCGGGCCAGCTGACGGATGGCCCGCGGCTGGTGGCCCGTGGGCTCGAAGGGGAGATGGAGGTCGAAGCTGGCGCGGCGCTGGGACATGTCCGGGGCGTACGCTCGCAGGAAGAGGCGCGTCGTCGTTCGCCTAAGCGTACGCCCCGTGAGGGGAGAAGATCCGTAGAAGATCCGCTCGCCGCGAGACCCGCGCGCCGTCCGACGGGCATCGGCGCGCCGCCGGAGCCGCCGACGGGTGGATGCCTTAGGTTCGCCGGGGGGGATCCGAACCGTCCGGCGATCGCCCGTGCCCTTCGATCGAGGGCGTCGCATCGAACATCGACATCGAGCGAACGACGAGCAGGGAGGTTTCCATGGGCGCCAGGGAGAACGAGCCGCAGGGGCCGAACTTGAAGGAGGGGATCGACGCCTCCGAGGTCGCCGAGGGTGCCTCGCTGCCGGGGCACTTCGAGGGGGATCCGGTCCTCGTCGCCCGCCGTGACGGGACCGTTCTCGCGGTCGGCGCGAAGTGTACGCATTACGACGGGCCCCTCGAGCGAGGCGTCGTGGACGGCGATACGGTGCGCTGTCCGTGGCACCACGCGTGTTTCAGCCTCCGCACCGGAGAGGCGCTCCTCGGGCCCGCGCTGGCGGACCTCGCCACGTACGAGACCGAGGAGGCGGACGGCCGCGTGCGCGTGGTGCGCAGGATCGATCCGCCACCGACGCTGGCCGAGGGCGCGCGACGGCGCGGCCGAGAGCCGGCGTCGTCTCCCGACTCGGTCGTGATCGTCGGCGCGGGGGCGGCGGGCGACGCCGCGGCGGAGGCGCTGCGCCGCGAGGGCTACGGCGGGCCGGTGACTCTCGTCGATCCGGACGACGACGAGCCGTGCGACCGGCCGAACCTCTCCAAGGACTACCTGGAGGGCGAAGCGCGGGAGGAGTGGATCCCGCTGCACCCTCCGTCCTTCTTCGAGGAGAACGGCATCGAGCTCCGCCGCGGGCGCGCGACCGGCCTTTTTCCGGCGGAACGCGTGGTGACTCTCGACGACGGCTCGACGCTGGCGTACGGGGCGCTCATCCTGGCGCCGGGGGCGGAGCCCGTGCGGTTGGACCTGCCGATCGCCGAGGAGGCGCGCGCCTTCACGCTCCGCACGCTCGCCGACAGCCGGGCGATCATCGCCGCGGCGGAAGCGGGGAGGCGGGCGGTCGTGCTGGGCGCCAGCTTCATCGGCCTGGAGGTCGCCGCGTCGCTCCGGGGCCGCGAGCTCGAGGTCGACGTCGTGGCGCCGGAGGCGCTGCCGCTCGCGCGCGTGATGGGGGAGGACCTGGGCCGCTTCGTCCGCGACCTCCACGAGGAGAAGGGCGTGCGGTTCCATCTCGGCCACACGGCCCGGCGGATCGACGCGGACGCCGTCGAGCTCGACGACGGCACGCGGCTCGCCGCGGACTTCGTCGTCATGGGCGTGGGGGTGCGCCCGCGCCTCGACCTCGCGAGGTCGGGCGGCCTGGAAACCGACGACGGGATCCTGGTCGACGAGCGACTGCGCACCAGCGCCGAGGACGTGTGGGCCGCCGGCGATGCGGCGCGCTTCCCCGATCCCCGCACCGGCGAGCGGATCCGCATCGAGCACTGGGCCGTGGCCGAACGGATGGGGGCGGCCGCGGCGAGGTCCGTGCTCGGCCTCGATGGCGCCGTCGATTTCGTGCCGTTCTTCTGGAGCCGGCACTACGACGCCGTGGTCGCCTACGTGGGCCACGCCCCGGACTGGGACGAGGCGAAGCTGGACGGCGATCCGGCCGCGCGCGACTGCGCGGTCCGCTACACCCGGGACGGGGAGCTGCTCGCGCTGGCCACCATCTTCCGCGACCGGCTCAGCCTCGAGACCGAGATCGCGATGGAGGAGGCCTGGCGTGCCTGATCCGGCTCCGATCTCTCGGATGAAGAGGCCGGCCGACGGGCCACATCGTCCTCTCGTCGCTTCGGTCTGTGTTCTCGCGCTACTCGCCGGCACGGCCGATGCGGCCGCCGCGCAGCGGTCGCCCTTCCACTTCGAGATCCACGACGAGGACCGGCCCCGGCCGCCGGTCGTCGATCCCGGCACCGCCGGCACTCCCGGCACTCCCGGCCGGCCGCCGTCGGACGCGGTCGTCCTCTTCGATGGGTCGGATCTCTCGGCGTGGGAATCGGCGGAAGGGGGCGTGGCGCCGTGGCAGATCGAGGACGGCTACCTGGAACTCGTCCCGGGGACGGGCGACATCCGGACGAAGGAGGGCTTCGGCGACGTCCAGCTCCACGTCGAATGGTCGGCGCCGGACCCGCCCGTCGGCGAGGGGCAGGATCGCGGGAACAGCGGCATCTTCCTCATGGGGCGGTACGAGGCCCAGGTGCTGGACTCGTACGCGAACGAGACCTATCCCGACGGCCAGGCGGCGGCGATCTACGGCCAGCACCCGCCGTCGGTCAACGCGATGCGCCCGCCGGGCGAATGGCAGGTCTACGACATCGTCTTTCACCGCCCGCGCTTCGAGGAGGACGGACGTCTCATCGAGCCGGCCCACGTCACGGTCCTCCACAACGGCGTCCTCGTGCAGGACCACGTCGAGCTGACCGGCCCCACGGCGCATCGCGCGCGGCCACCCTACGAAGCCCACGCCCAACATCTGCCGATCTCGCTCCAGGACCACGGCCATCCGGTGCGATTCCGGAACATCTGGCTTCGAGAGCTGGAATAGGGGCCGAAGGTCGGAGCGGCCGGAGCGTCCGCCGGCCGGATACGGGGTCGCCTCAAACCCGTCCTCAGCCCTCCAGCGTCAGGTCGCTCTCCCCGAACGACTCCTTCCGCTCCACGTTCACGACGCCCTTTACCCGCCGGATCGCCTTCATCACCTTCTTCAGGTGGGAGAGGTTCTCCACCTCGACCACGAACTGGCCCTGCATGCCACCCTCGACGGCGCGGATGTCGGCCGACTGGATGTTCGTGCCCGTGTCGGACACCGCGCGCGCGATGTCGGCGAACAGGCCGTGCCGGTCGGTCCCCTCCATGACGATCCGCACCAGGAAGCGCTGGGCTCCGTCGGTGTCCCACTCGATGTCGACCCGCCGCTCCGGGTCCTTGGAGAGGTGGAGCACGTTCGGGCAGTCCTGGCGGTGGATGGAGATGCCGCGCCCGCGGGTAATGTATCCCATCACATCATCGCCAGGAACTGGTTGACAGCATTGGGAATAGCGTACCATCAAGTTCTCCATCCCCTGGATCCGGACGCCCTTCTGCCCGCCCGGCCACACCTTCTCGACCAGCTTGTGGAGCGGCGAAGGCGAGCGGGGCGGGGGCTCCGGCTGCTCGTCGGGGAACACGGTCCGCACGGCCCTGGTGAGGCTCACGTCGCCCCGCGCCACGGCGGCGTGCAGGTCCTCCGGCCGCTCCATCCCCAGCTCCTTCGCGGCCCGGACCAGATCCTCCTCCTCCGGCTTCTTCTTCAGCTTCTTCCACTCCCGGCCCAGGATCTCCTGACCGAGCCGCACGGCCTGCTCGCGCTCCTCCTGGCGGATCCACTGGCGAATCTTGTGGCGGGCCTTGCTGGTCTTGACGAAGCCCAGCCAGTCCCGGCTGGGCGTCTGGGAATCGGAGGTGAGGATCTCGACCGTGTCGCCGTTCTTGAGGGCGCGACTCAGGGGGGCGATCCGCCCGTTCACCTTCGCGCCCTGGCAGTGCATGCCGATCTCGGTGTGGACCGCGAACGCGAAGTCGATCGGGCTCGCCCCCTTGGGGAGCTGCATCACGTCCCCGGCCGGAGTGAACACGAAGATCTCGTCCTGGAAGAGGTCGATCTTGAGGAACTCCATGAACTCCTCGGGCTCGAGCTGCTCCTGCTGCCACTCGAGCACCTGTCGGAACCAGGAGAGCTTCTGGTCGACCTCGTCCAGCTCCTCTCGAGCCTCCTTGTACTTCCAGTGCGCGGCGATGCCGTACTCCGCCGTGCGGTGCATCTCCCACGTGCGGATCTGGATCTCGTAGAGCCTGCCGCCAGGGCCGAAGATCGTGGTGTGCAGGCTCTGGTACATGTTCGACTTGGGCGTCGCGATGTAGTCGTGGAACCGCTCGGTGAGCGGGGTCCAGGCGTTGTGGATCACGCCGAGGGCGTGGTAGCAGTCCCGGACCGAGTCCACCAGCACCCGCATCGCGAGGATGTCGTAGATCTCCTCGAACGGCTTGTCCCGCTTCATCATCTTCCGCCGGATGGACCACAGGTGCTTCGGGCGGCCCGTCACCTCGCAGCGGATCGAGGCCGCTTCGAGCTCGGCCCGGAGCGGCTCGGCCATCTTGCGGATCAGCTCCTCGCGCTCCCTCCGCGTCTCCTGGATCACCTCCACCAGCTCCCGGTAGGCCTCCGCCTCCAGGAACTTGAACGCGAGATCCTCGAGCTCCCAGCGGACCCGCGCCATCCCGAGCCGATGCGCGAGCGGCGCGTAGATCTCGCGCGTCTCGACGGCGATCTTCCGCCGCTTCCCTTCGGGCATGTGCTCCAGCGTGCGCATGTTGTGCAGCCGGTCGGCCAGCTTGACGATGATCACGCGGGCGTCGCGCGCCATGGAGAGGAGCAGCTTCCGGTAGTTCTCGACCTGCCGCTCGGCCATGGAGCCGAACTCGAACCGGGAGATCTTCGTGAGGCCGTCGACGATCTCCCCGATCTCGGCCCCGAACTCCCGTCGGATCTCCTCGATCGAGGTCCCGGTGTCCTCCACCACGTCGTGCAGGAGGGAGGCGGCGACCGACACGGTGTCGAGGTGGATCTCGGAGAGGATCTTCGCCACCTCGACGCAGTGGCGGACGTGCTCCTCGCCGGAGCGCCGCTTCTGGCCGGCGTGCTGGTCGCGGGCGTACTGGAAGGCGAGGGCCAGCAGGTCCAGGTCTAGACGGTCCTCGTGCCCCCGGATCACCTCCAGGAGGTCCCGGGGAAGCAGCTCCAGGGCGGCGGATCCTTCGGCCGAGACGGAGGGCTGCACCGCGCCGTCGCCGGCGGTCCGGTCCGCCTCGCTCTTCGATGTGGACAGCTTCGCCATGATTCTCCTCGCGGGACGATCGCGTGGCCGGTCGCGGCTGAAAACGGCGCGATCCCGCGCATCGGGCAGCTTCCTTGATACCGACGGACACGGCCGGAGTTCACCCGAACATAAGCGGGAGCCAGGGGAAGATCGAAACGGTCGACGACGGGGGCCGACCCTCCCGGCGCGGACTTCAGGCGACGAGCGAGAACCCCTCGTGCTCGAAATCGGGGTCCAAGGAGAACGCCTCACTCGAGCCCCTCGGCGCCCATCAGCTCGAAGGAGACGGCGTCGACGAGACTCAGCCCGCGGCGGCCCCGCCCGACGAG
>CAYMQZ010000182.1:0-1788 GCA_964392705.1 uncultured Gemmatimonadota bacterium
TCCCGTCCGTCCGACGCAAGCAGCCTGGCAACCGCTGGAGGTGGGGAAGTGGCCGCCGAGAACGGCCGGAAGGTCGTGGCGCGCAACCGGAAGGCCCGGCACGAGTACGAGATCATCGAGGAATACGAGGCCGGGCTGGCCCTGAAGGGGGCCGAGGTGAAGTCGCTGCGCGAGGGGAACGCCAGCTTCACCGACTCGTTCGGGCTCGTCGAGGGGGGCGAGGTGTGGCTGCACAATCTCCACATCGCTCCCTACGGGCAGGCGAGCATCGACGCCCCGGACCCGAAGCGGCCGCGAAAGCTGCTGCTTCACAAGCGGGAGATCGAGCGCCTGGCCTCGAAGACCGCGGAGCGCGGGCTCACGCTCGTTCCCCTGGACATTCACTTCACCCGGGGGTATGCGAAGGTGAAGCTGGCGCTGGCGCGAGGAAAGAAGCTGTACGACAAGCGGGAAGATCTGAAGCGAAGGGCGATGCGGCGGGAGGTGGATCGTGCGATCCGGGACGTGCAGGGGAGGGGCTGAAGGGGGATTGGCGAGGGCGCTGCTCGCTGCGTGGTGCGGCGTGGCGCTGCTCGCGCCGGGGGCCGGCGCGCAGACGCCCGCCGCGGACCAGACGACGGGGGGTGACGGGGCGGTCGCGGTGGCCTTGGGCGACCGGACGCTCCGCCTGCCCGTCGCCTCGCACAGAGGGTACGAGGCGGTCGACGTCACCCATCTCACGGGCACGCTGCTCGCCGACGTGACCCTGGGCCGCGGCGAGGCGAGCGGGCGGTTGGGCTCCCGCACCCTCCATCTGCGGGCCGAGTCCCCCTTCTTCCGGTACGGGGAGCGCGTCTTCCAGCTCGCGAACCCGCCGTACGTGGCCGGCGGCACGCTGTGGGTGCCGGCCGAGCTGCTCGCCGCCTGGCTTCCCGCGACGCTCGGAGCGGACGTTCCCGCGCCCGGCGAGGCGAACGCGGAGGGAGGCGCGGCCACGACGGCACGGGCGCCCGGCCCGTGGCGCGTCGTGATCGACCCCGGCCACGGCGGCAGGGACCCCGGCACGCAGGCGGGGCGGGGACGCACGCGCGAGAAGGACGTCGTGCTCGGGATCGCCGGGCGGCTACGGGACAAGCTGGCCGCGACCCCCGACATCCGCCCGATCCTCACCCGGGACCGCGACGCCTTCGTCACGGTGCGCGGGCGCCCCAGCATGGCGCTGGCCGAGCAGGGCGACCTGTTCATCTCCATCCACGCGAACTCGGCGCCGAGTCGCTCCGCCCGGGGCTTCGAGACCTACTTCCTGGGCGAGGCGCGAAGCGACGAGTCGCGCCAGGTGGCGATGCGGGAGAACAGCGCCCTGCAGTACGAAGAGGACGCGCCGCAGCTGGGTGACATCCAGTTCATCCTCGCTTCCAACGACCTGAGCGGTTTCCGCCGCGAGTCGAGCAAGCTGGGCGGCTACGTGCAGAACGCGCTTCGGCGCGCGCACCCGGGACCGGATCGGGGCGTGAAGCCCGGCCCCTACTGGGTGCTGGTGGGGGCCAGCGGGAGCATGCCCACGGTGCTGGTGGAGGTGGGCTTCGTATCGAACCCGAGCGAGGAGCGGTTCCTGGGCAGCGCGGCCGGGCAGGAGCGGCTCGCCGAGGCGCTGGCCGAGGCGGTGCGCGGCTACCTGAGCGAGTACGGGCAGCAGATCCGCGCCACCGCCTCCCTCCAGGCGACGGGGGGCTAGCGCTGACGGAGCGGGATCGCGGCGGGCCGGGCCGGGGGAGAAGTCGCGGACCGGCCGGAGAGAGCGCCGCCTCC
>CAYMQZ010000182.1:1888-5482 GCA_964392705.1 uncultured Gemmatimonadota bacterium
GAGCGCCGCCTCCGGGCTCGCGGAGCCGGCCGAGCCATCTTCGACCGGGGGCCAGGCGTACGAAGGGCAGGCCGCCGCTCCTTCCGCGCCCGTCCGTCACCTGGCCCGGGTGGTGGGCAACCGACCCGTGGCGCGCGCCACCTGGTGGCTCGAGCTGGACAGCCCCGAGATCGCCGACCGCAGCCGGCCCGGCCAGTTCGTGATGATCGGCTACGGGCTGGAAGGGGCGGGTGCCACCCTGCTGCCGCGCCCGTTCAGCGTGGGATGGCGCGCCCGCGACGGGCGGGTCGGACTTCTTCTCCGGGCCTACGGGGCGGGCACGCGTCGGATGTCGCGTCTCGGTGAAGGGGACGAGATGCTGCTGCTCGGGCCGCTAGGCCGGGCCTTCCGGCTCGAGCCCCGCGCCGGCGGGTCTTCCGGGGGCCGCCGGATCGTCTGCGTCGGGGGCGGCGTGGGCCTGGCCCCCTTCCTCTTCCTGGCCGACGAGGCGCGAAGCGCCGGCCGCGAGGTGACTCTGCTCTACGGCGAACGGACGGGCGATTACGTCTTCGACCCTTCGCTCATCCGCGAGCTGACGGGTGGGCCCGTCGAGGTGTGGACCGAAGACGGGACCGTCGGTCGGAAGGGACGGGTGACGGAGGACATCGACACCTCCGACCACCCGCTCCTGCTGGCGTGCGGGCCGACAGCGATGCTCCAGGCGATGGCGCGAAGGGCGAACCGCGAGGGGTGGGACCTCCAGGTGGCCGTCGAGGAGTACATGGGCTGCGGGGTCGGCACCTGCCAGGGCTGCGTCGTGCCCGGGACCGACGGCCGCTGGCGAAAGGCGTGCACCGAGGGTCCCGTGTTCGACGCCGGGGAGCTGGACTGGTCGTGAGAAGCCGATGAGAGCCCACGGGGGGGAGGCTCGATCGACGGGGCGCGGGTCGGGGTCGGGCTCCGGCTCCGGCTCGGGCCCTACCTCGCCGAGCGTCGCGGCGACTCCCGAGATCGCGATCGACCTGTTCGGCGTCCGCTTCCAGAGTCCGGTGCTGCTGGCCTCCGGGACCTGCGGCTATGGGCGGGAGTACGCGGAGCTCATTCCGCTGGACGAGCTCGGCGGCCTGGTCACGAAGGCGGTGAGCGTCGAGCCACGCCCGGGCAACCCGCCGCACCGGATCAGCGAGACCCCCGGCGGCATGATCAACGCGATCGGGCTCGAGAACCCCGGGCTGGAAGCGGTGCGGGCCGAGAAGCTGCCCTGGCTGGCCGCCAACCTGCGCCGGGCGCACGTCTTCGTGAACGTGGTCGGACGCTCCGAGGACGAGTTCGCGGCGGTCGTCGCGGGCCTCGGCGACGCCAAGGGGCTCCTGGGGTTCGAGATCAACGTCTCCTGCCCGAACGTGAAGGGCGGGACGATGTTCGGGACGGACGAGGCGGCCCTCGCGCGGCTGGTGCGGCGGCTGCGGGCCGAGACGGACCGCCCGCTGGTCGTCAAGCTCACGCCCAACGTGCCCGACGTGGGCCTCTACGCGCGGATCTGCGAGGAGGAGGGGGCGGACGGCCTGAGCGCGATCAACACCTTCCCGGGCATGCTGATCGACGTGGAGCGCCGCCGGCCCGTGATCGGCAACCTGAGCGGCGGCGTGAGCGGGCCCGCCATCCTTCCGATGGGCGTCTACCTGACCTGGCGGGCGGCCCAGGCCTGCTCGCTCCCGATCCTGGGGGTGGGGGGGATCCGCTCGGGCTCCGACGCGGTCCAGTACCTCCTGGCCGGCGCCTCGCTGGTCCAGGTGGGAACCGCTTCCTTCGTCGATCCCGACGCGGCGGTGGCCGTGCAGGAGGGGATCCGGGAATACATGAGGCGTCAGGGGGTCGCGCGGCTGGCGGAGCTGGTGGGGGCGCTCGAGGTCCCGGTGCGGCCGGAGCCGCCCACGGGGGCGCCGGAGAGCGAGCCGGTGGAGGGGTGAGGGGGGGACGCGGACTTTGTGCTGGAGCGCCGGGTGGACGACCTTGACGTCGAGTACGTGGAGCCGTTTCAGCTCGTCAAGCCGGGAGCTGACGGGAGAAATGCCATGAAGCGCCTTTCGATCGTGCTTCTGCTGGCGGGCTGTGCCGGGGAGGCGAGCGAACGTTGGAGCGGAACCGTGGACACGTTGGCGAACGGCGCCGTGCGTGTCACGAATCCGGCGCAGGGCGTGTGGCACGAGAGCTCGGCGTGGCGCCTGGAACCGGAGCTCGTGCTCGGCGAGCTGGAGGGTCCCGAGCACTTGGCCTTCGGCGCGATCAGCGGGCTCCAGGCGGATAGCGAGGGTCGGATCTACGTCCTCGATCGCCAGATGAATGCGCTCCACATCTTCACCGCCCAGGGTGGGCACGTGCGCACGGTCGGCCGCTCGGGCGGCGGGCCGGGCGAGTACTCCGCCGCCAACGGTCTCCTCTGGCTCTCCCCCGACACGCTCGTCGTGGTGGACCAGCGCGGGAACCGGTACTCCATCCTCACGCGCGAGGGCGAGTTCGTGCGCTCGGTGCCGCGCGGGCTGGGCTTCTACGGCTGGGCGTTCTCGGGCGGGATCGAGGCGGGACGGATCTTCGAGCTCTCCTCCCTCGGGACGGCGGAGGAGCTCCGACCCGTCCTGCTCGGAATCGCCCTGCGTCCCGAAGGGCCGATCGCCGGGGAGCTGGCGGACCTCGCGCCGGAGGCCGGGTCGGCGACGCTTCCGCCCGCCGTGGACACCGTGCCGCTCCCCGCCCCGGTCGGCCCGCTGTACGAGTCCTTCAGCGTCCGGACGGACCAGGGCGGCATGGTGATCGGCGTCCCGTTCGCCGCCCGGCCTGTCTACCGTCTGGACGGGCGGGGCGGCATCTGGCACGGGCACGGCGGGGCCGGGTTCCGGGTCGCCCGCTCGACGCTGGAGGGGGAAACGATCAGGGAGATCGTGCTGGAGACGGACCCCGCGCCCGTCACCGAGGCGGAGCTGGCGGAGTGGCAGGCGAGCGAGACAGTCAGGCAGTTCAAGGAGATGGGCGGTCGCCTGGAACGGGAGCGGATTCCGAAGGTCAAGCCGTACTTCGATGACATCCACGTGGACCCGGACGGGTACCTGTGGGCGTCCGTGCCGGCCGGGCCGCTGGAGATGGCCTTCGCCGTCTTCGACCCCGAGGGCCGCTACCTGGGTCGTCTCCGGGCGGAGGGGCTCGAGCGGGTCTCATGGGTGCAGCCCGTGCTCCGGAACGGAAGGCTCTACGTGGCCGCCCGCGACGAGCTGGACGTCCAGCGGGTGTACGTGTTCCGGGTCGAGCGGACCGCCGAGGAGCGGGCCGGGCCGGGGTGAGGGAGCGTCCCTCAGCGACCGGTGGCCCTCCCGAACGGAACCGGTTGTGAAGTCGTAGCTCAGGGTTCCAGCCTGCGGATCGAGCTCGGATCTCTTCCACTCCGGACACCGAGCGCGATCGCCTGCATCGGCTGGACCCGCTTCGTCGTCAGGGCCGAGGGCCCGGGTCGGAGCCCCGCCTCATGACTCCCGATGCCGTAATGTTTCCGGCAGTCCAATCCACGGTGAGAGTTCCGGCCTCCGGGTCGTGTTCGAGACGCACCGTGGCGTCGGGACAACC
>CAYMQZ010000183.1:0-3700 GCA_964392705.1 uncultured Gemmatimonadota bacterium
GCGCCGTGGTAGTAGGTGGCCAGGCCGAGGCCGCGGCGGCGGGTCGGGTGCGCCGCGTTGAAGCGGGTGTGCTCCTCGCGTCTCTCGTCCCAAGCGGCCAGCTCGAGCGCCCGCTCCATCAGCGCGGCCCGGTCCACGCCGTCCCGGACCACCTGGGAAGTGGCCGTCTCGTCGCCGTCGCGGATCAGGTTGCGGCGCCGGAACTCCGCGGGGTCGAGGTCCAGGCGCGCCGCCACCCGGTCGGCGTGCCGTTCGCTGGCGAAGTGCGCCTGGGGGTTCCCGAAGCCCCGGAAGGCGCCGAACGGGACGGCGTTGGTGAGCACGACCCGGCCGTCGATCGCCACGTTCTCGCAGCGGTAGGGGCCGGCGGCGTGGATCACGGCGCGGCTGAGCACGACGGGCGAGAGCGTGGGATAGGCCCCGCCGTCCACCAGCAGGTTCACCTGCTGGGCCAGGATCCGGCCCTCTGCGTCCACGCCCCAGCGGTGCCGGATCCGGGCCGGGTGGCGCTTCGTGGTGACGGCCATGTCCTCGACCCGGTCGTAGACGATCTTGACCGGTCTTCCGGCCTTCAGCGCCAGCAGCGCCGCGTGGATCGCCACCATCGAGGGGAACTCCTCCTTGCCGCCGAATCCCCCTCCGGTGGGCGACTGAACCACCCGCACCTGGTCCTCGTCGCGGTCGAGCGCCGGCAGCAGGGCGTGGAGGACGAAATAGGGACACTGCATCGAGCCCCGCACGACCAGCACCCCGTCCTCCTCGTGGGCCAGCATCCCCTGGGGCTCGATGTAGACGTGCTCCTGGGCGCCCGTCTCGTAGGTGCCCTCGACCACGATCGGGGCCCCGGCCAGGGCGCGCTCGGCGTCGCCCTTCCGGACCGAGAGCCGGGCGAAGACGTTGTCCTCGCCGTGCTGGACCTGCTCGGGCCGCGGCTCGGCCCGGAAGTCGAGGACCGGGGGCTCGGGCTCGACGACCACCTCGACCTCGCGGGCGGCGCGGCGGAGCGCGTCCCGGTCGGGGTGGGCCAGGAGCACGACGGGCTCGTGCACGTGCCGGACGTAGCCGTCGGCGAGGGCCGGCTGCTCGTAGTCCTTCAGATAGACGGCGTTCCGCCCGGGGATGTCGCTCGCGTCCACGATCACGAACTCGTCCCAGTCGACGCGATCCCCGAAGCGGATCTCGCGGATGCGGCCCCGGGGCGCGGCGCTCCGCACCGTGGCGCCCCACAGGAAGTCGTCGAGCGGCAGGTCGTCCACGTACCGCTCGCGCCCCGTGAGCTTCGCCATTCCCTCTCGTCGTCGCACCTGGGCCTCCCGCGCCGATCCCGCCGCATGCGCTCGGGGCTCGCGCCGCGTCCGCCGACGGCGGCGGTTCGGCCACGAGCCCGTATACCATTCTGGCCGTCCGCGGCCCACCGTGGCAACCGCGAGCCGGCGCGATGTCGATGTCGACCGCCCGCGTCGACGGCGCGACGCGGCGTCCTCCAGTGTCGAGATTGCACTCGCGGCCCCCGAGCCCGTAGATCCCATGCCCGGAGCCGGGAGGGCGAGGACGCGAAGGGGCGATCGTCCGGAGGTGGAGATAGCGGAGGCTGGAGGGACGATGAGCCGCGAGCAGCGACATCGGTTCATGCGCGAAGCCGTGCGGATCGCGGCGGAGAACGTGCGATCGCGTCGTGGAGGGCCGTTCGGGGCGGTCGTCGTCCGGTCCGGCGAGGTGATCGGTCGCGGGGCGAACCGGGTGACGGCCTCCAACGATCCCACCGCGCACGCCGAGGTCGTGGCGATCCGGGAGGCCTGCCGGGCGCTCGGCGCCTTCCAGCTCGACGGCTGCGAGGTCTACTGCAGCACCGAGCCCTGCCCGATGTGCCTGGGCGCGCTGTACTGGGCGCGGCCGGCGCGCGTCTTCTACGCGGAGAGCCGCGAGGCCGCCGCCGCGGTCGGGTTCGACGATGGCTTCATCTACGAAGAGCTGGCGAAGGTGCCGGAGGCGCGCTCGCTCGAGCTTCGCCGCATCGAAGTCGAGGGGAGCGACGAGCCTCTGCGGCTGTGGGAGGAAGCAGAGGGCCGCGTGGAGTACTGAAGGAGGGCATGGGAGTCCAGCTCGTCGACCTGGTCCGGACCTCGGAGGCCGTGTCCGACACTGGCGGCCGCCTCGAGAAGGTCGAGCGGCTGGCGCGCCTGCTGGGGCGTCTCGAGCGCCCCGAAATTCCGATCGCCGTGGCCTACCTTTCGGGCGAGCTCCCCCACGATCCGATCGGCGTAGGGCCGGCGACGCTCGCGGACGCATGGCCCGAAGGCGGTGCCGAGCAGTCCTCGCTGGGCCTGCTCGAGACGGACGCCGCCCTCCGTGCGATCGGCACGGTCTCGGGCGCCGGATCCGGCGCCGAGAAGACCCGCCGCCTGCGCGAGCTCCTGGCGGTGGCCACCCCGGAGGAACGCGGTTTCCTGGCGCGTCTCCTCACCGGCGAGCTGCGCCAGGGGGCGCAGGGGGGGTTGATGCTGGAAGCCGTGGCCCGGGCGGCGTCTGCACCCCCCGGTGCGGTCCGGCGGGCCGTCATGCTCTCCGGTGACCCAGGGGCCGTGGCGCGGGCCGTCCTGGAGCGCGGCCCGGAGGCGCTGGCCGAGTTCTCGATCCGGCTCTTCCGACCCGTCAAGCCGATGTTGGCGCAGACGGCGGACGGGATCGACGATGCGCTCGACCGGCTCGGAAGCGCCGTGCTGGAGACGAAGCTGGACGGGGCGCGCATCCAGGTGCACAAGGCGGGGGACGAGGTCCGGATCTATACCCGCCGGCTGAACGACGAGACGGAGGCTCTCCCGGAGCTGGTCGAAGCCGCCCGCGTGCTGCCCATCTCCGAGCTGGTGCTGGACGGCGAGGCGATCGCGCTCCGGCCCGATGGCCGGCCGCGCCGCTTCCAGGACACGATGCGCCGGTTCGGCCGCGTGAAGGACATCGACGCGCTCCGGGCGAAGCTCCCGCTGACGCCCTTTCTCTTCGACTGCCTCCTGCTGGAGGGCGAGCCGTTGCTGGATCTCCCGGGCTCGGAGCGATGGGCGGCGCTGGACCGCGCCCTGCCGGAGAGGCTCCGGGTCGAACGCCTGACCCCCGGGGCGGCGGAGGAGGCGCGCGCCTTCCTCGGCCGCGCGCTGGAAGCGGGCCACGAGGGGGTGCTGGCCAAGGACCCGGCGGCGCCCTACGTGGCGGGCCGGCGGGGGGCGGCCTGGCTCAAGGTGAAGCCCGCCTGGACCCTGGACCTGGTGGTCCTGGCCGCGGAGTGGGGGCACGGGCGTCGGCGGGGCTGGCTCTCGAACCTGCACCTCGGGGCGCGGGATGTGGAGAGCGGGGGCTTCGCGATGGTCGGCAAGACGTTCAAGGGGATGACGGACGAGCTGCTCGTGTGGCAGACGATGCGGCTGCAGCAGCTGGCCCAGGAGCGGCGCGACTGGGGCGTCCGGGTGCGGCCGGAGCTGGTCGTCGAGGTGGCGATCGACGGCGTCCAGCGTAGCCCGCGCTATCCCGCGGGGCTCGCGCTCCGCTTCGCCCGGGTCAAGGGGTATCGCCCGGACAAGAGCCCCTCGGAGGCGGATACGGTCGCGACCCTGCGGGCGATCTACGAGGGCCGCGCCGGGCTTCCGGGCGCCCTGGGATGAGGAGCGGTCGAACGGGGGAAGGCGGGGTGGTGAGGAACAGGTGGGCC
>CAYMQZ010000183.1:3800-5471 GCA_964392705.1 uncultured Gemmatimonadota bacterium
TCGAGGACCTGGCGACGGCGCTTCCCGCCTATGACTGGATCGGGGTCGGGCGGGACGACGGGGACGAGGGCGGCGAGTTCTCGCCCATCTTCTACCTGCGCGAGCGGCTGGCGCGGGTGGAGTGGGGGACCTTCTGGCTCTCTCCGGAGCCCGAGGTCCCCGGGAGCATCGGCTGGGACGCGGCCCTTCCGCGCATCGCGACCTGGGCGGTCCTGCAGGACCGCGAGACCGGGGGGACGTTCCTGCTCGTGAACACCCATTTCGACCACCGCGGAGAGCAGGCTCGGGCCGAGAGCGCGCGGCTCCTGCGGGAGCGGGCGGGGCTCCTGGCGGAGGGCATCCCGGTCGTCGTGACCGGTGACCTGAACGCGGGGTCCGACGATCCGCCCCTTCGGACCCTGACGGGGCCCGGAGACGCGGGGCTGTGCGACGCCCGGTTGCTCGCCGACCGGACCTCGGGTCCCGAAGGGACGTTCACCGGTTTCGAGGCCGGAGACCCGCCGACGCGGCGCATCGACTACGTCCTGGTGGGTCCGGGCGTGAGGGTAGATCGCCACGACCACGTCGTGGTCATCGAGGAGGACGCCTACCCCTCCGATCACCTGCCCGTGCTGGCCGACCTGCGGATCCCGATCGGGGAGACGGCGTCGAGTACGGACGATCGGTGCGTATCCGCGTCCTGAGCGGCCGCGACGTTCGCGCGGCCCTGGACATGCGGGCGGCGATCGAGGCCATGCGCGCCGCGTTCGGAGGGCTGTCCGCGGGCCGAGCCCGAGTCCCGCCGCGCCTCCATCTGGAGGCGGACGGGGGCGTCACGCTGATCATGCCGGCCTTCCTCGAGGAGGGGGCGGCCCTGGGGGCCAAGCTCGTGTCCCTGTTCGAGGGGAACCGGGACCGGGGCCTGCCCGCGATCCAGGGCGTCGTGCTCCTGCTCGACGGGCGGACGGGGACGCCGCGGGCCGTGCTGGACGGGACGGAGCTCACCGCGCTGCGGACGGGCGCGGCGACCGGCCTGGCGGCGGAGCTGCTGGCCGCCGAGGAGGCCTCCGTGCTGGCCGTCTTCGGGGCGGGGGCGCAGGCCCGGACCCAGGTCGAGGCCGTCCGGGTCGTGCGTCCCGTGCGCGAGGTGCGGATCGTGTCGCGCACGCGAGCCTCGGCGGAGCGCTTCGCCGCGGAGCTGGCGGGGCCTCGTGGAGCCGGGGGCGCGGTCGCGATGGCGGAGGCGGTCGAGGTGGCGGAGGCGGTCGAGGCCGAGGGCGCGGTCGCGGCGACGGCCCACGAGGACCGGGCCGCCGCGCTCCACGGAGCGGACCTCGTCGTGGCGGCCACCTCGAGCGCCACGCCCGTGTTCGAGGGCGCGGACGTGGAGCCCGGCGCCTTCGTGGCTTCGATCGGCGCCTACACGCCCCAGATGCGGGAGGTGGACGCGACGACCGTCGGGCGCGCGCGGGTCGTGGTGGACTCGCGCGAGGGGGCCCTGGCCGAGGCGGGCGACCTGATCGGACCGCTCCGCGAGGGCCGGCTCGGGCGCGAGGAGATCGTCGAGCTGGGCGAGATCGTGAACGGGACGGCGCCCGGCGGACGGGCGGGCCGCGAGATCGCGCTCTTCAAGTCGGTCGGAAACGCCGTCCAGGACCTCGAGGCGGCGCGCCGGGTCGTCGAGGCCGCCGA
>CAYMQZ010000184.1:0-5465 GCA_964392705.1 uncultured Gemmatimonadota bacterium
TACGGCGCCGCGGCTATCGGGTCACGACCGTTTCCGCGCTGATCGATCGTTCGCGTCTTGTTCTCGTTCGCGAGCTGGCTCAGGGTCGGCCGGGCGACGCCCAGCCTACAGGGGACGCCCGCCTGTCAGGGGCTGATGGCGACACGATCAACATGGTCCGAATAGCATGGTCCGAAAGGGGGGTCCATGGATGTGCTCTGGCTGATCGGCGCCTACGGGCTCGGCCTGACGGCGAGCCAGATCGGCCTGCCGCCGCTGGTGGGCTATCTGGGCGCCGGCCTGGCGCTCTCCACCGTGGGGATGGCGGACGCCGACGTCCTGGCGGAGATCGGGCATTTCGGCGTCCTCTTCCTGCTCTTCACCGTGGGGCTGCACCTCCGGCTTCGAAACCTCCTCCGGAACGAGGTGCTGGGGACGGCGGGGGCGCACGCGCTGGTCACGGCGGCGCTGTTCACCATCGCCGGAGCCGCCCTGGGGCTGGAGGCCGGAGCCGCCCTGGTGCTCGGCCTGGCGCTCGCCTTCTCGAGCACGGTGCTCGCCGCCAAGGCGCTCGAGGATCGCCGCGCGCTGGGCGCCTATCACGGCCGTGTGGCGATCGGCGTGCTCGTCCTGCAGGACCTGGCCGCGGTGGCCGCCCTCGGGCTGGCGGGGGGGCAGGCGCCGGGCCGGCTGGCTCCGCTCGTCCTCCTCCTGCCCCTCGCCCGGCCCTTACTGCTCCGGCTGCTCAAGGCGAGCGGGCGGGCCGAGCTCCTTCTCCTCTACGGTCTGCTGCTCGCGATCGGCGGGGCCGCCCTCTTCTCGGCGGTGGGCCTGGGCGACGAGCTGGGCGCCCTGGCGGCCGGGATCCTGCTGGCGGGGGATCCCCGCTCCGAGGAGCTGGCGGAGAGGCTCTGGGGACTGAAGGAGGCCTTTCTCGTGGGCTTCTTCCTGGTGGTGGGCCTCACCGGTTTCCCGGACCCGACGGGCTGGCTCCTGGTGGCCGGGCTCCTGGCGCTCCTTCCCGTCAAGGCCGCGCTCTTCTTCGGGCTCTTCCTCCTCTTCCGAATGCGGGCGCGCACCGCCTACCTGGCCTCGCTCTCCCTCACCAGCTACAGCGAGTTCGCGCTGATCGTGGGCGCCGTGGCCGTCGAGGCGGGACTCCTCGGGGAGCCGCTCCTGGTCGTGCTGGCCCTGGCCGCGGCCGGATCGTTCGCCGTGAACGCCCTGCTCAACCGCTGGGCGAACCCGCTGTACGAGCGCTGGGAGGCGCGGCTGGTGGCCTTGGAGCGGCCGGGCCCGCACCCGGACGACCAGCCGCGGTCGCTGGGGAGCGCCCGAATCCTGATCGTGGGAATGGGTCGGGTGGGGACGGCCGCCTACGACGCGGTCACGGAGCGCGGCACGAGACCCGTGGGGCTGGACATCGACCCCGCGCGCATCCAGGGACACCTGGAAGCCGGCCGCCGGGTGATCTACGGCGACGCCACCGACCCCGAGCTGTGGGCACGGCTCGAGGCCGCGAACCTGCGGGCGGTGATCATGGCGCTGGCCGATCCGGAGGTCGAGGCGGCCGCGGCGGAGATGCTGCGCGAGCGCGGCTTCACCGGCGAGATCAACGCCCTCGCGACCCGACGGCAGGAGGACGAGCGCCTGCGCGCGGCGGGCGTGAGCACGATCTGCCATCCCCTCGTCCAGGCGGGGATCGAGCTGGCCGAGAGCAGCCTGGCGGAGCGGGCGGCGTGAGCGAGTGACGCCTGGCGCCCGGCCGGGGCTTGCTTTCGGCCGGGGCTCCCTGTGTATTCATCCAGCGGGCGTGGTTCGCCTCGGCCATCGGAGCTGTCATGAAGCAGGTGCGGGATCTCCTCGAGCGGCAGGCTCCCCGAGCCCTGATGGGACGCGATCGGGAGCTGTATCTCCTCCTCGGCTGTCTTGTGCCCGGCGGCCCGGTCGTCACCTTCGTGCACGGGATCCCGGGCATCGGCAAGTCCGCCCTCCTCCAGGCCTTCGTTCCCCGGGCACGAGAGGCGGACGTCGCCGTCTTACAGGTCGACGGGCGATCCGTCGAGCCCAGCGAGCGGGGCTTCCTCGAGCACCTGGGCCGCCGGCTCGAGACGGATGACGCGTCGCTCGAGGGCATCGCGCGGCGTCTCGCCGAGGTCGAGCGGACCGTCGCCCTGGTCGTGGACACGTACGAGCGGCTCCGGCTGCTGGAGAGCTGGCTTCGCCGCACCTTCGTCCCGGCTCTTCCCCGGAACGCGAGGCTGATCGGCGCCAGTCGGTATCCGCCGTCCAGCCGGTGGTTCACGGGAGCCGGGTGGCAGAACCTGGTCCGGCCCCTGCGGCTGGGCCCCCTCTCCGAGGAGGTCTCCCACGACCTCCTGGCGGGGATGGGAGTGGGAGAGGCCCAGGCGCGGCGGATCCAGGACTTCGCGCGCGGCCATCCCCTGGCCCTCAAGCTGGCCGCCGTGGCCGCCCTCGAGGAACCGGGGCCGGCCTTCGGGGACGCCGGCATCTCGCGGGTCGTCCAGGAGCTGAGCCGGCGCGTCCTGGAGGGCGTGGAGGACGCGGCGACCCGGGAGGCGCTCGTCGCGGCCTCGGCGGTTCGCCGGACCACCGTCTCCCTCCTGGCGGCGATCTTTCCCCAGAAGGATGCCCGCTCGCTCCACGAGCGTCTCGCCTCGCTGCCGTTCGTCTACAGCGGGCCCGACGGCCTGGTGGTCCACGAGTCCGTGAAGGAGGCCATCGCGGCGGCGACCCGCGCCCACGACCCGGAGCGCTACCGGCGCTACCGGCGAGACGCCTGGAAGAAGCTCCGGTCGGAGGTGGGCGACGCCGGACGTTCCGAGCTGTGGCGCTACACGGCCGACATGCTCTACCTGATCGAGAACCCCATCTGTCGGGAGGCCTTCTTCCCGAGCGGGGTCCAGGAGCTGAGCGTGGAGCCGGCCGGGGAGGGCGAGACCGACGGCATCCTGGAGATCGTCGGTCGACACGAGGGGCCGGAGGCGGTGGACCTCATCCGGTACTGGTTGCGCGTCCGACCCCACCGTTTCCGCGTCGTCCTCGAGCCTGGAGGCGAGGTGGTCGGGTTCTATCTCATGCTGCGCGCGGACGAGGCCCGGGCGGCGCCCCAGGATCCGGTCACGGGGGCGTGGCTCGAGCACCTGGCGCGGTCCGGGCCGGAGCCCGGGCAGACCCTGTTCATCCGCCGATGGCTGTCCCGCGAGGATGGCGAGTCCCCGTCGCCGGTCCAGGCCGCGTGCTGGCTGGACATCAAGCGGACCTACATGGAGATGCGCCCGGATCTGCGGCGCGTCTACCTGACCGTCCGGGATCTCGCGCCCTACGCGGAGGCGGCCGACGAGCTCGGCTTCGAGCCCGCTCCCGAGCTCGAGCCCGTCGTGGACGGCGACATCTACCGCACGGCGTGGCTCGATTTCGGTCCCGCTTCCGTGGACGGTTGGTTGCGGGGGCTGGCCGCGGCGGAGCTGGGCGTGGAGGCGGAGGAGGCCGGGCTCCTGGATCGCCGCGCGCGCGAGATGGTCGTGGACGACCGCCGGCTTCCCCTCTCCCCCCGCGAGTTCGACGTCCTCTCCCTGCTCGAGGGGCGCCTGGGGGAAGCCGTCTCGCGAGAGGATCTGCTGGACGCCGTGTGGCAGAACCGCGAGGTGGCGAGCAACGTGGTCGACAGCGTGGTCTACTCGCTGCGCCGGAAGATGGGCGAGGAGGGCGATCGCCTGGAGACGGTCCGGGGGTTCGGGTACCGTCTCGACCGGAGCTGATCGCGCATCGCCGGACCCATCTCGTCCCTCGCCGGACCCGTATCCCGGATCCCCAGCCCGCCCATCGCCGGACCCACGGCGGCGCTCGCCGGATAGACTTCCCTCATCGCGTCGTCATGTTCCCGTCATGAAGGCAGGGGTCGTTCTTCCTAGGTTGACCCGTACGCCAGCGTTTCGTGACTGAAGTGAGTTTGGACTTCGACCGGAGAGACACATGCGCCGCCTCGCCCCGCTCTGCCTCGTCTCGCTCCTCGCGCTTCCCTCCGGCCTCGACGCGCAGCCGACGGAGGAGGAGCTGATCGAAAGCGCCCTCCGGGCGGCACCGCGCTCGGTGACCGACGGCGCCACCGTGATCGACCTGCGGCAAAACGTCCTGCGGGAGGGCTCGAACGGGTGGACCTGCCTGCCCGACGATCCCGAGGTGCCGGGAGACTCGCCGATGTGCGTGGACGAGCCGTGGATGGAGTTTCTCGAGGCGTTCCTGGGGGGAGAGGAGGCTCCGGAGTACCACGGGGTCGGGATCAGCTACATGCTGCGCGGGGATTTTCCGGTGAGCAACCAGGATCCGTTCGCCATCGAGCCGACGCCCGACAACGAGTGGATCCAGGACAGCGGTCCGCACGTGATGCTGCTGGTGTCCGATCTCGAGCTGCTCGAGGGTCTGCCGACTTCGCCGGGCGACGGACCCTGGGTGATGTGGGCGGGCACGCCCTACGCCCACGTCATGATCCCGGTGCCCGGCACCCCGCGACACTGACAGGAAGGAGGCCCACCATGCCCCGCATTCGGCCCGATCCCACGTTCTATCCGTCGCCGAAGCTGGCGGCCGAGGCGCCCCCCGAGACGCTCGCCTACGTGGCGCTGCTCACGCCGGGCGAGAACGACGAGCGCGACGCCATCGGCGTGGTGGACACGGACCCCGACTCGCCCGACTACGGCCGGCTCGTCGGCAAGACCGAGTTCCCGCAGGGAGCGAACGAGCTGCACCACTTCGGCTGGAACGCCTGCAGCTCGCACCTGTGCGGCTACGCGGCCCATCCCCACGTGGAGCGCCGGTACCTGGTCGTGCCGGGCACCCATTCCTCGCGGCTGCACATCCTCGACACGAAGCCGGATCCGCGCAGCCCCGAGCTGGTCAAGGTCATCGAGGGCGAGGAGGTGGCGAAGAAGTCCGGCTACGCCTTTCCGCACACCGTCCACTGCGGACCCGATGGCGTCTTCGTGAACGCGCTGGGCACCCCGGACGGCGGCGGACCCGGCGGGATCTTCGTCCTCGACCACGAGACCTTCGAGATCCAGGGCCCCTGGGAGAAGGATCATGGGCCTCAGAACTTCGCCTACGACTTCTGGTGGCACCTCGGGTACGACACCATGCTGACCAGCGAGTGGGCGACACCCGACATGTTCCGGGACGGCGTCCAACCGGAGCTGTTGCTGGAGGGGAAGTACGGGAACAGCATTCACGTCTGGGACCTCCAAAAGCGCACGCACCAGAAGAGGCTGAAGCTGGGCGACGAGCAGCAGATGGTGCTGGAGCTGCGTCCGGCCCACGACCCTCGGCGGGCGTTCGGCTTCGTCGGCGTGGTGATCAGCCTCGAGGATCTCTCCAGCTCGATCTGGCTCTGGCACATGGACCGTGACGACGGCGACGGGACCGGCGAGTGGAAGGTGCGGAAGGTGATCACGATCCCGGCCGAGCCGGCC
>CAYMQZ010000185.1:0-4273 GCA_964392705.1 uncultured Gemmatimonadota bacterium
CGCCACGCGGCACTCGGGAAGCAGATACGCCGCGGAGGCGATCCGGCCCGCCAGGAAGGCGAGAAAGGCGGCCGTCGCGCCCACCATCCCGACCCACCAGCCCAGGACCGGGAAGACCGCCGCGATGAGGGCGACCTCGATCGCCGTGGCCACCGTGATCGGATGGGTCCGCCGGGCGTTCATCAGGATCCCGCGCTGGAACGAGAAGAGCACCGCGAGCGCCGGGATGGGCGCGAGCACCCGGGCGGGGGTGAGCGCGAACGCCGCCAGCTCCGGGGTCAGGCCCGAGATCGTCACGAACCACACGTCGGCCAGGGGCGTGAACACGACCGCCGCCAGGACGCCGGTCGTCCCGAGGGCCAGCCAGGCCGCGAAGCGCGCGAGCTCGGGGAAGCGCTCGTGCCGCCGGCCCAGCAGGGCGATCGCCGCATCCTGGAAGCTGAGCCCCAGGGCTCGGAAGATGAACGACAGGGCGTGCACCACCGGAAACACGGCCAGGGACTCAACCGGGGCCGGGGCCCGCCCCATGAAGAAGGTCAGCATCGGCTGGACCACGAGCCCCAGGAGCGACGTCAGAGCGAGCGGGTAGTAGAAGCGGGCGATCTCGGCGTAGCCCAGCTCCCCCTCGACCGCCGCAGGTGAGGGCTCCTCGACGCCGCCCCGACGTGGCCCGGCGTCCTCCGGGTCGGCCACGGCCCGATCGCCCGTCGACCGGGACGCTGCCCCGCGTCCCTTCGAGCGCGATCTTCGCTCCGTCCCGGCCCCCTCCGGGCGCGCTCCCTCGTGCAGCTCGCGGATCGCGCCCCGCGCCATCCAGCGGGCGGCCCCCGCTTCCACGCACACGCCGGCGGCCAGCGCGGCCGCGCCCACCCAGGCCCCGGGCAGGTCGGTCGCGACGGCCAGGGCCACGGCGCTCGCGGCCATCCCCGTCAGCCGCAGCACGGTGCCCAGCGCGACGAGTCGCGTCCGGTTCGCGCGGATCAGCACCCCCTGCAGGAACCGCCGGTAGCCGATCGCCGCGGGCCACGGCAGGAAGAGCCACAGGGCGCCGTAGGCGAGATCGGAGACGCGACCGGGCAACCCGAGGACCGGACCCATCAGGAGCTCGTAGAACGGCGGCACGAGCACGAGCAGGAGGAGGGCCGTCGCCCCGGCGTTCAGCGCGTTCGCGAAGTTTCGCAGCCGGCGGTAGCTGGCCGCGTCCTCGACCAGGGCCGTGGCGGCGCTCAGCAACATGATCACCGGCGCCTCGACCAGGACGGCGAAGGCGAACGCCACGCCCCAGGCCGCCAGGTTGAACTTCGGATCGGCCAGGCGCGCGATGACGGCCGCCAGGAACGGCCCCTCGGCCGCCATCATCAACCAGGTGGCGGCCAGCGGTGCCCAGAAGAGGAAGATCTGTCGGCTCGAGAGTCGGTCGGTCACGCTTCCGCCCCGGGAACGGACGAACGCCTGTCGGTGAGCCGCGAGACTGGTCGGGCGCCTTCGCGCGTGCAAGCCCGACGCTTCGCCGATCGAAAGCGGGAGCGCCCGGTACGCTCCTCAACGTCGACCGGATCCCACGTGTCCTGGAAGAGGAACGGAACAGGAACGTGGCCACAGGAACCACCGGCACGCCCAGCGGCCTCGCGAGTTCCCACTCCCGCCCATGAGGTCGGCGGGACGAATCGCCGAAACATAGCCCCGATCTTCGCGCGGAAGGAGCGACGGATGACCCCGTCCAGAGGAACCCACGCATACCCCGGCCGTCGCCGTGCGCGCGTGGGCTGGCTGGCGCTCGCTCTGCTCGTCGCGGCACCGGCCTGGGCGCACGGCCAGGAGCCCGCCGCCGCCGACAGCGCGGTCGCCGGCCCGAACGGCACGCTGCGCGTCTTCCTCGACTGCACGGATCGAAGGATCTGCGACTTCGACTTCTTCCGGCGCGAGATCCCGTTCGTGGACTACGTGCGGAACCGGCAGGACGCCGATGTGCACGTCCTCATCACCTCCCAGTCCACGGGGGCGGGGGGCAGGAGCTTCACGTTGGACTTCCTGGGCAGGGGACGCCTGGAAGGGGTGGAGGATCGCCTGACCCTGTCGACGCCCCCCGAACAGGCGGAGGAGGAGACGCTCGAGCGGTTGTCGCGCTCGATCGAGCTGGGGCTCGCGCGCTACGTCGCCCGGACCCCGGCGGCCGAACGGATCCGACTCGTGATGACGGACACGGCGGGGGAGGCGCCGACCGCCTCCACGGCCGAGGACGACGCGTGGAACTTCTGGGTCTTCCGGGCGACCATCCGCGGCGACGTGGAGGCCGAGGATCGCAGCAACTCCCTCTCGGGCTTCGCGCGGCTCTCCGCCAACCGGGTGACCGAAGCGCTCAAGATCGAGCTCTCGGTGGACGGGGAGTACGAGGAGGAGAACTTCGAGGTGGACGACACCACCACCGTCACCAGCATCCAGCGGAACTACGAGGTCGAGTCGCTGGCCGTGTGGAGCCTCGGCGGCCACTGGTCGGCCGGGGCCGAGGCGACGCTGGGCCACTCCGACTTCCGGAACCGGCAAGCGGCCGTCCGCGTGGCCCCGGCGCTCGAATACAACCTGTTCCGATACGACGAGTCGGAGCGGCAGCAGCTCACCTTCCTGTACAGCGTGGGGCTGAACCGTTTCGACTGGCAGGAGGAGACGATCTTCGGCAGGACCTCGGAGACCCGGGTCGATCAGTCCCTTCGCACCTCCCTGGCCGTGAAGCAACCGTGGGGCGAGGCGGGGGGCGAGGTGGAGGCCCGGACCTTCCTGGATGACCTGGGGCGGAACCGGGTCGACGCCCGGGCGTTCGTCAGCCTTCGCCTGTTCCGGGGCCTCTCCCTGGATCTCTCCGGCGAGGCGTCCCGGATCCGCGACCAGATCAACCTGCCGGCGGGCGACGCCACGGAAGAGGAGATCCTGCTCGAGATCCGCGAGCTCCAGACCGGCTTCGAGTACGAGTTCTCGTTCGGCTTCAGCTATACGTTCGGCTCCATCTTCAACAACGTGGTGAACCCCCGGTTCGAAGCGGGACGCGGCGGCTTCTTCTAGCTGGCCGCGGCGCGTCGCCCGCGGCGGCGAGACTCCGGGCGGGGGGCGACTCTGGCCGAGCGGGCCTCCGGGACCGTACCCTGGCTTCATGATGGCCACGCGCCCGCCGGTCCCGGCCCCCCCGCGGCTCGCTCTCGCCCTCGGCCTCGCCGTCCTATCCCTGATCGCGGGAGCGCCCGCCCCCGCCCCCGACGCGCCCGGGACGACCCGCCCGGGGCCGTCGCTCGCCGGTGAGGTCCACCCCACCTTCCTCATCCGCGACGCTCGAATCGTGGACGGGACCGGAGCGCCGGCCTTCCGGGGCTCCGTGCGGATTCACGGAGACCGGATCTCGAGCCTCGGGGATCTGGCGCCGCGGGCGGGAGAGCGGGTGATCGAAGCAGGGGGAATGCTCCTGGTTCCGGGCTTCATCGACGCGGGCGAGACCGTGGGCCGGCTGCCGGAGAGCCGGGACGCGGCGGCGGCGGTGAGCCGGGGCGTCACCACCATCGTGGTGGGGACGCGAGGCCACCACCGGCATCCGCTCGCCGCCTGGTTCGATTCACTGCGGCTGGCGCCCTACGCCGTGAACGTGGCCTCTTTCGCCGGCCTCCGCACGCTCCGGGAAGCCGCGACGAGCGCCGTCTCGCCCGTACGGGCGGGGGGCGGGCCCGGGGCCCCGGAACCGGCGGCTCCGGACGCGGAGATCGAGCCCCTTCGGGAGCTGCTTCGGCGCGAACTGGAGGCCGGTGCCCTGGGTCTCTCCGTCGGCGCCGAGCCCGAGCCTCGGGAAGGCTCCGCGACGCCGATCCTCGAAGCCCTGCGCCCGGACGTGGAAGCCGCCAGGGGCACGGTCGTCTCTGCCGGGACCGCCGTCGCGCCGGGCGCGGTCGACTGGAGCGTCCTTCCGGGATCCCTCGCGCGGTCGATGCAGGAGGGGGATGGCCCGTCGCTCGAAGCCGCGGTGCACCGACTCACCGAGGCCGCCGCCCTCCGGGTCGGGATCCGCGGATCGTCCGGCGGTCCTCGCGCGGGCCGAGGCGCCATCGAGCCCCTGGCCTACGCCGACCTCGTCCTCCTCGACCCGGGACGGATCGCGGACGCAGCGAGCGTCCCGTCCGACGCCGAGTCGTTCCCCGGAATCGCACGGGTGTGGGTGAACGGACAGGAGGTGTACGCCCACGGAGGCGTCACCGCCGCGCGTCCGGGACGCGTCATCCGCTGGCCGCGCATGTAG
>CAYMQZ010000185.1:4373-5434 GCA_964392705.1 uncultured Gemmatimonadota bacterium
CCGCTCGGGAAGCCGCTCGGCTCCCTCGGGAAGAGCCCGGTCACGTAACCGGCCAGGCCGCTCAGGCCGCCTCCGACGCCGGCTTCCGCGCCCGGATGAACGCCGAGATCAGCCGGCCGTCCACCGCGGGTCCCACGCCCTCCGCGTCCAGGCCCGCCCCCTCCAGGAAGCCCCGCGCCTCCTCCGCCGTGAAGCTGCGGGTCGGCTCGATCTCGATCCCCTCGAACCCGACCTCCGCCAGCAGGGCCCGGAACTCCGACTCCTCGAGCGCGCCCGCGATACAGCCGGCCCACAGCTCCATGCTCCTTCGCACCTCGGCCGGCAGCGGCCCCCGCACCACGACATCGGAGACGGCGAAGCGGCCGCCTGGTCGCAGCACCCGGAACGCCTCGGCGAGCGCTCGCCGCTTGTCGCCGGACAGGTTGATCACGCAGTTCGAGATCACCACGTCCACCGACTCCGCGGGCAGGGGGACCTCCTCGATCCGCCCCTCGAGGAACTCCGCGTTCCGGATCCCGGCCTCCCGCTGGTTCCGGCGCGCCAGCTGGAGCATCTCCTCGGTCATGTCGAGCCCGTAGGCCCGGCCCGTGGGCCCTACCCGTCGGGCGGAGAGCAGCACGTCGATCCCGCCTCCCGAGCCCAGGTCCAGGACGACCTCGCCCGACCGGAGCTCGGCCAGCGCCGTCGGGTTGCCGCAGCCGAGGGAGGCCCCCAGCGCCTCGGCGGGAAGCCCCGCCGTCTCGTCCGGACGGTACAGATCGCGCGTGATCGGGTCTCCGGCGCCGCCACACGCCGGCCCTCCGGACCCGCAGCACCCGGCGTCGCCGCTCCGCTCCTCTCCGGCCGCCCGCCGGGCCGCCTCGGCGTACCTCCGCCGTACCGCCTCTCGCAATTCGGTCACGCGCTCCTCCCGTTCCGCTCCAGGGTCACCGCGTCGCCGCGGGCGCGGCGAGCTCTCACTCATGGTAACGGGCCGGGCCCGAGCGATGTGAAATCGCGGCGACATCGCCCCCTACCGCACCTCGAAGGTCAGGGTGGCCCAGTTGGACTCGTAGTCCACG
>CAYMQZ010000186.1:0-5374 GCA_964392705.1 uncultured Gemmatimonadota bacterium
CCAACCCCCTGGTGAACAGCTACAAGCGGCTGGTCCCCGGCTACGAGGCGCCCGTCAACATCGCCTGGTCCAGGCGCAACCGCTCGCCCCTCATCCGGGTGCCGGAGCGCCGGGGCGTGGGCACCCGCTGCGAGTTCCGCATGCCCGATCCCGCCTGCAACCCCTACCTGGCGCTGGCCGTCCAGCTCGCCGCGGGGCTCGACGGGATCCGGAACCAGATCGACCCGGGACCGCCCGTGGACACGAACGTCTGGAAGCTCAGCGAAGAGGAGCGCCGCAGGTACCAGATGGACACGCTCCCCGCCAACCTGGCCGAGGCCGTGGCCGAGCTCGAGGCCGACGAAGTGCTCAAGGCCGCCCTCGGCGACCACGTCTTCACCCACTTCGTGCAGGCGAAGAAGGAGGAGTGGGGGGAGTACATCGCCCAGGTCACCAACTGGGAGATGGATACGTACCTGGCGACGTACTGACCGGGCGGGCGTCCAGCTCCGGGCGCTCCCGGAGGATCCGGACCGGCGGGCGAGGGATTGTCGAACCCTCGCCCGCCGCTTTTCTTGTTCGTCCGGGACGCGCACCCGGCCGGCCAGGAAGGCACGAGGCGTGCGCACCTCGGGTATCCGGGTCAACCGTCGGGGCAAGAGCGCCCGACATTCCGAGGCCGGACCACCCCTGGAGGACGCTGGATCCAAGCGGAGCGATGCCCGCGCCATGTTGCCGCCAGACAACACCTCTTCGTACCGCTCGTCGCGCCCGCGCATCCTGGTGGTCGCCCCGGAGCCCTACTACGAGGACCGGGGGACGCCGATCGCGGTGGCGCGGGTGGTCGAGGCCCTGGCCGAGCTGGACTATCGAGCCGACCTCCTCACGTATCCCGTGGGAGAGGACCGGGCGCCCGCCGGAGTCCGGACATACCGCTGCGCCAACCCACTCCGCTTCCGATCGGTCCCCGTCGGGCTCTCGTTTCGCAAGCTCGTCCTGGACGGGTGCCTGGTCCCGGCGTTGCGGCGACGGCTGAACATCGAGCGGTACGCCTGCATACACGCGGTCGAGGAGTCGGCCTTCCCGGCCGTCCTTCTGGGCCGGCGCCACGGCGTGCCGGTCATCTACGACATGCAGTCCAGCCTGCCCGAGCAGCTCGCCCAGCTCCCCCTGCTGGGCAACCGCCCGGTCCAGGCGGCGCTCCGCGCGGCCGAGCGCTGGCTCCTCCGTCGGGCCGACTTCGTCGTGAGCAGCACCGGGCTGGCCTACCGGGTGGGCGAGCTGGCCCCCGCGACCGGGCGCGCCGAGTGGTGCTTTCCCCACGCCCCGCGGGAGGTGGGCGAGGAGGAGGTCGCGGCCCTCCGAGCCGAGCTGGGCATCGCGGCGAACTCGCCAGTCGTCCTCTACAGCGGGAACTTCGCGCCCTACCAGGGGATCGGTCTCCTGCTCTCGGCGTTCGCCGCCGTCCTGGCGGGGCACCCGGACGCCGTCCTCGTGCTGGTCGGAGCCCGCGACGAACGGGAGGCGGCCGGTATTCGCGAAGGGGCGCCCGAGAGTGTGCGGGACGCGCTGCGGGTGGTGACCCGCGAGCCCCGCGACCGCATCGACGCCTACCACCGGATGGCGGATGTGCTGGTCTCGCCGCGGCTCTCCGGGGCCAACCTCCCGCTCAAGGTGCTCGACTACCTGGCGACCGGGGGGGCCATCGTGGCCACCGACATCCCGGCCCACCGGACGGTGCTGGACGACGAGAACGCGATGCTGGTGGCGCCGGAACCGGTAGCCGTGGCGCAGGGCATCGGTCGGGCACTGGCCGACGCACGGCTGAGGGGCCGGCTCGGGCGCGCCGCCGCCCGCTACGCGGGGGACCACCTGGGCTGGGAGACGTTCGTTTCGGCCCTGGGAGCCGTCTACGCCAGGGTCGTCCCGGACTCCTCCCGGGGCGGGTCGGAGCCGTCTCGGGGCGGGCGGGAAGCCCGGACCGGCGCCGGGGAGGCGTAGGGGTGCCGCGAGCCCCGGAGACGAAGGGCTCGGAAGGCCGGCTCGGCTCCTGTTACGGCTTCCGGGTCCGATCGTCGTTCCCGCTCCGCTACGTGCGTAGCCCCGCGGCGGAGGACGACGCACCGGCCCTGGAGGTCGCCGAGGGCGAGGTGCGAGGCCCGGGAGCCGCCTCCGAGCTCGTCCAGACCTGGGAGGCGGTTCCCGATCGGCGGCCCCCGACGCGGCTGTTCCGCGAGGACCGGGCCTTCACGGTGGAGTTCGGAGCTTCCACCCGCTTCCGAGTGGAGCCGGGGCGAGGGCGGATCCTCGCCCCGACCGCCGCCCCCGAATCACTGAAGGCGGTGCGCCGCGAGACGCTCCTCTGGATGACGCCCGCCGGCCTCGCTGTCCGCCACCGCGGGTACCTCGCGATCCACGCCGCCGCGGTCGAGGTGGAGGGCAAGGCCGCCCTGGTCGTGGCGCCCGGCGGCTCGGGGAAGAGCAGCACCGCGGCGGCCTTCTGGGCCGCCGGCCACCGCGTCCTGGCCGACGACTTCTCCTGCTGCCGGAGCGGCGGCGAGGAGGAACCGGTCGTCTTCCCGGGCCCGGCCCTCATCCGGCTGCGACCGGACGCGGTCGAGCACCTGACGCTCGACGACGTCCGGGTCACAGCTCGGACGCCCGGCCGCCGACACCTGGCGCTGGAGGGAGCGCGGAGGGGGGGCGGCGACGGCGTGCCGCTCGCGGGCATCTTCCTGCTCGAGACGAACGTGGGACCCACCCGGCTGACGTGGGTGTCGGCCGAGCAGGCGATCCGCGACCTGTGGGCGATGAGCTTCTATCTGCCGGAGGCCGCCGACCGGGCCCGCTGCTTCCGCGGCCTCGGAGGCCTCGTCGGACGGGTCCCGGTCTGGAGGATCTCCCGGGAGCTGCGCTGGGAGAAGCTTCCCGAGGTCGTGGATCGGATCGCCGGTCGGCTGGCGAAGTCGTGAGCGAGTCTGTCGAGCCGGGATCGCCTTCGGAGTTGCGGCCGGCCGGCCGACTGGGAGCGGGCGAGCGCGCCCTCCTGGCGGGCCGGATCGTCCTCGACGCCCTGCTCGTGTGGCGCGGTCTCCGGCACCGCCGGATCGCCCGGCTCGTGGAGCGGCTGGACCAACCGGGGCGCGTCGCTCGGACCGTGGAGCCACGGCGACTGGGGCGCCTGGTCCACCGCGTGATGAACCTCGGGCCCCTCCACCCCCGATGCCTGACGATGTCGCTGGTCTTCTTCCGCGAGCTCCGTCGTCAGGGGACGCCCGCGGAGCTGGTGATCGGCCTGCCCGCCGCGCCGACGGATCCGACTGCACACGCCTGGGTGGAGGTGGAGGGCGAGGTCGTGGGGCCGCCGCCCGGACGCCTCGGCCATGCCGAGATGGCCCGTTATGGAGGCGGTGGGACGGCCGGTCGGGGAGGCGGACCCTCTTCCGACAGCACGAGGTCCCGGGACCCCAGCGCCCGGACATAGCTCGCGACATCCTCGGCCACGGCGTCGGGCTCTTCACCCAGGGCCCCCGCCAGCCGCTCGGCCAGCTCCGGGATCGTGGCCGGGCTCGCGAGCGCTTCCCACAGGAGCGCGCCGGTCCGGTTCAGGCGATGGTACGCGTCGGTGTCCAGGTGCAGCAGCAGGGCTCCCTCGCCCTCCGCCAGCTCCCGGGCCACGACCCGCGGATTCCGCCGGTAGACGGTCCCGGCGTCAGGGGACGCTCTCTCGCCCCTCACCCCGCGCGCCCCGCGGCCGGCACGCTGGCAGCCGCCACCGCTCTACCAGCTACCACTGCGCCATGAACGCGTGCACGGCCGCCAGGTCCTTCGCCCACATGAACCCCGTGAGATCCAGGCTTTCGTCCCGCAGCTCGCGGCCGAGAAGCTCGTAGTCCACGCCCGGCATGCGATAGCCGTCCGCCTCCAGGATCCACCCTCGCAGAGCCCCGTAGTCCACGCGCCCGTGTATGAACGCGTCGAACACGGTCTTGTCCTGGCGATCGAGCACCAGGTCGGGCACCCTTCCCCGCAGCATCGACCGTACGAGCCCCTTTCGCTCCGGGGTCGGGAACTTCAGCTCCGCGGGGAGGCTCAGGAAGAACTCCCAGAGGTCCACGTCCGCGAACGGCCGGCGCACGGAGACTCCGGTCACGGCCTGGATCGCATCGTCGGCCTCGAAGCTCAGGCCCGGACCGCGGAACGAGAGAAGCTGGTCCTCCCGCCACAGGTCGCGCCCGGAGCGGAGCGGCGGCGAGTTCGCCATGTCGGGATCGAGCCAGGCCGGGAGGTTGGCCGGCGCCGCCCTCCCCCGCAACCTACGGTACATACCGCGAACCGAAACGGGGAGCAGCGCTTTCGCCACCTCCTCGGCCAGGGCCCCGGCGCTCGCGCCCGCCCGGCGGCGGGCCCGCAGGTGCCGGATCGCGGGTCCCAGCCGCCCGTGCGCGACGAAGTGGGTCAGCGCGTATCGCCGGAAGTCGAAGAGGAACTCGGCGATGTCCCCGGTGAGCATGTTACGGAAGCCCAGGCCGCGGGCGTGCTCCAGAAACTCGTGCTCCTCGCTCAGGGAGATCACCGGTACGGGCCCGTCGAACAGGCGCACCCAGCGCTCGAGGCCGTCCGTCGGACGACCCGTCGGAACGAAGGTGTGGAGCTCCAGCTCCAGCTCGCGAGCCACTCCCTCGACATAGGGAGTCTCGTCCACCGAGGGGTAGTCGGGGAATACCGTGCTGAGGGCGGGAAGCGGCCGTCCGGCCCGCTCCCGGTGGATGGGAGCCGCGTAGGCGGCGACGGCCGGCGAGTCCACGCCCCCGCTCAGGGACACGACGTCGTCTCCCGCCAGGCAGCGGGCGACGGCCCGCTCCATGAGGGCGTGGAACCGCTCCTCCACCTCATCTTGCGAGATCCTCGCGGTCTCCAGCAAGGCTTCGGGATGCCAGTAGCGGCGCCGACTGCAGTCGGTCTCCCCCGCCTCGAGAAGGAAGCCCGGCGGCAACCGCTCCACGCCCGCCAGGGCGCACCGGTGCTCCGCCCCGTCGTCCATCCGGCCGTAGAAGATGAGCTGGACCGTTTCCGGGTCGGGACGACAAGGAATGCCGGCGCCGGCGAGCACTTGCTTGGCCTCGGTGGCCACGTAGACGCCTTCGGGCGCCACGTGGTGGAAGAGCGCCCGGAAGCCGACGTGGTCCCGCAGGCCCCAGAGCCGCCCGCCATCCGTGACGACCGCCGAGAAGGCGCCCCGGAGCCGAACGGCGGCGTCGGTTCCCCAGGCCCCGAAGGCCGCGGCGATGACGGCAGCCGGGCTCTCGCGAGGCGGCTCGAACCCTTCCGTCCGGAGAACCCGCCCCAGATCGGCCAGGTTGTCGAGGCTGCCGCAGAAGGCCACGGCCAGGCC
>CAYMQZ010000187.1:0-5370 GCA_964392705.1 uncultured Gemmatimonadota bacterium
GCGTTGGTTCACGGTCGAAGGCTCCTATGCCGTCGGCGCCGCGCGGTTCCGTCGGGGGTCTCGCCGGAGCGTTCAGGGAACGGCGGCCCCGCGCGGGCCTTCCGACAGCCGTCTCAGGGCGCCCAGGGCGTCTTCCAGCCAGGCAGCGTGCGGGGGCGGCGGCCGGTCGTAGCGCTCCAGGAAGCCGCGGTAGTGCTCCCGGGCCTCCCGGAACCGACCCCTGGCTTCGGCCAACTTCGCTCGCTCGTACAGGGCGACCGGCTCCACGACCTTGTTCGCGGCCCGGGCATGGCCGCCGAAGATCGCCTCGTGCCAGGTCAGGAGCCGGCTCGCCTGGAGGGTGTCGCCCGCTTCGAGAACCCACCGGGCCGCGGCGAGCCGGTGGACTGCCGACAAGTACGGGTGGAGCGACCCCGTTTCCACCCAGCGCTCGTGCTCCGCGGCGTCCCACTCCAGGCGCGCGAGTCCGCGGGCGGCTTCCTCTCGATCGCCGGTGGCGTAACGGTGAAAGGCGACGAGCGACGTGTCGAGCAGACCGCCATGCGGTGCATCCGCGCGGCTCGCCTCCTCGCGAGCGCGAGCGATCGCATCCGCATCGTCCCTCGCGTACGCGAGGATACCGTCGAGCCACGCGAGCTCGGCCATCTCAGCCGGGCTTGCGAGGGCCGCGAAACGCTCCGGCTCGGGCCGCCAGCGGGCGGCGACCTCCGGGGGGATCGCCTCCAGCCAGGCCCCGACCACGGTAAGCCCGTACGCGAGGAGGGGGGTCCGGGAGTCGTCGGATCGGCGAACCCACTCGTCGATGGCCACGAGGGTCGAGTCCCACGCTCCGCGGCTTGCCCACGCGAGCGCCTTGCCCATCCACCCGGCCTCGGCCAGCTCCCGTGGAGGGCGCTGCCGAAGAAGGAGGTCCAACTGCTGGAGCTGGGCTTTCGGGAATCCGTGGCCGAGGATCGTCGTCGCGATCGCTCCCGGCGGGACGCGCGGGCTGACCTGGAGGGCGATGTGCGCGAGCCGGGTGGCGACGGTGTCGGAGAGGTCGCCGCCCGACCGGAGGAGCTCGTGGAGCGCTCGGAAGAACCCCATATTGTCCGGGTTGAACACGAACGCGTCCGGAGACTCGAACCTCTCGAGACCCTCGAGCGCCCGATCCGCGGCCGCGGTGTCTCGCTGCAGGACGGCGACCAGGAGCAGGTGGCGCCAGCCCTCCGCGAATTCCGGGTTGAGCGCCACGAGCCGCTCCAGCGCCGCCCTCGCGTCGGCGGCGGTGGTCCCGAGATAAGGCCCACGGTGGACGAGCTCGTCGGCGTAGGCGTACCAGGCCGGCCAGTTGTCGGAAAAGCGCCGCGTGACGGCCCGCAGCGTCTCCAGCCGGTCCCCGAGCGTCTCCGCGGCGTGCGCCTCCACCATGAGCCGGTCCGGTTCGGGAAGGTCGTGACGGTGCGCGACGATACGGGCCAAGACGGCGCTGTCGGGCCGGCTCGCCTCGTACGGCCGGGCGTAGATCGACCTCCAGTAGGCGAGCCAGAAGGTCGAGTCGGCCGCGAAGGCACGCTCGAACGCTCGTACCGCGTCCCGGTGATCCGCACGCGCGAACGCCAGCTCCCCCTCTACGTAGGCGCGCAGGGCCGGCAGGGAACGGGTCGTGATCGCCGCCATGTTCGGAGCCGGCCATTCCCCGCCCCTCCAGATGGGACGAAGGATCGCCAGCGTCGCCGAGTCGGTGAGGACCCCGATGTCGTCGAGCGGCCCGGTGGCCGTGGCCCGCGCCAGGGACTCCCCGTCCGCGGCATCGAACAGCCCCATCTCCACCCTCACCCGCCCGTCCGCGCGCACGAGCGAGCCGTGGAGGAAGCTTCGGGCTCCGAGCTCCCGAGCGAGCTCCAGTCCGCCCTCCAGGAGCCGGTTCTCGGCTCTGTCCACCCGGGCCAGGACCGTCAGGGCGTCGGCCGCGCGAATTCCACCCACCCCATCGAGGTTCGCGCTCAAGGTGACCACGAGCTCCCGTCCGAGACGCCGCAGGGCGGAGTCCTCGACGACGGGGCTGAAGGGGAGGACGACGATGGTAGAGGCCGAGGGGACGACGTCGCCGACCTGGACGGTTCCGGGCAGCCGGCCACTCGAGATCAGGTACGCCAGCCCCGCGATCAGCAGAAGAAGGGCCAGGCCCGCCGCCGCCACCGCCCGGCTCCGGGGTCGGGCCGATCGTGGTCGCAGCACCCGAGGTCTCCCGGTGCTTGGAAGCGGGCCCGGGACGGTCTCCTGGATCCGGCGCAGCTCTCCGGCCAGCTCGGCGCCGTCGCGATACCGGGCTCGCGGGTCCTTCTGGAGACAGCGGCCGACGGCGCGGGCCAGGGACTCCGGCGCGTCCGGGCGGAGATCGAGCAGAGGTTCCGGCTCGTCGTTCCGGATGGCGTGGATCGTGGCCTCCGAACCGTGGGCGACGAACGGATGGCGACCGGCCAGCATCTCGTACAGGACCAACCCCAGCGACCAGATGTCGCTCCGGCGGTCCACATCCTCCCTCCGGGTCTGCTCCGGGCTCATGTAGGCCGCCGTGCCCAGGGCCACTCCAGTCCCCGTGAGCCGGTCGCCGGCGATCTTCGCGGCCCCGAAGTCCAGGATCTTCGCCACCCCGTCGGGCGTGACGATCACGTTGCTCGGCTTGATGTCCCGGTGGACGATCCCGCGGTCGTGCGCGGCTCCCAGCCCCTCGGCGATCTGGCACGCGAGGTCGAGGGCCGAGTGGACGTCGAGCGGTCCCCAGGCGATCCGTTCCTGAAGGGTCTCGCCCTCGTAGTGCGCCATGGCGATGTAGAGTCGCCCGTCGGCCGTTTCCCCGATCTCGTAGATGGTCTCGATGTTGGGATGGTCCCGGCGGGACGCCGCCTTCGCCTCCTGCACGAAGCGGCGCTTCGCGGCTTCGGACATCCCGAGCCAGCCGGGCAGGAGCTTGAGCGCCACTTTCCGGTCCAGCCGGTCGTCGTGGGCCAGATAGACCACGCCCATTCCCCCACGGCCGAGCCGGCGCTCGATCGTGTACGAGCCCACGGCCGTTCCGGCCTCCAGCTCGGCCGAGAACTCCGACGGCGGTTTCTCCCGTTCCAGCAGCGGGGCGGCCAGCTCGGCGGCCGGTGACTCAAGAAAGCCGAGGGAACGCTCGGCGTCCCGGCAGGCGCGCAGCACGGCCTCGGCCTCTTCGCGAAGCTCGGGGGCCCCCCGACAGGCCCGATCGAGGTGGGAGGAGACGTCCTCCGGGGGGAGCTCGAGGGCAGGCTGCACGATCGGGCGGAGCCGCTGCCAGCGTTCCCGGGAAATCATCACGATCGGGCTTCTCCGGCTGCCGACATGCCGGACGACCTGCCCTGGAGCACCTAAGGCGCCGCGAGCGTCAGGTGGAGCAGCCCCTTCGCCGTCGCCCAGTCGCTGCGCACCGTGCGGGAGGTCACACCCAGCGCTTCCGCCGTCTCCTCCTGGGTCAACCCTCCGAAAAAGCGGCATTCGACCACGCGGCTTAGGCGCTCGTCGACTTCCGCGAGGCGGGTCAGCGCCTCATCCAGCTCGATGAGCGTCTCGGCCCGTTCCTCCATCGAGAGGTCGGCCGCATCCAGCGGCACGCGCTTCCGTTCGCCGCCGCGCTTGGACGCTCGATGCTTGCGCGCGTAGTCGATCAAGATCCGCCGCATGGCCATCGAGGCCACCGCGAGAAAATGGGCCCGGTCCCGCCATTCCACTCTCGTCTGGTCCACGAGCTTCAGATAGACCTCGTGGACGAGTGCGGTGGTGTTCAGCGTGTGGCCCGTCGGTTCGACGCCGAGTCGGTTGTGGGCGATACGGCGCAGCTCCTCGTAGACGAGCGGAAGCAGACGATCCAACGTCTCGCGGTCGCCCCTGCTCGCCACTCGCAGCAGCGCGGTGACCCGATCAGGCTCGGGCGTACCGGGCGGTTCGTCCGTTCCACTCTCATTCATCTAGGCGTTCGTCCGACCTCGTCTCACGCTCGCTCCCGATCGCCACCTTTCGCCGGATGCCCTCGCCCGACCCAGAGCCGAAGGATGCCGTCGCGACGTTACGCGCTCCGATGGAAAGCTCATACCGGCACTGCCGAACCGCAATGAAACCGTCCGCCTGCCGCGGCCTCCGGCGCCGCCACGGGGGTTCCCTACCCGGTTCCTCAGAACCGGTAGCGCAGGCCAGCCTGGAACCGACGCTGTGACTGGGGACGGAGCCGCTGGAACACCCCGGCACGGTCGGGAGGCCGCGGCCCCACGAAGTCGAACAGCAGCGGCGCGGCCGGGTCGCCGTCGACCCGGCCCGCGAGCCTGAGGACGCTGATGCCTCGGTCGATGGTCGACGGCTGGTCGAAGCGATTCGCGAACAGGTTGATCACGTCGAACACGAGCTCGGCGCGGCCCGGGCCTGCCGGTATCCCGATCACGCCCCGCAGGTCCCAGCGTTGCCGCCAGGGCGCGAAGCAGCTGTACGGCTGCATGAGCTGTCCACGCTGCGCGCGGAGGCAGGGCTCGGACTCGATGAAGGCGTCGAAGGCCGCGGCGTCGGCCGGGTTCCGGAAAGCCACCTGGCCCGGGTCGGCCGGTACGTAGATGAGGTCGTTGTCGCGGCCCACGGGCGGGGAGTCCGACCGGTAGCCGTCGCCGTTCACGTCGCCCTGCACCGTGTAGGAGTAGGGAGCCCCGGAGTTCGCGAAGTACTGGGGCGTAAGGCTCAGGTCGAAACCGCCCCCCAGGCGCCACCTTCCCGTGCCGGAGACCACGAACTTGTGCCGTCGCTCGAACGGCGACGTGGCCAGCTCCGGGTCGTTCGGGTTCCCGCGGATCGGGTTCGCCGCGAAGCCGAAGGGGGCCAGGGGGAAGAAAAGCGCCTGCCTCTCGATAGCGTCGGAGTAGGTGTAAGAGCTCCGGAGACGAAGCCAGTCGGCCATGCGGCGCTGGAGGCCGAGCGTGAGGAGCAGGGCTCGCGCGCCGCTGCGGTTCGTTAGCTGCACGACGTGCGCGAACTCCTCGCTCTTCCGCACGGGATCCAGGCCGTCCCCGGTGGGCGTGCCGAACAGGGGCCGGTTCCCCTGCGCCGCGTCGAAGGCAACCGGCTCCTCGACCAGGTTCAACTCCTCGAGGAACGGCTGCTGGAGCGCTCTGGTGTAGAGGAGCTCCGCTGTGGCGGAGAAGCCGTGCGGGAGCTCGCGGTCGACGCCGAGCGACAGCTTCAGGTCCAGCGGAAAGTCGAAGTCACGGTCCGTCAGGTCGACCATCGCGGGCCGCGACGAGGGGAGCGTGCCGTCGGTGCAGCGCCGGGGCGGCGACTCCGGATAGTCGGCGGCGTCCAGCCGCGGTGCCACCGCCCCGGGGCAGA
>CAYMQZ010000188.1:0-5368 GCA_964392705.1 uncultured Gemmatimonadota bacterium
TGCCTGGCGCGCGCATCGACGCTCTCGGTGCGTGACCGTACTTGCGGGCGGGCGCGCTAGCGCTCGGTGATGTCGATCCGTCCGTTGACCTCGATCGGGCCGTCCACCACCTGGAGGTTCCCGCTCGGCCAGCGCACGTCGATGCGATCCACCCGCTCGGCGTCGTCGAGACCGAAATAGAGCGGGAAGTCGCTCTGGGCCAGGTAGCCGCTCTTGCCGTCGTTGACGCGCGTGTACGACCGGTCGCCGCTCCGTACGGTCACGCGCGCGCCGATGCCGCTGCGGTTGGACTCGGTGCCGACCAGCCGGACCTGGAGCCAGCGCACCGGCCGGCGTTCCGACAGGTCGCTCACCAGCACCTGGGGCTCGGAGCCGAACTCGAGGACGACGATGTCCTGATCGCCGTCGGCGTCGAGATCGAAGATCACCGACGAGCGGCTTCCCATCGCGGCCCAGACCATGATCCGCCCGGTCCGTCCCTCGCAAAGCTGGTGCATCCCGTCTTCCCCGGCACAGTCCAGTGCGAACCAGGGGGTCGACGTCCGGCCTCCCCGGCGCGGCTCGACCCCGACGACGAACTCGGCGTCGACGAATCGTTCCCCGCGCTCGTTGAGCAGGACGGAATTGATGCCGTAACGGAAGGGGAAGTTCATCCCCGAGGCGATGAACACGTCCTGATAGCCGTCGGCGTTGAGGTCGCCGTGGCTTGGGCCCCAGGGCCAGTACGTTTCGGCTCCGATCTCGTCGGAAACCTCGGTGAAGCGACCGTCTCCCTCGTTGCGGTAAAACGCGTTGCCCAGCACGTGGTCGCCATCCGTGCCCAGGTACTGCAGCGGGGGTCTGTCTCCGATCGGCAGCTTGGCCTTCTCCTTCCCCGGGATGAACCTCTCGAACATGACGCTGCTGAACATGTCCGCGTGCATGTCCACGATGTAGGTGTCCATCAGGCCGTCGTTTTCGAAGTCGAAAACCGAGATGCCCATCGAGCCGAACGGGCTGGCAGGGAACATCTCCCGGGGCTGTTCGACGAAACGGACCCCGCCCTGATTCTGGTAGAAGGCGTCGTCCCCCTGCATGTCGATCAGGTAGAGGTCCGGGAAGCCGTCCTGATTGAAGTCGGCCGGGTGGGCATCCCCGTTCCACCCATCCTCCACGAGCCCGGTCGCCTCGCTGACCTCCTCGAAACGGTTGTCGCCGAGGTTGCGATAGAGCAGGCTCCGCTCGAACCTGTCGGGTTTGAGATGGCCGTCGAAGGTGACGTCGTAGCTGACCCAGTAGCCGCCCGAGCCCTCTTCATCCGTCGTGTAGCGGCCGACGTTCGTCACGAGCAGGTCCAGTAGGCCGTCGCCGTCGTAATCGAAGAAGGCGGAGCCGGAAGAGTGGCCCACGTGGTCTACTCCCGCCTGGCTGGAGATATCCGCGAAGACGCCCGTCCCGTCGTTCTCGAACAGCACGTTGCCCCCACGTACCGTCGTCACGAACAGGTCGGGATCCCCGTCGTTGTCGACGTCGCCGAAGGCCGGCGCGACGCTGATCCGGTCGGTCAGCGACACGCCCGCCCGAGCGGTCACATCCTCGAACCGGCCGGCCCCGAGGTTCCGCCACAACTGGTTTCCGCCGAGCTGGGTGGTCAGGTACAGGTCGAGACGACCGTCGCCGTCCACGTCGGCGACCGCGACGCCGTTCCCGTGGTCGTAGTGCGTGAGCTTCAAGTCCTTGCCCAGGTCCGGGACGAAGCGGTGCACGAAACCGATCCCGCTCTCCGGGCGGCGGTCGGTGAAGCCGAAATCGTGAAAGGTCCGGTAGTCACCGGCCGCGGCCAGTTGCTCCGATCTGCGCTCCTCGAGCCAGGCCGGCCGCAGCGCCTGGTCGGGAATCCACACCGGCCTCGGCTCGGCCCGCACCGTCTCGAGGTGCTCGACCAACTCGTCGCGGCTCTCCGACTCGAGACCGTCGTAGTAGCCCCGGATGCGGCCGGCCCGGTCCACCAGCACGAGTTGCCGGCTCTGGATGATAGGCACGGAAGCCTCCGCGCGGTCGTCCTCGGCGGGCAACCCGAACCCCTGGCGAATCAGCTTCCGGATCGCCCTCCGCTCGCCGGTGAGGAAGCGCCAGTGCTCCCCGTCGGCGCCGGCGTTGGACGCGTACCGCTTCAGCGACTCGGGCGTGTCGTGCTCCGGGTCGACCGAGAAGCTGACCAGGCGCACGTCGGCCCAGCTCCCGGACTTCTGGAGGTCTTTCTGCAACCCGAGCATCCGCGACGTGAGCTTTGGACATACGTCGGTACACCGGGTGAAGATGAACCCGGCGATCCAGACACTGCCCCGGAGCTCGTGCATGCCGTAGGCCGTGCCGGACTGATCCGTGAGGGAGAACTCGGGAAGCATCCCGAGCACGGGAATGCCCGGTGACGTGCCGAGTCGCGTCGCGATGTCGTCGACCGGCGACCCGGACGGTTCGGGCGAATCGGGAGCACCGCACGAGACCGTGGCGAGGGCAAGGGTCAGGGCGACGATCGGGCTCTTCAGCCGGGAGTTCTTGTTCACGGGTGTTACGCCCCCCCTGGATCCCGTGTTGCCCGAGGGACCCCCACAGCTCGTTCAGGAACACCTGAGACCCGGGTCTCCGGAAGATCGCGGCCCCGGACGGCTACCACTTCTCCCCGAGGCTCCGTGTGACCGTCGGCATCGGCGTCCACTCGAAAGATACATCCATCTCTGTCCCTGAACACGGCTTCGACGTCCAGCATCGGCAGCCGCCTCGCCGAGTCGTCCAGCCGGTTGGACGAGGGGCGGGTCACGGCGGGGGCAACCGGTCGAGCAGGAAGCGCACGGCCAGCCCGGTCAGGTTCCAGAGCTGGAGGTCCGAGCTCGCGCCGTAGCGGACCGGACGGAGCGAGCCGTTCTCGATCCGGTAGCTCCACAACTCGTTGTGCCGCAGCCCCGAGGCCTCGACGGCCCGCTGCGTGATCGCCAGGGTACGACGCAACGCGCCCAGATACGAGCGGACCGGCTCGCTCCGGTCTCGCGGCCGCCCCGCCGCGTCGAGGCCGGCCTCGATGCGGCGGGCGAGGCCGAGGGTCAGCAGGTTCACCTCGCGGCCCCAGACCACGCGCGGCGAGTGGTAGGGATCCTCCCGAAACCTCCGTCGCACCTCGGGGTCGGCGTACGCGTCGTTCACGACCACGGGCCCCAGCCCTTCGACGAGCAGCCCGACCGGATAGGGCCGCGTGAAGACGTCGAGCATCGCCGTCACGCGCGCCGGGTCGGTCGCGCCCTCCAGGATCCGCCGGGTGTAGTCGGCGAGGAAGAGATCCGTGGCGGGGTCGGTGTTGGGGGCGGCGATGGGCCGCCCCGCCTCGTCGAGCGCCACGGCCAGGAAGGAGAGCGGGCGCGCCCGGGCGCCGTCCGCTCCCAGGCGCCCCCGCCAGTGCTCCCGCTCCGGGTCCGGCAGCGACACCAGCCACGCTTCCAGGCGCCGGCGCACCTCCTCCGGCGCGAGGCGCACCTCGAAGTGCCGATGGGCCCCGTCCCACGTCGCGATGGCCGAGCGCAGGCCGTCGGGGTCCCGCAGCTGCGCTTCGAGCGCCGGGGCGTCCAGCGAGAGGCGGGACAGGACGTCCTCCGGAGCGACGCCGAGGGTCTCGAGGGCCCGGAGGATCCTCTCGGAAGCCTCGAGCGCCCGCGGGACCCATGCGACGTTCACGTCCATGGCGAAGCGGCCGTTCCCGTAGCCCGCCCGGCTGTCGCGCCAGCTACCGGGCAGCCATCCCTCGGCATCCCGGTGGAAGAAGCTCACGAGATTCGTCGCGACCGGCCGCTCGGCATACGGCCGCGCCAGCTCGGCCACGAAGGCCAGGTTCCGGACCAAGCCGTCCAGGCGCGGGGAGCCGGAGGGCGTGGAGTCGCTCAAGAAGCGCCGCTTCCGCTCCGCGGCCACGTCCGGGCGGGACAGGTATCGATCGACGAGAACGGGAAGCTGGAAGTCGTCGTCGACCATGCGGTAGTTTTCGCGCACGGCCTGGAGGTTCTCGAGGAGCGCCCGGGCTCGCGCGAGATGCTCCGCCGCCGCGGCCGGATCGGTTCGGCGGTCCGCCTCCCACGCCCGGACGAGCGCGGCGTATTCGGCGGCGTTCTCGCGGATCGCCTGTCCCCCCAGCGCCTCCTCGTGGCTCACCTGTCCCTCGGGCGACAGCTTCCGCAGCACGCTCGCGATCACGCGCTCTTGCAGCTCCACGGACGCGATCGGCTCGAGCATGAGCGCGGCCATCATCATGTCCCGACCGAAGTACGTCGCGTAGTTGGGCAGCGACGCCATCAGTTTCTCCTCGAAGCTCAGGAGCTCGAGGGCGCGGACGTCGCGGTCGAGGCGCCGGAAGGCGGTGAGCGTGGAGTCGCGGGCGTGCTCCGACATCGGCAGGACACGGCGCAGGCTGTCGGACACGCTCCGCCGACGGGCGTAGAACGCTTCGAACGCGTCGTTGAGGATCTCGTCGCGGTCGAGCGGCGTGAGCGCGGCGGCGTCGGTGGAGACCACCACCTCGAACTCGATCCCCTCGTTGGGCGGGGCGCGGAGCGAGATGCGGTCGTCCGCCAGCCTGACCGTCGAGGCTTCCCTCTCGCCGCGCAGCTCCAGCGTCAGCCGATTCCGGCCGTCCAGGCTCGTGTGCTCGACCCGGACCGTCCACGACGTCTCGTCCCCCGCCAGCGTGACGCGGGGCTCCAGGCGGGAGCGCAGCTCCCCGGGACCGCGGGCGTCCAGCAGCGCCAGGTGGCGCGCGCGCTCCCCGGCGGGAAGGCGCTCCAGGGCGTCGATCAGGTCCGTCAGCTCGGTCAAGACGAAGGGCGGGTCGCCGAACGGTCTCCGGTGCCGCTCCAGGTACTGGAAATCCCGCTCCTGCCGCATGGTCCCGAGCAGGAACCACCCGATCTCGAGCGCGTCCCGCTCCGACGCCAGCCGGTACCGCATCACGCGGAGCCGTCCATCCGTCTCCGGGGTGGCCCCGGGGCCGCCCCAGACCACGGGGGCCGGTCGGCCCGCCGTGTCGCGCGCGGTGAACGCCGCGCTCTGGTTGGCGGCGTCCGCCCACACGTGGACGACGCGTCCGCTCCCGGCATCCAGGTACACCTGGAACGTGTTGCCGCGGGAATCGCGGAAGAAGCGGGTCGAGTATCCCTCGTAGGCGGCTGGGTCGTCGAGGCCGGCTTCGGGGAACTCCAGGACGGGTGTCTGCGTGGCCTGCAGAAGCGACGGGACGAGAGCGAGAAAGGCGAGCATGCGACGACCGTCCGAGTCCTGAGCCGAGCGAAACCGTGGTCGAGGGGCTGCAATGTAGAGGCGGTGCCCCGCATCGGCGACCCGGCGGGCG
>CAYMQZ010000189.1:0-5310 GCA_964392705.1 uncultured Gemmatimonadota bacterium
TCGGGGGCGGGATCACGCGCGGCGAGTGGCACGGCGTGGGGGGCGGCGAGAGCGGCTTCGCTACGCCCGACCCCGCCGACCCCGACATCGTGTGGTCCAGCGCCTCGGGGGCCGGCGCGGCGGGCGGGATCGTGGTTCGCTACGACGAGCGGACCCGCCAGTTCCGCCACGTCGAGGTGTGGCCGGAGAGCACGATGGGGTGGCCCGCGGACAGCCTCCGGTACCGCTTCCAGTGGACCTTCCCGGTCCTCGTCTCGCCCCACGACCACGAGACGGTCTACGTGACCAGCCAGCACGTCCACCGGACCACGAACCGGGGCCAGAGCTGGGAGGTCGTGAGCCCCGACCTTACCACTGACGACGAGTCTCGCCAGGGGATCTCGGGCGGCCTCACGCCGGACAACATCGGGGTGGAATACTGCTGTGTGATCTACGCGTTCGACGAGTCGCCGGTCGAGGAGGGCGTCTTGTGGGCGGGCACGAACGACGGGCTCGTGCACGTGAGCCGCGACGGGGGCGAGACGTGGACGGACGTGACGGAGAACCTGCCGGGCCTCCCGCCGGACGGGGTGGTGCGGAACATCGACGCCTCGGCGCACGAGGCGGGGAAGGCCTACCTGGCGGTCGAGTTCCACTTCACCGGGAACTTCGACCCCTACATCTACAAGACCGAGGACTACGGCCAGAGCTGGACGAGGATCACCGACGGCATCGAGCCCTCCGCCACCAGCTACGTGCGGAACGTGCGCGAGGACCCCGTGCGGCCCGGTCTCCTCTACGCGGGCACCGAGAGCGCCCTCTACGTCTCCTTCGACGACGGCGCGAGCTGGGGTTCGCTCCAGAACAACCTGCCGCCCACGCCCATGTACTGGCTCCAGGTGCAGGAGCACTTCGACGACCTGGTGGTGGGGACCTACGGGCGCGGGATCTGGATCCTGGACGACGTGACTCCGCTCCAGCGGCTCACGGCCGAGGTGCGGGCCTCCGACGTCCACCTGTTCCAGCCGCGGGCCGCCTACCGCTTCCGCCCGGTGACCGAGAACATGGCCGTCCCGAACGACCCGACGGCGGGCGAGAACCCCGAGTACGGGGCCTCGCTCAACTACTGGGTGAGGTCGGTGGCCGAGGGCGATACGGTCGAGGCGAAGCTCGCCATCCTGGGCGCGGCGGGCGACACCGTGCGCGTCCTCACGGACACCGCGAGCGCCGGGATCAACCGCGTCTGGTGGAACCTGCGGGGCGAGGAGACTCCGGAGATCAGGCTGCGCACCCCGCCCCTCCACGCCCCCGAGATCGAGGTGGGCGACGAGGGCTGGCGGCCGCTCCCCGGCGGCTTCGGGGGCGGCCGGTACTCGATCCTCGAGCCGCCCGGGACGTACACGGTGAGCCTCGAGATCGACGGCGAGGAGGTGGGGAGCCACCAGCTCGAGGTGCGGAAGGACCCGAACAGCGAGGGGAGCGAGGCCGACATCGCCGGGCAGGTCGCGCTCGCGCGCGAGATCCACGCGGACCTGAGCGAGGCCTCGGAGATGATCAACGAGATCGAGCTGGTGCGCCGGCAGCTCGGCGAGCTGGAGCGGACCCTGGAGGCCGCGATGGACACGGCCGACGCCGAGGTGGCGGGGCTGCGGGAGGCCGCCGAGGAGCTGGAGGAACGGCTGGTCGAGGTCGAGGGGAAGCTGTTCCAGATGAAGCTGACCGGCGAGGGGCAGGACCTGCTCCGCTTCCCGGCGCGCCTCCACCGGAAGCTCTCCTACCTGGGAAGCGTGCTGCAGACCGCGGACTTCCCCCCGACCGACGAGATGCGCGAGGTCCACGCCCTGCTGCGCGACCGCCTGCGGGGCGTCCGGGCGGAGGTGGAGGCGCTGCTCGAGACGGACCTGGCGGCGTTCAACCGGCGGCTGAGCGAGAGCGGGATCCCCCACGTGATCGTGGGGTCGCGGGCCCCCGACGCGTCGTGATCGCCGTGGAAGAAGCTCGAAGCGACGCCGCGGGCGGGGGGGCGCGCGCGCCACCCGTGACCTGTACGCAGGTGCCCGCGACGTGGCCGCTACCGCTTTTCCCCGCCCCTCGCTATTCTTCCGCGGTCGCCCGAGGAACGCGCCAGCCATCGCCGGTGCCCGGAGCGCACGCCGTCCGACGGACACCGGCAGCCCAACGCCGAAAGCTCGAGAGTTGGTTCCTGTCGATCCCGATCGAGTGGGTCCCTACCGCCTCCTGGAGCGTCTCGGCGAGGGCGGCATGGGGCTCGTCTACCGGGCCGAGCAGCGGGAGCCCGTTCGTCGCGAGGTCGCGCTCAAGCTCTTGAAGCCGGGGATGGACTCGGAGCGGGTGATCGCGCGCTTCGAATCGGAACGGCAATCCCTGGCGGTCATGGAGCACCCCTCCATCGCCGCGGTCCACGACGCCGGCGCCACGGAGTCGGGCCGCCCCTACTTCGTGATGGAGCTGGTCCGCGGGGTCCCGCTCCTCGAGTACTGCGATGCGAAGCGGCTGGACGTGCGGCGCCGGGTGGCCCTCTTCGTCCAGGTGTGCCGGGCGGTCCAGCACGCTCACCAGAAGGGCGTGATCCACCGGGACCTCAAGCCCTCCAACATCCTCGTGACCGAGGCGGACGATCGGCCGCTGCCCAAGGTGATCGATTTCGGGATCGCCCGGGCGACGGAGGTCGATGCGGACGGTACCCGTCTGACCCGCGCCGACGAGCTGGTGGGGACCCCGGCCTACATGAGCCCGGAGCAGATGGGGGCCGAGCCCGACATCGACACCCGCTCGGACATCTACGCCCTGGGCGTGCTGCTGTACGAGCTGCTGACGGGCATGCTCCCGTTCGAGCGCTCGGCGTATCGCGGCTGGGCGGCCTACGCCGCCGTCCGGGAGCGCGAGACGCCCAGGGCGAGCGCCCGCTTCCGCCAGGGGGAGGAGGCGGTCGCGGCGGAGCGCCGGAGCTCGGAGCCGGCGGCCGTGATCCGGACGCTGCGGGGCGACCTGGACTGGGTGGTCATGAAGGCCATGGAACGGGACCGTGAGCGGCGCTACGAGACCGCGAACGGCCTGGCCCTGGATCTCGAGCGCTTCCTGGCCGACGAGCCGGTCCTTGCCCGTCCCCCGAGCGCGCGTTACCGGCTGCGGAAGTTCGTCCGCCGCCACACGGCCGGCGTCGCCTTCGCGGCGGCCCTGCTCGTGGCGCTGGTCGGGGCGGCGATCCTGCAGACGGTGCAAGCGGAGCGGATCGCCCGCGCTCGCGATGAGGCGAGCCTCCGTCAGGGACAGGCCGAGGACCTGATCGGCTTCATGCTGGGCGACCTCCGGGGGAAGCTCGAGCCGATCGGTCGCCTGGAGCTGCTGGACGACGTGGGGGACCAGGCCCTGGCCTACTTCGCCGCCGTGCCGGAGGAACGGTTGAGCGACCAGGAGCTGTTCCGCCGCACCCAGACCCTGCGCCAGCTGGGGGAAGTCCGCATGGCGCAGGGAGACCTGGCCGCCGCGATGGAAGCGTTCCGGGAGTCCCTCGACCGCTCGAAGGATCTCGTGGCCCGCGACCCCCGGAACGGCGAGTGGCAGGTGGGCCTCGGGGCCAGCCACTTCTGGGTCGGCTACGTGCGCTACCTGCGGAACGAGTTCGAGCCGGCCCTGGCGGAGTTCGTTCCCTATCTCCAGATCTCGGAGCGCCTCGTGGAGGCCGAGCCTGAGAACGAGTCTTATCGCCTCGAGCTGGGCTACGCGCACAGTACGATCGGGTCCGTGAAGGAGGCGCAGGGAGACCTGGAGGGAGCGCTGGAAGCGTTCCGCCGCACCCTGGACGTGAAGCGCGAGCTCGCGGCTCGCCGGCCGGAGGATCCGGACCGCCGCTTCGACCTCGCCGTCGAGCACAACAAGGTGGGCGTCGTGCTCCAGAAGCTGGGACGGCTGCCCGAGGCGGAGGAGGAATTCCGCTCCGAGCTCCGGATCAAGCAGGCGCTGGCCGAGGGGGACCCGTCGAACGCCGCGTGGCGCCGCCACCTGGCCGACGCGCACGCCTTCCTCGCCAATCTGCTGGAGATGCGCGGAGCCGAGGAAGAGGCCCTCGTCCACCGCCGCTCCGACCACCGGATCGCCCGGGAGCTGGTCGAGCTGGATCCCGACAACGCGGAGTGGCGACGGAACCTCGCGGCCTCCGAGCGGACGCTCGGGGCCTCGCTCGCGGTGGCCGGCGAGACGGGGGAGGGGCTGCGGCTGCTCCGGCGGAGCCGGACCGCGCTGGCCGCTCTCGTGGCCGTAGATCCGACGAACGGAGACTGGCGGCATCTCGCCGGCCGCGCGGCGCTGAGCGCGGGCCGGGCGTTCTACGCGGCGGGCCTCCTCGACAGCGCGCGAAGCGCGGCGGGGGAGGCCGGGGACGAGTTTCGGGCCCTCGCGGAGGGAAGCCCCGAGGCACCCGGCCTACGACGGGACGTGGCCGAGAGCGATCTGCTCCTGGGCCGCGTCCTGTCGGCCGGCGGGCGGGAGGCGGAAGCGCGTGAGCGGTGGCGAAGCGCCGCCGCGCTCCTGCAGCCGCTCGTCCGCGATTCGGAGAGTCTGGAATATCTGGCCCCGTGGACCCGGACGCTCCTGCTGCTGGACCGCACGGAAGAGGCTCGCCCGGCCGTGGAGGACCTGATCGGGCGGGGGTACCGGGAGCCCGAGCTCCTCGAGCTCGCCCGGGAGAAAGGCTTGAGGGCGGGATGAGGCCCCGAGCGGGCGCCGCCCCTCGCGCCGGCGGGGGGCGGCTCGTACGGGGCCCCGTAAGTGTCAGCGGCCGTCGTCGGACGGCTTCCTCGGGCCGCTACCCGGCCCATCAGCTCCACACCTGGAGGAGAACATGCCGAATTGCACTGTGACGCGGGACGCGAACGGCAATCTGTCCTTCGCTCCCGAACAGATCGACATGACCGCGGCCGGCAACATCACCTTCAACCGTGCCGCGGGATCCAGCTGGACCTTCACGGGCTTCTCGTGTCCCGCCGATCCCGGCGATTTCACGGTGGTGGGCACGCCCGGCGTGACCATGACCGTTCGCGACGCGCACGACAACCTGGGCACGTTCGACTACACCGTCTCCATCAGCACCGGAGACGAGAGCGACCCCCAGATCATCAACAAGACCTGAGGTCGCCCGGGGATCGCCGAGGGTCGAGGAGCGCGTGGCCGATTCGCGGTAACGCGGGCACACGCGGGCGCCGCGCCGCCGGGCTCCCGGACCTCGGCCCGGTTCCCGGATCGGGTCAGGCGAGCAACACCCAGAGCATCGCGGCCAGCCAGCCGGCGCCCACGGCGAGCAGGAGCGAGACC
>CAYMQZ010000190.1:0-5271 GCA_964392705.1 uncultured Gemmatimonadota bacterium
GAGCACGACCGCCCGTCAGACCCAGTCCGCGTTGCTGCCCAGCACCAGCGCCTGTTCGAACCGCCGGCCGGCCTCCTCCGGCTCGTCCCCCACCACCGCCGCCATTCCCGCTTCGAGGGCGCCGGTCAGGTCCTCGGAGAGGGCGACCTGGACAGGGCCCAGGAGTTCGCCTGCCAGTCGCGCCGCCTCTTCCATACGATCCTCTTCCACCGCCCAGGCGAACAACGTGAAGTAGCCACCCCACTTGAACGGGTAGGTGTAGCCGAGCTCCTGCCAGATGCCGATGGCTTCTCGCGTGAGCGCCTCGGCCTCGTCTCGCTCGCCACGCCGCCAGGCCGCCCAGCCGAGGTTGGCCTTCGCCATCCCGACGTATTCACCCATCTCCCCGGCGAGCGACACGTCCAGGGCACGACGCGCGATCCGGGCCGAAAGGTCGCTCCGGCCGGTGCGCCGATAGACCACGGCCAGGTACGTCAGTGCCCGGGCGAGGATCACCGCGTCTCCGCATCGGCGCGCTTCCTCGATCGCGGCGGCCAATCGCTCTTCCGCCTCCTCGAAGCGCTCCCGCCACAGCAGCGTGAATCCGAGGACGAAGAGACCGTTGGCGATATCTCGTGCTTCGCCCACATCGCGCGCAGCGCCGAGCGCGTGCCGAGCGAGCGCCTCGGTGTCCTCGGAGAGACGATAGCGTTCTTTCCGGAAGCGCAGCAGGAGCTCGCAGCCGAACAGCCGCGCCTTCTGGACCGGAGAGGCCCTTCCCAGAGTGGTGCGGAGCTCGCTGGCGAGTCGCTCCATCGCCTCCTCGTCCGCCAGCCAGTAATGAACCCAGATGCGCTCCAGGGAGACCTGGATCCGTTCGCGCCACCAGGCCTCGTCGTCCTCTCCGCCCACAGGTCCATCTCCGAGCGCCGACCCGGCGCGCCGCAGGGCCTCCAGCGCATCCTCGTACCGGCGGAGTAGCTCCGAAGGCTTCGCCGACTTCCGATGCAGGCGCGCCCGCTCTACCGGTCCGACCTCCTCCGACGCCTCGGCCACCGCGAGCGCCCGCGCGTAGGCCCGAAGCGCCTCCTCGTGCCGACCACCGAGCTCGAGGACATCGGCGATCCCCTCCAGCAGATCCTGTCGCGTCTCGCGCACCCAGGTGTCCTCCGCGTCCGCGGTCCAGACCTCCTCCAAGAGGTCGAGGGCGCGTCGGTAGTGCCCCAGCGCATCCTTGTTCGCGTGCGCACGGCGCGCGCCGTCGCCCGCCCGCTGCAGGTACTCGATCGCCTTGCCTGTCTCCCCGGCTCGCTCGAAGTGGAGAGCCAGACGGACCGCGACGGCATTAGGGTCTCCGGCGTACAGCTCCTCGAGAGCGCGGGCCACGTCGTGATGTAGGTACGTTCGTCTGACGGTGTCGAGCTGAGCGTAGAAGAAGCGCTGGAAGAGGCTGTGGCGAAAACGGTAGAGCCCGAGCGAATGGCCGGCGACCCGTTCTACGCCCCGGGCCCACACCAGCTCGTGCTCCGCGGAGAGGGGGCCGCCGAGCGCCGCCACCACGGCCCGGACGGGCTCGTCCGACACGGACGCTACGACTTCGGCGGTGAACTCCTCTCCCTCCACGGAGGCGATCCGAAGCAGGTCCTGGAGCCGGTCGCCCAGGCGGCGCACGCGCTCCCCGATCACGGCTTCCACCCGCGGCGGCATGGCATCCCAGGACAGGTCGGGGCCCTCGACCCAGCGTCCCGCCTCGTCTCGTACGAGGTCGCCGCGCTCACGGAGACTCCTCAACAACTCGAGGGTGAACAGAGGATTCCCCTCCGTATGACGAAACAGCGACTCTCGGAACGACTCGTCCAGACGGTTGGGCTGCAGATCGACCAGCGCATCCAGAAACCGCCGCGCGGTCCCGACCGACCGCTCCGCCGAGCTCCCGGAACCGCGCGCGGCGCCCGCGCTTTCCGGCCCCGGCGGCTCGGCCCCGTCAAGCGGGATCCAGACATCGCCGTGCAGACGCTTCAGCTCCCCCAGCACCGGCTCGAGGGGGTGGCCGCCGTCGGCTTCCGTACGCCGGGACCGGAGGTCGGCGGCTCGATAGGCACCGATCAGCAGCACCCGGTGCGGACCCAGCCTGCGGCCGAGGTGGAAGAGGAGTTCCGCGGAGGCGGCATCGATCCAGTGCAGGTCGTCCAGGATCAGGACCAGCGGATGCCGATCGGCCAGGGCGCGGAGCACGTTGGTGAATTGCTCGAAGATGTGGCTCTGCTCCAGCCCGCTCCCCGGATCGATCGCCACGCCGTGGTCCAGCGGGCGCTCGGCGAGCTCGTGAAGCCGGCGCGCCCATGGAAGGCGGGAGACGACACGAGCGCCGAGGCGCGTGAGAATCGCGCCGGCCGGAATCACGAGCTCCACCAGATCCGGTCCATGCTCGACCAACGCCTCGGCCGAGGAGCGGAGAAGACGCCGCAGGCGGCCGGCGTTCTCCTCGGTCATCTTCCGCTCCGCCAGACGGCCCTCCACATCGCCCGTCAGCTGACCCAGGATCTCGCGGAACGGCAGGTAGGGATCGCCGGCTCCGGTCTGAGCGTTGCAGTCGCCGATGGCCACGACCAGGCCGGGATCGGCTCGTTGGGCGCGCCTCGCGAACGCGGTCAGAACCGCCGTCTTCCCGGTGCCGGCTCCGCCGGTCACGAAACAGATCGCGCACTCCCCGACCAGCGCGCGGGCGAGGAAGCCGTCGAGGCGCTCCAGCTCCGCCTCGCGACCCACGAATGGAGGATAGGCGAGCGCTTCCGAAACCATGCGTGATTCTCTAACCGGGCTGAAGCCTCGGCAACCCGGGGACTACGAGGTCGCCCCGGTCGTGAGCCCGGGCGACGAGCGCGCTGCCTGGTCGTCGGACGGTGGGAAATTCGCCCTCGGCCGGGACGAGGACATCTGCGTCATGTCCGCCGACGGGAGCGGGCTTGTCCATGGCCCCGCATCGCTTGCCCGCCGCGCGCCCCTCGGCGAACGTTGGTCGGTCGGCTGGGCGAGCAAACTCACGCCGCTTCGACCGAGGCCGCGGTCTCGAGAGCGGGCTGTCACGACAGTTCCCCTTCCTTCTCGCAGGAGTGGACCCCATGAGACCCCCCGAGCCATCCGATGTCGCGTCCATCGCGGAGGATCTGGGCCTTCACCTGTCGGAAGACGCGATCGCCGCGTACGCCGGGGTGTCGTCGGCCCTGTGGGCGGGCTTCGAGGCCATCGACGGCCTGTCCGACGGGCTGCCCGAGGTGAAGTACCCCGACAGGCGGAGCCGGCGACCGACCGAGGACGACAACCCGCTCGGCGCCTGGCACGTGCGGACCGAGATCGACCACGCACCGAGCGGCAAGCTTCACGGCCGGACGATCGCCGTGAAGGACAACGTGATGGTCGCCGAGGTGCCGCTCCTGAACGGCACGAGGATTCTCGAGGGGTACGTTCCAGCGATGGACGCCACCGTCGTCACCCGGATTCTCGACGCCGGGGGCTCGATCGTCGGGAAGTCGGCCTGCGAGGCCTACTGCCTCTCCGGCGGGAGCCACACGAGCGAGACGGGACCGGTTCACAACCCCCACCGACACGGCTACTCGGCCGGGGGGTCGTCGTCCGGAAGCGCGGCCCTCGTGGCGGCCGGCGAGGTCGACCTGGCGATCGGGTGCGACCAGGCGGGATCGATCCGGATCCCTTCCTCGTGGTGCGGGGCCTACGGGATGAAGCCGACCCACGGTCTGGTCCCCTACACGGGGATTCTGGGAATGGACCCGACTATCGACTACGCGGGCCCCATCACCGCGAGCGTCGAGGACAACGCGCTCTTCCTGGAGATCCTGGCGGGTGCCGACGGCCTCGACCCGAGGCAGAAGAATCCGCGAGTAGACGAGTATACGGGAGCGCTGGGCCAGGGGGTCGACCGCCTCCGAATCGGAGTCCTCGAGGAAGGCTTCGGGTTGGACGAATCCGAGCCGGACGTGGACGCGAAGGTCCGGGCGGCCTCCGAGCGGCTCGGTACCCTGGGGGCGGATGTCTCTTCGGTCTCCGTCCCGATGCACGGGCTGGGCGGTGCGATCCTCTTCGGCGCCGGCCAGTCCGTCGTGCACACGATGTTCCACTCCGACGGGCTCGGCATGGGCCGGGAAGAGGCGCTCGAACCGGGACTCCCGGCCATCCAGAGCTCCTGGCGAGAGCGGCCCGATGACCTGCCGGAGACGGTGAAGAGCGTTCTGATCCTGTCCGAGTTCGTGCGGAGGGAGCATGGGCACCGGCTTTACGCGCGGGCGGTGAACCTCTTCCGCCAGCTTCGCGGGGCCTACGACGAGGCCCTCGGGGAGGTGGACCTCCTCCTGCTTCCCACCACGGCGATGAAGGCCCAACAGCTCCCACCGCCGGACGCGCCGATCGAAGTCCAGGTCGGATCTGCCCTGGCGAATCTCGCGAATACCGCCCCGTTCAATGTCAGCCACCATCCGGCGATGTCGATCCCGTGCGGCACCAGCGACGGATTGCCGGTGGGCATGATGCTGGTGGGACGGCACTGGGAGGAGAGCACCATCTACCTCGCGGCTCACGCGTTCGAGCAACACGAGGATTGGACGGAACTCTAATGTAACTCGAGTAGCAGGGTCATTTCGGGCTCGCCGCCTCCTCCTTCTTCCCCGTCATCCGAACCGGCCGAGCGCCCTCGCGGGATTGGAGACATCGTCTCCCATGTCGTAGTGTCCGAAGCTCGGGCGGAAGGAAGCAGAAGGAAGACGTGCCGGGACCCAGGACAGGAGGCGCCAGGATGTCCCATCGACCCTACGACGCGGCGTACGCGCAGAGGGCGGCGGAAAACTACGAGCGGTATTTCGTCCCTGCCATCGGCGCCCCCGTGGCGGAGGATCTCGTCCAGGCGGCTGCCCTTCGTCCCGATGAGCGCGTGCTGGACGTCGCCTGCGGGACGGGCGCCGTCACGCGGCTCGCCGCGGAGGCGGTCGGCTCCGAGGGGACGGTCGCGGGCCTGGATCCCAACCCGGCCATGCTGGCGGTCGCCCGCCGGATGTCACCCTCCGACGCGGCCATCGCCTGGCACCAAGCGCCGGCCGAGGCGATCCCGCTGCCGGACGAGAGCTTCGACGTCGTGCTCTGCGGGATGGGGCTCCAGTTCTTCTCCGACCGGCGGGCCGGGCTGCGGGAAATCCGGCGTGTCCTGGCGCCGGGCGGTCGCTTCGTCGCCAACCTCCCCGGGCCCACGCCGCCCCCGCTCGAGATCATGGCCGAGGAGCTGGC
>CAYMQZ010000191.1:0-5233 GCA_964392705.1 uncultured Gemmatimonadota bacterium
CGCGTTCGAGCCGCGCTTCGGGATCCGCGAGCGGGCCGGCGAGCCCGCGATGGCCACGGGCGATGATGTCCGCTACGGCTACGTGGACCTCGCGGCCACGCCGACACGCCTGTACGGCCTCTTCTCGGGCCGGACCCCGGCGGGCTACCCGGACCGACCGACCTTCGGCGAGTACGTGCACGTCTTCGACTGGGAGGGTGAGTTCCTCGGCGCCCTGCGGCTGCGGGAGGCGGCGATCGCGCTGGCGGTCGACGAGCGGGCGGGCCGCCTGTACGCGGTCTCCCACGATCCGACCCCCGCGATCTGGCGCTACGAGCTGCCCGAGGCGGACGCCGACGCTCCCTGACCGTCCCGCGGCGGCCGTCCGTCCCGCGGCGGCCGTCCGTCGCGCCGGCCGGACGCTCAGCGTGAGGCGGCCTGTGCATCCGGGGAAGCGACGGCTTGCCGCGTCCCGGGGCGCCGCTCACCTTGAGGCCGTCCGCCGAGCTCGGCCTCCGCCGGGCGCGCTGTGTTCCCGACGGACCGGAGCACCGCATGTCCTCGAGCGAGCGCTTCTTCGAGCAGGTCAATCGCTACTTCGACCGGGCGGCGACCCTCGCCGACTATCCCCGCGGCCTGCTCGAGCAGATCAAGGCGTGCAACATCGTCTGCCACGTCAGCTTCCCCCTCGAGCGGGACGACGACTCGGTGGAGGTGATCCACGGCTGGCGGGCCGTGCACAGCAGCCACAAGCTTCCGGTCAAAGGCGGCATCCGCTTCGCCCCCACGGTCTCCGAGGACGAGGTGATCGCCCTGGCCGCGCTGATGACCTACAAGTGCGCGATCGTCGACGTCCCGTTTGGCGGCGCGAAGGGTGGGGTCCGGATCGACCGGTCCGAGTACACGGAAGCCGAGCTCGAGCGGATCACGCGCCGCTTCACCTTCGAGCTGATCCAGAAGAACTTCATCGGGCCCGCCGTGGACGTGCCGGCCCCCGACTACGGGACGGGGCCCCAGGAGATGGCCTGGATCGTGGACACCTACATGTCCATGCGTCCCGGAGAGCTGAACGGAGCCGGGTGCGTGACCGGGAAGCCGCTCGCCGAGGGCGGGGTGCGGGGCCGGTTGGAGGCCACCGGCCGCGGCGTGTTCTTCGGGGTCCGGGAGGCGTGCTCGGTCGGCGAGGACATGACGGCGCTCGGTCTGGAGGTGGGCCTCGAGGGAAAGCGGGTGGTGATCCAGGGTTTCGGGAACGTGGGGTTCCACGCCGCGAAGTACCTGCACGAGGCCGGCGCGCGGATCGTCGGAATCGCCGAATGGGACGGCGCGATCCTCTCGGAGAAGGGCCTCGATCCCGAGGCCGTCCGCGAGCACTGGGGCGAGCACGGCTCGATCCGGGACTTCCCGGGCTCAAGGACCATCGACCGGAGCGATGAGGCGCTGGAGCTGGAGTGCGAGGTCCTCGTCCCCGCGGCCCTGGAGGCCGTGATCACGCGGGAGAACGCCCCACGGATCCGCGCGAGCGTCGTGGCGGAGGCCGCCAACGGGCCGGTGACGGCGGACGCGGCGGAAATCCTCCGGGAGCGGGGAATCCTGGTCCTGCCCGACGTCTACCTGAACGCGGGCGGCGTGACGGCGTCCTATTTCGAGTGGGTGAAGAACCTCACGCACCTGCGCTTCGGGCGCATGGAGAAGCGCTTCCAGGAAACGAGCAACCGGCGGATCCTGCACGCCGTCGAGCACCTGAGCGGACGGGCCCTGGACGAGGAGACGTTCGCGGCCGCCATCTCCGGCGCCGGGGAGGAGGACCTGGTGAACTCGGGGCTCGAGGAGACGATGGTCTCCGCGTATCACGAGATCCGCGAGTCCGCCCGGCGGCACGAGTCCGACCTGCGCTCCGCCGCCTTTCTCAACGCGATCGACAAGGTCGCGCGGGTCTACCGGGAGCGAGGGATCTTCCCGTAGGCGGACGGACGACGAGGCTCGGATGAAGGTGCGGTCGCGAACGACTCGTCTCGGTCCGTCGGCCTTCATCCTCGCGTCGCTGCTGGCGGGCTCGCTCCTCTCGCCGCCGGCGGTATCGCAGGGTTTCGCGCAGGAGATCCCGCGGGATCGCTACCTCCGCTTCGTACCGCTCCTTCAGCCCCGGCTCACCAGCCAGACGGAGGCCAGCCGGGAGCTGCACCTGTACGGCGATCGCGCCGACCCCTCCTATCGCGATCGGGAGCCGGTCGACGGCATCGACGACCGGAGGGGCGAGCGGCTTCTCGCCCTGGCCGCTCGCTTCTCGCCCCTCTTCGTCCGCAACACGACGCACCGCCCCATCGCCTTCGAAGGCTTCATCCGGCGTGGACCCGCCTTTCCGCTCCACATCGACACGTGGGAGCTGCATAGGGGCGGCTGGACGCGGGTCGGCTCGCGGACGATCGACGTGTCCCCGCGGAGAGGTCCCGAGGACGATCGGAGCCTTCTGCGGCTGTTTCGCGAGTTCGACCCGCGGAGGCCCGGCAGCCAGGCCTTCCCCGCCGCGGTGCATCCACCCGAGGGTCGCCGCTTCCAGGTCCTGTTCTTCGACTTCCCCGGCAGCGGGCCCGCCGACTGGCGGCGGGAGTATCGCAACCTGATCTCCGGGCAGGCGCCGCGGGAGTACGCCGCGCTCAAGCGTCTCTACGCGCACCCGTTCGCCCACGCGGCTCGCACGCCCGATGGCGAGCGCCGTTACGAGCTCGTGATGCAGTACTTCGCCTTCTATCCGTCCAACGACGGCGGGAACGACCACGAGGGCGACTGGCAACCGCTGAACGTGGTCATCACGACGCGGGCGAACGCGGAGCGGGGGGTCGCGACGCTGAGTCGGGCCGAGGTGGAGGGGATTCTCGACGGATCCGGCGCGGAGGGGTCGCAGGACCTCGTTATGGCCCGGGTCGAGTACTTCTTCCACTTCAACGTATGGGCGCTCGACTTCCTGGAGCCGAACGTCTACCGGTCACGCGAGACCTGGCGGCGCGAGGTCGAAGGCCGCTCGGAGGAGCAGCTGGGCGAAGCCTGGATATGGGCACGCACGCGGGAGATGGCGTACACCGGGCCCGATGAGACTGAGGTGAACACCCATCCCCTCGTCTACATCGGCGGCGACAACAAGGGGATGGACCAGCTGCTGGCGGCTCCGGGCGGTACGAACCGGGACGGCCACGCCAGCTACCCGTTCCCGGGCCTGTACAAGGACATCGGGCCGGCTGGCGCGGCGGAGGCGATCACCGCGCCGCTCGACCTGCACTGGCGGACCCTCGGCTCGGGCCGGCGCCCGCCCGCTCGCGTGGAGCGTTACGACGACCCCTCGCTGCTCCGGATCCTGCCCGACTGGGAACGGCTGATCGACCTCGTGGAGCGGAAACCCGATGCCCGCCGCGACTGGTTCTGGCACGTGCTTCCGGTTCGGTTCGGCTACCCCGCCGTGAGGTCGCCCTTCGCCGGCATCGTGAGTCACGCCGAGACGGGGAACCTCGCGCCGCCGGGGCCCGCGTACAACAACAAGTGGAACCGGATCGGGTCCCTCACGACCGATGGCCAGTACCAGCCCCACAAGTTCTCCGGCACCTTCCCCCTCGGGTGGCAGGACGCCTTCATGAACAGCTGGGGGTTCCTGAACCTCACGCTGCCCACCCTCACGATCCTTCCCCCGTTCGACTTCATCTGGCGCCTGCCACTGTGGCCGCTGCGCGTCCCCTTCACCTCCAGGCATCCCACCTTCTATCCGCAGGAGCGCATCCCCTTCCGTTTCGTCGGAGCCGGCGGCGGGGTCTCGGTGTCGTTCCTCCCTGAGAACTTCGTCCTCCTGTTCACCGATCCCGTGCTGTTCGACCAGATTCAACCTGCCCTGGACGCGACCGACCCGTCCGGCACGATCGAGAACGTGGACGCCACGGCGGGCCTCGGCCCCCTGGCGATGGTGCAGTTCCACGTGGGCCGGAAGTTCGTCACCGAGAACATGGTCCGCAGGGTCGAGGGGGATCTGGGCTTCGACGTTCGCCGGCCCGACGGCGAGCTGGTGCCGGTCGAGGGCGACCTGGAGCTGTGGGAATACTCGGGAAGCCTCCGTTACAACCTGAAAACGGGCGCGGTCCTGCCGTTCGTGAAGGCCGGTTACGGGCTGAGCTGGTTCCGCGTGGCCGGGGCCACCCTGGGCGGCGAGCCGCTCGATCCCGAAGAGACCGATTGGAAGCGAAGGCCGTCCCTCTTTCCGCCGGACAATCTCCTTCCCAACACGTGGCACGCCGGGGCGGGGGTCGAGGCCGTGCCGATCCGCAACTACGGGCCCCTTCCCCGGGGACTGGACGTGAGCGTCAAGGCGAGCTGGTCGGTCTACCTCCACGGCCTGGGACTGACGCGCCGGGAAGTCCTCGCCGAGCAGGAGGACTTCACGCTGGCCCGGAGTCACCTGGACCTGCGGCTGATGCTGAGCTACTGATCCTGTCGGCGGCGCGAAACGAGGGACCCGACGACGGGTAGAGTTACGACCGACTACGGATCGCCGCGGCTGCCGGCAACGATCGCCCCCGGCCGCCGGGACGCGAGCGACAGGAGGAGCGCGAGATGAACCGAACGTTTCGTATCGCGGCGCTGACGGTCGCGCTGGGGACCCTGGGCTGCGCGGAGGGCACGGCGCCGCCCGAGACGGGCGTGCTGCAGGCGGTGGCCCTGGACGATCCGGTCACGCTGACGGCCGCGGCTCCGCACCGGGGGTTCCTCTTCGCCCACCACAAGCAGTTCGGCGCCAAGTACTACCACGGCACGCTGGGGGCCGAGATCCAGGTCCTGGTCTCCGGGGACGGAAGCTCCTGGGTACCGCTCGGGACCCCGCGCCGGCTGAGCCTGGCCCTGCAGGACGGGGATGCCGAGGCCACGGTCCACGAGGGTGGCGAAGTGCCCGTGGGGACCTACCGGCACGTGCGGTTGAACGTGACGGACGCCGCGGCGGAGCTCACCGACGGGAGCACCTTCGGGTCCATCGAGCTCGCGGGCGGAGCCTCGCTCGAGGTCGCCGGGCCGGCCGGAATCGCCGTCGATCTGGACCTGCCCGCGCCGGTGCAACTCGCGCCGGGCCAGACGGTCACGCTGGTGGTCGACCTCAACTCCGAGCGCTGGGTGTCGGGCGAGGATGTCGTCGAGGGCCGCGTCGACCCGCTGAGGGTGGCGGAGGCCGTCAGCGTGGGGCTCCGACTGCCGGACGCGGCGCAGAGCTTCACCCTGTGAG
>CAYMQZ010000192.1:0-5209 GCA_964392705.1 uncultured Gemmatimonadota bacterium
GGGTTACCGGAACGACGCGATTCGCTCGAGCGGCTCGCGCTCGAGGTCCGGGACGACGGCGTCCTCCGCCGGATGGCCGACCACCAGGAGCAGGAAGGGGCGCTCGTTCGAGGGGCGCCCCAGGATCTCGTTCAGGAAGCCCATCGGGCTCGGCGTGTGGGTGAGCGTGGCGAGCCCGGCGTGGTGGAGCGCCGTGATCAGGATCCCGGCCGCGATCCCCACCGACTCCTGCACGTAGTAGTGCTTCCGCTTCGACCCGTCCGGATCGAGGCCGTAGCTCCGGGCGAAGATCGCGATCAGCCAGGGGGCCGTCTCGAGGAACGGCTTGTGACGGTCGGTGCCCAGCCGCGCCAGGGCCGCGAGCCACTCGTCCGGCGCCCGCCCCTCGTAGAACGCCCGCTCCTCCTCTTCCGCCGCCTCGCGGATTCGGCGCTTGAGATCGGGATCGGCGACGGCCACGAAGTGCCACGGCTGCATGTGGGCGCCGCTCGGCGCCGTCCCCGCGGCCCGCATACACTCCTCGATGACGGACCGCGGAACAGGCCGGTCGGAATAGTGGCGCACCGTGCGGCGTCTCTCGGCCTCGCGCCGGAAGGCGGTGGCGCGCCTCTCCATCTCCTCCGGCGGATACTTCCGGTGGCCCGACAGCGGCACGAAGCGGAACCGGGACATGCGGGCTACCGAGCCCTCAGCTACCGAACATGCGGGCTACCGCGTCTTCACTACTGGACCCCCACCCTGCCCTTCACCGATTCGATGAGGGCGCCGGCGTCGTAGCCGACCCCGTCCTTGAACACGAGCTCGACGTTCCGGATCGCCGAGGCGTCGGAGGTCGGATCGCCGGCGACGACCACCAGGTCGGCCAGCTTGCCCGGCTCCACGCTGCCAAGCTCGTCGTCGGCGCCCAGCACCTGCGCGCCGTTCAGGGTCAGGATCCGGACCGCCTGGGCGGGCGTGAAGCCGGCCTCGATGAACAGCTCGTAGTTCCGCTGGTCCCCGAAGCCCGGCAGCGCCCCACCCACCCCGGTGGGGTCGACGCCCGCCGCGAGCACGCCGCCCGCCTCGAAGAAGGCGCGCTCGAACGCCATCGCCTTCTCCAGGAACTCCGGCCGCAGGGGGTAGGCTTCGGTCGCCGCATCCACCTGCTCGCGGAACTCCAGGTACGCCTCCCGCACCTCGGGCGCCATCGCCTCGAGGGTCCGCTCGTCGCGGACCGGGCGGCCGGGGAAGAACGGCTCGTACACGGCCAGCGTCGAGGTCATGGCGACGCCGTGATCGACCATGGTGCGGATCACTTCCGTAGCCTCGGCGCCGGTCGGATCGGCCGTCCGGCCCACCATGACCATCAGGTTCGAGGGACAGCGATCGGGCTCCTTCCCCTCGGCGAAATCGGAGGCGGTGAGCAGTCCGTGCTCCAAGTTGTCGATCCCGAGCTCGACGGCCTCCCGGAAGCTCACCGAGCACAGGTGGCCCGTCACCCGCAAGCCGCGCCGGTGGGCCTCCTCGATCGTCGCCGCCAACTCGGCCCGCCGGATGTTCGTGTACGCCTTGATCCAGGAGGCGCCCTCCTCGGCCCAGTAGCCGACGAATCGGCGCGCCTCCTCCGGGCTGGACAGCTTGGCCCGGTGGAGCGCCGGATCGGCGTCCCCCGAGATGTAGGGCGCGGTGATGTGAATGCGGGGCCCCGGCACGCGTCCCGCGTCGATCGAGCTCTTCAGGTTGATGTCGGCGTAGGGCGAGGTGCTGCCCGTGGTCCGGATCGTGGTCACGCCGGACGCCAGGTAGAGTCGCGGGGCGCTGAAGTTGAGCTGCGCCCGCCGGCCGCCCACGGCCGTGTAGAAGAGGTGGTCGTGGAGCCCCACCATGCCGGGGATGACCGTATGCCCTTCGAGGTCCAGCACCCGAGCGTCGGGCGGCGCCCCGACCTCGGCGGCGGGGCCGACCGCGGCGATCCGGCCTTCGCGGATGAGGACCGCCTGGTCCTCGCGGACCGGCGCCCCGGTTCCGTCGATCACGCGCACGCCCCGCAGGAGGACGGTCGGAGCTTCCACCTCCACGTACTCCCGCACCTCGTCGGACAACTCGGACGAGGACTGGCCGTCGACCGGAGCCGCCATCCAGAGCAGCGCGCCCGCGACCAGAGCCGCGGGAAGCGCCGCAACCGAGGACGCCGCCCCCACCGCGGACGCCGCCGCCTCGTCCGGAGACCGTGTGCATGCTGGCATGGGGATTCTTCCTCTCTGGAGCATCTCGGGCGCGTCCCGTCGCGCCCGATCAGTTGATGCCGACGCGCCCCTTCACGGAGTCGATCAGCTTCGCGGAGTCGTAGCCCACCCCGTCCTTGAAGACGAGCACGACGTCGCGGATCGCCGAGGGGTCCGCGGCCGGGTCGCCCCGCAGGACCACCAGATCCGCGCGCTTCCCCGCCTCGACGCTGCCCAGCTCATCGTCGGCGCCCAGCACCTTCGCGCCGTTCAGCGTCAGGATCTGGACGGCGCGGGCGGGCGTGAAGCCGGCCTCGATGAACAGCTCGTAGTTCCGCTGATCGCCGAAGCCGGGAAGCGCCCCGCCGTTGCCGGTCGGGTCCACGCCGGCGGCCAGCAGGCCACCCGCCTCCACGAAGGCGCGCTCGAACGCCATGTTCTTCTTCAGATGCACTTCCTGGAACGGGAACTCCGGGCCGGCGGCATCGATCTGCTCGCGCAGGTCCAGGTAGGCCTCGCGAACCTCGGGCGCCATCGCCTCGAGCGTCCGCTTGTCGGTGACCGGCCGGTTCGGGATGAACGGCTCGATCACCGCCAGCGTGGAGGTCATCGGCACCTCGTGCTCGACCAGCTTCTCGATCACGGCCATGGCTTCCGGGCCCGCGGGATCGGCGTCCTCCCCGATCACCATCATGCTGCCCGGGGGGCACTCGTCGGGCTGCTTCCGGGAGTCGAGGTCGGTGGCCGTGCTGAAGCCGTGCTCCAGGTTGTCGATCCCCAGGTCCACGGCCTCGGAGAAGGTGACCGAGCAGAGGTGGCCCGTCACCTTCATGCCGGCCGCGTGCGCCTCCTCGATCGCGGCCGCCAGCTCCTCGCGGTGGATGGTGGTGTACGCCTTGAGCCACGTGGCCCCCTCCTCGGCCCAGTAGCGGGCGAAGCGGCGCGCCTCCTCGGGGCTGGTGAGCTCGGCCATGTCGGCCACGGGCCCGCCGGAGCCCCCCGTCATGTAGGGCGCCGTCACGTGCACCCGGGGTCCGGGCGTCTCGCCGGCGTCGATCGACGTCTTCAGGTTCAGGTCGGCGTACGGGGAGACGCTCCCCGTGGTGCGGATCGTCGTCACTCCGGAGCCCAGGTACAGCCGCGGCGCGCTGTAGTTGAGCTGGGCCTGCCGGCCGCCGGCCGCCATGTAGAAGACGTGGTTGTGGAGGCCCACCATGCCCGGGATCACCGTGTGCCCCTCGAGCTCGTGGCGCTCGGCGTCGTCGGGCACCTCGACCTCGGCGCTCGGACCCACCGCGGCGATCCGACCCTCCCGGATCAGCACCGTCTGGCCGGGCCGGGCCGGCGCCCCCGTCCCGTCCAGCACGGTGACGCCCACGAGCGCCACGACGGTGGCGTCCACGCTCACGTACTCGCGGACCTCCTCGGAGAGCGAGGCGCCGTCCTGGGCGGCCAGGGGGATCTTGGCCACCGGCAAGGTCGACAAGGCCACGACGGCCACGGCGATCGCCGCCCCGACGGAATGACCGTCCTGTCGCAGCGTAGCGAGAACTCGAGGTGCGCGCATTTCTACTCTCCTCGTGAGTACGTCGTCATGGCGGGTCCACCGTGAACGCCAGCATCATCCCCGAGTCCAGATGCTCCGCGATGTGGCAGTGGAGCATCCAGCGGCCGGGGTTCGACAGCTCGAGAAGGATATCCACCGACGAGCCCACGGGCACGAGGGCCGTGTCCTTCCACACCAGGTTGTCGTTCGGCACGCCGTCCTGCGCCAGCACCAGGAACCGCTGGCCGTGGATGTGGATCGGGTGCTGCATGGCGTGGAGCGCCTCCCGCCGGTTCCGGATCCGGATCTTCACGCGATCGCCCACCCGGAAGCGCCAGTCGATCTCCATGTTCTCGCGTCCCACCTCGGGCTCGCGCAGGATCCAGCGGGCCCGCTCGGCGGTGGAGATCCAGTTCATCATCGGCATCGTGCCGCTCCACTCGACCGGGTGGAAGTAGGCCGAGTCGAGCCGCATCAGGCGATCGACCACCAGGGGCAGGTCGCGGGCCTCCATGTCCAGATCGAGCCGCAGGTCGGGCGGACGATCCACGTGGCGGCGGAGCGGCGTCACCTCCTCGACCACCCAGGGGTGGGCCCGCAGCCGGGCGAAGGCGGCCGAGTGGTCCTCGGCGACCGGCTCGGGGCCGACGCGGATCCGGCCGAGCGTGTCGACCTCGGGGAAGAAGGCGCCCGCCAGGTGGTCGATCGCGATCACGCGGTTCAGCAGGGGATATTCGCCCGCCGCCGGAAAGCGCGCGTGCACCACGTACCGCTCGGCCGGGGCGATCGGCACGCTCTCGACCCACGCCTCGCGCTCGTAGTTGCCCACGTCCGAGCCGACCAGCTTCAGCTCGGCACCGGGGATCGAGAGGTTGAAGGTGCGGGTGCTGGCCGCGTTGGTGAGGAAGAGGCGTACGACCTCGCCGCGCGCCACCTCGAGCCCGTAGTCGGGCTCGCCGTTCACCAGGAGGACGTTCCCGAACCGCCCCATCAGGGTGTGCGTGGCCCCCTCGCGCCCGTACGGCACCAGGCCCGTCTCTCCCAGGAGCAGGTCGTCCAGCAACAGCGTCTCTTCGCGGTTGGCCGGCCCGTAGTAGTCATCGCGGGAAGGCCGGACCATCAGGTTCCCGGCGAGCCCCAGGTCCTGCTGCACATCCTCGCGGTGGTGAGGGTGGTACCAGTAGATGCCGGCGTCGGGGACGCGCACCTCGTAGCGGAACTCCCCGCCCGGTGGCACGAGCTCCTGCGTGAGGCCGGGAACCCCGTCGAAGCGGTTCTCCAGGCGGATCCCGTGCCAGTGGACGGTCGTGGGGGCGTCGATCCGGTTCCGGAAGCCGACGGTGATCGTCGCTCCCTGTGGGATCAGGAAGAGCGGCCCGGGCACCTGGCCGTTGTAGCCGTAGGTCACGTGGGACCGGTTCCCGACGCGCCTGCGGACCCATCCCGCCTCGAGCGAGAC
>CAYMQZ010000193.1:0-5182 GCA_964392705.1 uncultured Gemmatimonadota bacterium
TCAGAGCGCCTGCCTTACAAGCAGGAGGTCGGGGGTTCGAATCCCTCTTCGCCCACTCCTCGGCTGATCATGGTGCAGTCGAGATCGAACGACGGGGCACCGACGAACGAGCGGACCGCGGCGAACGTCGCATTACCCTCCCTGGGAAAGCCTTCGATACTGCTCCTGTGCGTGCCGGGAACGACCACCAGTTCCGCCGGAACATCTGCTTCCAGCAGCAAGCGCACGAAGTGCGCGCCCTGTTCCAGGATCGCGGGAAAGAATCGCTCGGCCTCCGCCACGAGCACGAGGGTCGGAGGGACGTGTGGACCGACGAAATAGGATGGGTTCGCGGCGAGGAAGTTCTCGGGGGTCGCGAACCGCTCCACCTCGCCGGTTCGCTCGGCGAACGGTTCCCGGATGTCGTCGGCCGCGACCCCCCGGAGGGCGGCGTCGTAGTTGTCCAGCACGCACCCCATCGCGATGACGCCGGCGAGGTGGGAGGGGGACAGGCCAACCGCGTTCAAATGCGTGGAGTCGGTGGCCACGACGGCCGCCAGTTGGCATCCGGAGCTATGGCCGAACAGGAACAGCCGGCCCGGGTCTCCGCCTCGGGACTCGACCAGTTCACCAACCTTCGAGATGGCCGACGCCACATCCGTCGGCATCGCCGGCCACTGGAACGTCGGCGCGAGCCGGTAGTCCATCGTCGCGCAGGCGATCCCCGACGCGACCAGAGGCTCGCAGACTCGGCGATACCTCGGAGACGAGCGTCGCTCCCCGCTCTCTCGCAGGCTCCCTCCGTGGATGAACAAAACCGTGGCCTCCGGTCCGCCGGTCGGCCAGTAGAAGTCCAGGTGCTGCTCCGGGTGCGCATCGGAAACGTAGGGGACGTCGCGCAGTGTCTCGACCGCCTGTGTATCCACTGCCGTGGGCGAGAGGAGGATCGCCAGGGCAAAGGCGATCCCGGTGGCGGAGAGCAGCCGGATCTCGTGACGACGGAGAATCGGAGGACCCGTCGAATCAGCAGGTGAGGCCCACCTCGGTCGACTCGGCAAGGCGGAGCCTTTCTATCCGGAGGCGGCCCGGCAGGTGAGACGACGCACGCGCGTTCCGTCGGCGTTCATCGCGTAGACCTGCCACGGGCCCTCCCCCTCGCGGGCCATGAAGGCGATCCGGGTCCCGTCGGGCGACCAGCGCGGCGCGTGCTCCGTGAGTGCCGGGGAGTCGGTCAGACGGCGGGGTCGAGTGCCATCCGGGGAGATCGTGTGGATCTCGGCCCGCGTCTCGTCCGTCGACACGAAGGCGATCCGGTCCCCGGATGGCGACCAGCTCGGCCCGTGAGAATGGGTCCCCAGATCGGTCAGCCGTCGCGGCTCGCCCCCTTCCGCCGATACCAGATAGATCTCGTACCGACCCGTGCGGCTGGATTGGAAGGCGATCCATCGGCCGTCGGGAGACCAGGAGGGAGCGAGATCGTTCGCGGCGTGCCGGGTGAAACGCGTTTCTTTCCGCGTCTCGAGGTCCAGGATGTAGAGGTCCGCGTTGTCGTCGCGGCGGGACTCGTAGGCCACCCTGGTTCCGTCCGGCGCCAGGGTCGGTCCGAACTCGTTCCAGTTGTTGTCGGTCCACCGATGTTCGCGCCCCGTCTCGAGATCCAGTGACCAGAGGTCGGCGGTCTCTCCGGCGGCTCTGCGGCCGAAGTACAGCCGGCGGCCGTCGGGGGCGGGAACCGCGGCCAGCTCGTTGACCTCGGTCCGGGTCAGGCGCCGGACATCGGAACCATCGGGCGCCATCGAGTAGAGCTCGGAATCCGCCTCGTGGTACGTCGTGAAGAAGATCCGGTCTCCCGAGGGGGCCCAGGCCGGGTCTCCGCTCCCGGCGCCGCACTCCTGAGCGGCCGGCGCCTCCTGGACGGCCGTGGCCGACTCGGCCTCTGCCGACGAGGTCCGCGATCCGAGGGCCACGAGCCCTCCGGCGAGGATCAGCGAGGCGCACAGAGTGAACGGGCAAGCATCGATGGACCTCATGGCTCTTCTCCTCGTTGACGATCGGCTCGGCGCTCGCGCTCTCGGAGATTCCGCCCCGGAGAGACGACACATGTCGTAAATGGGAGCACAAAAACCCATTCGCCCGCACGACGGGCATCGAGAGAAGCGTTCGACCCGCTCACGAGCCGAGGACGCGTGCTTCCGTACGCGGATCCCGCTCCTCCACATCGACGGCCATGACCGTGAAGGAGGTCAGAGACGTCACCTCGTACGCGAGGATCGCGGTCACGAGGCAGACGGCCCCCACGCCCGTCGCTACGACGGCCCTTCTCGACCCCTCGCCGCGGGGTGCTCTCCCGTGAAGCCCCGTTCCGTTCGAGGCGAGCCGTCGCACGCGTCCCAGCAGTTCGCCCGCGCCGTGGTGGAGGACACCCGCGCGAGCGTACCGCGGGTCCCGGCGCGTCTCGGCGGCCAACAATCCCGCCACGTACCTGCGAGCCGACGTCGCGCCCGACCGGATCGCTTCCCGGTCGCGAGCGGCCTCCCGCTCCATCCGGAGGCGGTCGGAGATCCAACGCAGGAAGGGATTGAAGAAGAAGAGGATCTCCACCGCTTGCTGGAGCAGGTTCAGCGGGTAGTCGCGGCGACGCACATGCACCAGCTCGTGAGCCAGAATGGGCTCCAGCTCGGCCGGAGAAAGCACCCTGTGGAGATCGGTCGGAAGCAGGAGGACCGGTCTCCGCCAGCCGACGAGACCCGGCGAATCGAGGTTGGGGACGAGGCGCACATCCACAGGACGGCCGATCTCCAGTTCGGACGCGAGACGCTCAAGAAGATGGCTGACGGCCGGATCGTCGAGGCGAGCGCCCCGCCGAACGGCCCGGCGCAAGGCGAGGAAGTCGCCCAGGAGTCGAACCAGCAGGACCGCGACGACCAGTGCCCAAACGGTCAGCCCCACCTGGATCCAACGGCTCGCCCCGATCAGGGAGCTTCGAACTCGCGCGCCGGCTCGATCGAGGCCGAGCAGCCGCGTCCCGAGGGCGAGGTTTCTCTCGAGCGCCGTCGCCGCACCCTGACGACCGGTCCACTCGACTCGGCGCCTCGGCTCGAGCTCGAGGCGCGCCGCGGATGCCGGGGCGATGGCCGGGGATGGGGCCAGGCCGCTTCCGACATGATGGACGCAGTGCCGCGGGAGCTCTACGAGGAGACCGCGAGGATTCTCCACCCGCTTCCAGCACCCCGCGTGAACACGCCAGTCGCCGAGCAGATAGGCTCCGATCCCGGCGGTGCCGCTCAGCAGGATCGTCAAGACGAGGAGGGCCGTCCGGTGCCGGAGATGCGCCGAAACCGGGGGGATCACGCGGAAGCTCACCGCCAGCATCGCGGCCAGAATCGCGCCGAGCCACAGCGAGTGCAACAGAGTCCAGCCCGCCATTCGAGCCGCCCCCGCATCCAGCCACCCGACCGAGGGCGGGATCACTCCTCTTCCTCCCAGGCGTCCACGATCCGGCGTATCTCCCGAAGCTCGGCCTCGGTCGCCGTCTCCTCCGGCAGAGCTCGCTGGATGAGCCTCCTCAGGGAGCCGTCCATCGCCCGATCCACGAACCTCCGGACGACGCGACGCTCGGTCGCCTCTTCACCCACCGCGGCCCGGTAGAGGTGAGCCCTCCCCGCGCGTCGGCGCTCCACGATTCCCTTCTCGTGCATACGCTGGAGAAGCTTCAGCACCGTCGTGTAGCCGACATCCCACCCGGGTCGGAGGCGTCCGTGAATGTCCCTCGCGCTCTGCTCGCCCCGGCGCCACAGGTGGCGGAGGATGCGAAGCTCCGCATCGGAGGGAAGAGGAGGGAAGCGTTCGCCCGGTTCACCCGCATCCATGAAGCCAAGCTAGTACACACGTCGTAGATGTCAATGGCGGCGGAAGAATGTCCCAGGCTTTGGCCCCCCTCCGCCCAGGCTACCAACTCCTGTCGGGCGCGCCGTGCGTCGAAGGGAGGAGATGGTGGCGAGCGAGCCCGACGGGTACGTTGGCTCTTTCGCCACAGGCGATGCGCACCTGGTCGCGGGTGCCACGAGTGAGGCTTTGGCGTACCTTGCGGCGGAGTGCTGAGATGAGTACCGACCTGCGGGACATCCGGCCGTTGACCGGCATTCTCATGGGGGCGCTGTTCCTCATCTCGGGTCTGGCGATCGTCTTCGTGGGGCTCGGCTGGATCCAGGTCGATCCCGCGAAGATCCACGCGCCGGGCTGGGTGATCGGCCTTTGTGGTGGAATGTTCGCGGTGGCGGGAGTCGGCCTCCTCTACTACGGGGTCGTGAACGGCCTGGGTGGATCGTCGCGGACCGTGCCGGAGCGGGCCGGAGACGAGTTCTCGGTCGTCGCCTGGCTGGTGGGGCTGGTCATCGCTGGAGGCATGACGGCGGTCGCTTCCTGGATCGCGTTCGGACCGGGAGAGCGTGCGTTCTCGGGGTCGATCGGGATCGGAGGAGTGGGCGTCGGCGGGTCGGCGGGGTCCGGGACGCTGGGGCGGTGGGTCTTCGGCATCGGCGCGGTGCTGACCGGGCTGTTCACCCTCTGGGGGTTGGTTTACGGGCTCCGCAGGCTGACGGTACGATCGCGGACCGATGACCCGTAACCGGGCCCGCGCCTAGTGGACACCATCGCGCGCACGCTCGGATCCTGGATGATCCTCCGTACTCGACCCGTCGGTGGCTGACGACGGCCGGAAGCCCGAGCACCTCCCTCCCGGCCTGACCGCTACGGTCGGCGTGGTGGAGGAGATCCTCGGACAGGTCGTCGCCGAGGCGGAGGGCGAGGCGCTGTTCGAGGTCGTCGAACGCGTACGACTGGAGATGGTGGCGTTCCGGGAGGCCGAGACGGAGGCTGACCGGGAGGCGGCGCTCGACCGGGCGAGCGAGGCCCTGGCCGGCCTCTCGATCGAGCGGAAGACGGCGCTCGCCCGCGCCTACACGCTCTACCTCCAGCTCGTGAACGTGTGCGAGAACGGCTACAGGACGCACCGACTCCGCGAGCGCCGGAAGCCGGAGGAGGCCTCGGGGGCCCGGGCGCAGCTCACCTTCGTCCTCACGGCCCATCCGACCGAGTCGCGGTCGCCCGAGAACATCCGCCTCCTCCGCCGGGTGCAGGACCACGTGATCGACTCCCTGGCGAAGGGCCGGCCGGTCGACCGCCGCGAAGTGAAGAACTTGAT
>CAYMQZ010000194.1:0-5122 GCA_964392705.1 uncultured Gemmatimonadota bacterium
GGCGCCTCGGGGTGGTCGGGACGATGGTCTGGGACACGATCTTCGCCCGGGATCCGGGTCGGGCGGAGCCCGTGGAGGAGTGGGGCGGCATCGCCTACGCGCTCTCCGCCTTCGAGGCCGGGGCGCCCGAGGGATGGTCCCTCTTCCCGATCGTGAAGCTGGGCGCCGACCTCCGCCGCGAGGCCGACCGGTTCTTCCGCCGCCTGGAGCGGATCGACTCCCTCGAAGGGGTACGGACCGTCCCCGAGCCCAACAACCGGGTCGAGCTCCACTACCGCGACCGCTCGCGCCGCTGCGAGAAGCTCCGCGGCGGCGTGCCGGGCTGGACCTGGGAGGAGCTGCGGCCTCTCGCGCGCTCCTGTGATGCCCTGTACGTTAACTTCATCGCGGGCTGGGAGATGGATCTCGCGTGCGCGCGCCGGCTGCGAGTCGAGTACGCGGGCCCCCTCTATGCGGACATCCACTCCCTTCTCCTGGGGGTCGGCCCGGACGGGGTGCGGGTCCTCCGCAGGCCTTCCGCGTGGCGGGAATGGCTGGGCTGCTTCGACATCGTCCAGATCAACGAGGACGAGCTCGACACGCTGGCCGAGGGCTGGGGCGACCCCTGGAGGCTGGCCGCCGAGGTCGTGGGGCCGTCCGTCCGCGCGCTGCTCGTCACACTGGGGGAACGGGGGGCGGCCTGGGTCGCCACCTCCGAGTTCTGGCGGGAGGGCGTCGGAGGCGGAGCGGCCGCCGCGGGCGCGTCGGACGCGGGGGTCGCGAAGGCCGGGGTCGCGGCGAGCCGGGTGGGGCGCGGGGGCGGCACCGTGCTCAGCGGCCGGGTCGAGCCCGAGCGGCTCGTGAAGGAGGGCGACCCCACCGGCTGCGGGGACGTGTGGGGGATGATCTGCTTCACCTCCCTGCTGGGCGGTCACGATCTGGAGGCCGCCGTGCGTCGCGCCAACCGCTTCGCCGCCCGGAACGCGGAGCTGCGTGGCGCGTCGAGCCTGGCCGTCGCCCTGCGGCCCGAGTCGGGGATCCTTCTCGAGGAGAGCGAGTGAGATGAGCCGGGTGATCGAGCTGCCCGAGACGCTGGACGAGAACGGGTTCGAGCAGCTCGTGACCGGGCTCAACCGGGCCACGGAGCGTGGTTCCGAGCGGTTGCTGCTGGACGCGCGCCGCGTCTCCTGGGTCTCGCCGTACGGGCTCATCGGCCTGCTCGCCGTGGGGCACGTGGCCCGCGATCGAACGGGCCGCGCGCCGATGATCGAGCCCCCCGAGGACGCCGACGTCCGCTCCTATCTGGAGCGGATGGAGTTCTGGCCCAACGCCGAGCCGATCTTCGAGGTGCAGGCCGTTCCCACGCGGCCGCACGGCACGTCCGACGCGCTGCTCGAGATCACGCCGATCCGCTCCCACGAGGACGTCCATCACGTGGTGGAGCACGTCCGCGGACGGGCCGCGACGATCCTGGAGCGGCGGCTGCACTACCCGAAGCCGTCCGTCATCCACTTCAGCGTGATGCTGTCCGAGGTGTGCCAGAACATACTGGAGCACGCGGAGTCGACGGGCTGGGTCTGCGCGCAGACCTACCACTGGAAGAAGCGGCTGGGGCGGGACGTGCTCGTGCTGGCGGTCATGGACGTGGGGGTGGGGTTCCGCGGGTCGCTGGGCGCCGAGCACGCCCAGCGCTACGGCGACCGGTGGTCCTCGGCCACCGCCCTGGAAGCGGCCTTCCTGCAGGGCGAGTCCCGATTCCGGGACCCGGGGCGGGGTCAGGGCCTGCAGGCGATCCGGCGCCAGGTGACGAAGTGGAACGGCGAGGTCCGGATCCGGAGCGGCGACGCCATGATCGCGCGGGTGCCCGAGTGGGACGACATCTCGCCGCTGCGGACGGGGCTGGAGGAGTTCCCCGGGGCGCAGGTGCTCATCGTGATGCCGGCGCGCGTGCCGGCGTCGGCGGCCGTTTGAGCTCGGGGCTCGGACGGGGAGTGGGAGCGAGCGTGGGGCGGACGGAGGCGGAGAGAGGGGACACGCGCGAGGTGGGGGTCGAGGGGTGCCCGGGCGGGAAGCCGGGACCGCCCCCGCAGGTCTCGCCGGTGAGCCTCTACAGCTACCTGGTCACGCGGCACACCGGCCGTGCGGTGCGGCTGGGGATCGAGGAGCGGCTGGCCGAATACGAGCGACAGGTGCTGGCCGTCGTGGACTTCCGCGAGGTGCAGCTCATCGATTTCAGCTGCGCCGACGAGATCGTCGTGAAGCTGATCCTCGGTTCGCTGCGCGCGGGGGACACCGGACCCCGCACCTTCTTCCTGTTCAGCGGCATGGCCCGGTACCACGTGGATCCCGTCGCCTCCGCCCTCCGCCGCCAGGGGCTGGCCGTCGCCGCCGAGCGCGCCGACGGCCGTCCCGCGCTGATCGGCTCGATCGCCCCGAAGCCCGCCCGGGCCTGGCATGCCGTCTGCCGGCTGGGACGGGCCGACGTTCCGGGCGTCGCGGCCCGCGTCGAGGCCGCCGAGTCGGCGGCGGGGGAGCTGCTGGAGGCCCTCCACGCGCGCCGGCTGCTCCTACGCGACGGCGCGGAATACCTCTCCTTCCGCCGGGCGCTGGAGGAGGCGCGGTCGGGGGGCGGCGACGCCTGAGCGCGAGCGACGGGTGAAGGGGGCGGGGCTGGGGCGGCGGCTCGGGACCGGGTTGCTCGCGCTGCTCCTGCTCGCCGGCCTCCTCCTCACCGCCGGCTGGTTCTGGCTCCGCTCCTCCGTCCAGGACCTGGGCGGCTCCGCCCGCCTCCCGGGGCTGGACAGCGCCGTGACGGTGCTGGTCGACAAGTACGCGATTCCCCACGTCTACGCCGGTTCCGAGGGGGACCTGTTCCGGACCCAGGGCTGGCTCCACGCCTCCGAGCGCCTCTGGCAGATGGAGATCCTGCGTCGCACGGCGCAGGGACGCCTCTCGGAGCTGTTCGGGGAGCAGGCCCTCGACGTGGACCGGTTCCTCCGCACGCTCGACCTGTGGGGCGCCGCGGGCCGGACGCTGGAGGCGTTGCCGGACTCGAGCCGGCGCACCCTGGAGGCGTACGCGGAGGGCGTGAACGCGCGGGTCCGGGCGTGGGAGGGTCCCCTCCCGCCGGAGTTCCTCCTGCTCCGCTTCCGGCCCGAGCCCTGGAGCCCCCGGGCGACGGTGGCGATCGGGAAGGTGATGACCCTGGACCTCTCCCACTGGACCTTCGAGATCTCGCGCTTCGTGGCCGCCGGATTCCTGGCGGAGGAGAAGCTCCGGTACCTGCACCTGCCCTATCCGGACTGGGGGCCGACGATCCTGCCGGAGCGGAGCGGGGCCGCGGAGGCGGCGCCCGACGACGGCGGCGACGGTCCCGACTTCGACGACGCGGCCCCGCCCGGCCCCGACGGCGCCCGTCCGGCGCTCGGCCGCGACGCCCGCCCCGAGGCCGCGTCCCCGCGGCGCTCCGACCGGGAACGCTGGGACCCGCGGGACTTCCTCGGGGGTTTCGCGGCGGGCACCTCGAACGCCTGGGCGGTGGCGGGCGTCCGCTCCTGGACGGGGCTTCCGCTCCTGGCCAGCGACATGCACCTGCCGCTCCGGGCGCCCGCCACCTGGTACCTGGCCGCTCTCCACGCCGAGGCGACGGACCTCCACGTGGCCGGGCTCACCCTGCCCGGCGTGCCGGGCGTCGTCGTGGGCTACAACCGGGAGATCGCCTGGGGCTTCACGAACGGCATGGTCGACGACATGGACTTCGTGGTCGAGGCGGTCGACCTGGACCAGACGCAGTACCGCCTCGACTCGGGATGGGCCCCGTTCACGGTACGCCCGGAGACGATCCGGGTCCGCGGCCGTCCCGAGGCCGTGATCCACCGGGTGCGCGAGACCGTCCGCGGCCCGGTGGTGACCGATGCGCTCGAAGGGGTGGGCGAGCCGCTCTCCGTGCTCTGGACGGGGCTCCGTCCTGCGACGGAGGCGCTGGGCCTGCTGGCGATGGACCGGGCGACCGACCCGGCGGCCTTCGACCGCGCGGTCCGCCTGTTCGACACGCCCCACCAGAACGTGGTGTACGCGACGGCCCGGGGCGTCCTCGGCTATCGCCTCGGGGCCACGGTTCCTCGGCGGGAGGGCTGGGACGGCTCCTTCCCCGTCTCGTTCGAGCGGGCCGGCCGCGGGTGGGAGGGCGTCTGGCCGGACGAGGCGCTGCCGGCCTTCGTCGACCCGGCGCAGGGATACATCGCGAGCGCGAACAACCTCCAGGGCCGGGAGTGGTACGGGGTGATCGGGGTGGACTACCCGGTGCCGTTCCGGGCGCGGCGGATCGTGGACCGGCTGGAGGGCGAGCTCTCCTGGAGCGTGGACCTGATGCGGCGCCTGCAGCTCGATGTCCGGAGCGGCTTCGCCGACCGGCTGGTGGGCCGGGCGATCGAGGCGGCCGGCCGGATCGACGCCGACTCCGTCGTCCGGAGCCTCGCCCTCTGGGACCGCCGTGCCACGATGGCCTCCCGGCAGACCACCCTGTTCTACGCCTGGCTCTACCGGCTGCGCGCCCTGATCGCGGCCGACGAGTGGCGCGAGGGTGGCGAGTGGGAGTTCTTCCCCGACCTGGCGCTCCTCCGGATCCTCGAGGAGGGGGACGCCCCCTGGGTGGACGACGTGACGACTCCCGAGCGCGAGACGCTCGAGGCGCTGGAGGAGCGCGCGATGCGCGACGCGATCGCGGTCGCGGGGAATCGACCCTGGGGCGAAGTGCACCGGGAACGCTCGGTCCACGTGCTGGGCCGCAACGAGTGGCTGGACCGGATCTTCGGCTTCAACGTCGGCCCCTACCCGATCCCGGGCGGCCCGCACACGGTGCGACCGGACGATCCCCGGCGCTGGCTGAGCCTGGACTCGACCTCCTGGGTCCCCCCGTACATGAGCGAGTACGGGCCCTCCGAGCGCTTCGTGGCCGAGATGCGTCCGGGACGAAGCGCCGGCTTCTTCCTGCTCCCCACGGGTCAGAGCGGCAACCCGTTCAGCCGCCACTACCGGGACATGGCCCGCCGCTGGACGACATCGGATCTCGTCCCGGTGCCGATCTACCGGGACGAGGCGCGCGATCGCGCGATCCGGGTGCTCGAGCTGGAGCCCCCCTGAC
>CAYMQZ010000195.1:0-5115 GCA_964392705.1 uncultured Gemmatimonadota bacterium
CGGGAGCGGGACATCCCCGACGAGGTCCTCTTCCGGGCGACGGAGGCGGCCCTGTAGGCCGACGGCTCGCGCCAGGGGAACGAGCCCGCGCGCTAGAAGTTCTTGAGGATCAGCTCGATCTCGTCGCGGTGCTCGGTCTCGTCGGCGATCAGCTCCTCGAGCCGCACCTTGAGGCCCGTCTCGCCGGCGGCATCGGCCTGCTCCGCGCGCTCGCGGTACCGCTCGATCGTCTCCTTCTCGGCCTCGAGCGCGATCTCGAGCTGCTCCCGGTTGTCCTTCCCGAGTCGGACGGGACCGGGCGACGTGGTGGGCGTCCCGCCCAGGGCCACGATCTTGTTGGCGAGGAACTGGGCGTGGCCCAGCTCGTCCTGGATCTCGGCGGCGAAGAACTGCTTGAGCTCGGGGCGACCGTGTCCGGTCATGAGCTCGGCGCCGACGAGGTAGTGGATGATCGCCTCGTACTCGGCGGCCAGATCCTCGTTGAGGCCGTCGATCAGCTCGTCTCTGCCCGCATCGGTCATGGAAGGTGTCCTTTCGATCTCGGTGGTCGAGTTCGCTCGCTCTTCGGTCTCGGCCGGCTCTTGCGCCTCGCACGGGCTCTTGCCCCACGGTCCGGCTGTGGAGTCTCGCTCGGCAGCGTCCGTCCCAGGAGCGGCCCGGACGCAAGTGGGGCCGGGCCTGCTGAATGAAAACAATAATAGTTATCGTTTTTGACATGTGCAAACATCGCCTGCCGGCCCACCACCCGACTCCAGAGCTGCAAGCTCGGCAAGCTCCACGTCGCGATCGAGGCCCTCACGCCACCGCTCGGAAGTCGGCGATCTCGCGCATCCCCATCCTCTCCAGCGCGTCCCGGATCTCCTCCCGGGCTCCCGGCGTTCCCACGGCGGCCAGCACGTACGGCCGGCGCCCCTCCCGACTCCCGCGCCCCCCGTGAAGCCCGCGCCCGTCCCCAGATCGCCCTCCCTGCCGCAACCAGCGTTCCAGGCCGGCCGGATCGAGCACCGGCGCCCCGTGGATCTCCTGACCCACCTTGCGCGGGTCCAGGTCGACGAAGGCGTTCGGCCGGACGCCCTCCTCGGCCAGGGTCCGCGCGAAGGCCTTCCCGACGCGTCCGGCCCCCCACACCACCGTCGGGCGGCCGTCTGGAAGAGCGCCGCGAATCAGATAGCGTGCCTTGCAGCGGCGGAACGCCTCGGCCCCGTACGCCGGCGACCGGAGCGAGAGCCGGTCCGCACGGACGCGCCACTCCAGCAGGATCTCGGGCAGGTTGGCCAGCGCGACGCCCCTCTCCCGGAGCCGCATCAGCAGGTCGTAGTCCTCCGGCCAGCCGGGATCCCGATAGCCACCCGCCCCCTCGAGCGCCGGGCGGCGCACCACGAGCGTCGGATGGGCGATCGGGCATTCCACGAACAGGTCTCGCTCCAACTCGCGCGGCTCACGGAGCGAGTTGATCCAGCGCTCGTAGCGCCGGTACCCGGAGCCGAGGGCGGAGCGGGGAACGAGGCGCACCCCCGTCCCGCAGGCCCCGACGGTCGGGTTCCGGTCCAGGAAGTCGACCTGCGCCTCAAGCCGCTCCGGCCGGGCCACGTCGTCGGCGTCCATGCGGGCCAGGAGGGGGGCCCGGGCGCGCTCCGCGGCGAGATTCAGCGCCGGCACCAGCCCCGCGCCGCCCGTCGAGAGGAGCCGGACGCGCGGGTCCCGCGCCGCCCACGCCTCGAGGAGGTCGGGGGTCACGTCGGAGGATCCGTCGTCCACGGCGAGGACCTCGTAGCGGCCCAGCGTCTGCGCCTCGAGGCTCTCCATGCAGGCCGGAAGCCACGGCCCGGCGTCGCGGCAGGGGAGGAGCACCGAGACCGCCGGCTCGCCGGGGGCGTGCGGGGATCCGGAAGGCCCGGCGAGCGGTTCGCCGCCCCTCACCCCCCGATCTCGCGGCCGACCGCCTCCCCCTCCCGCGCCTCCAGGTGGCCCCTCAGGTAGCGGGCCGTGTGGGAGCCCTCGGCCCCCGCCACGGTCTCGGGCGGCCCGGCCGCGACGATCCGTCCCCCGCCTTCGGCCGCCTCCGGCCCCAGGTCGATCACCCAGTCGGCCCGCGCCACGACGTCCAGGTTGTGCTCGACGACCAGTACGGTGTGGCCCTCGTCGACCAGCTCCTCCAGCACGTCCATCAGGCGGCCGATCTCGCCCAGCCCCAGCCCCACCGTGGGCTCGTCCAGGATGTACAGCCGGCGGCCCGAGCCCCGGGAGCGCGCCAGTTCGCGGGCGACCTTGAGGCGCTGGGCCTCGCCACCCGAGAGCGTGGTGGCCGGCTGGCCGAGACGCAGGTAGCCCAGACCCACGCGCTGGAGCTGCCAGAGCGCCTCGCCGATCCGGTCCTGGCGCAGGAAGAAGCGGATCGCCTCGTCGACCGTGAGCTGGAGCACCTCGTGAATGTTCAGGCCCCGGTAGCGGACCTCCAGCACCTCGGGCCGGTAGCGCGTCCCGCCGCACGCCTCGCACGGCACGTAGACGTCCGCCATGAAGACCATCTCGACCTGCTCCTCGCCCGCCCCCTTGCAGGCCTCGCAGCGGCCGCCGCTCACGTTGAAACTGAAGTGACCCCGCTCGTAGCCGCGGCGGCGCGCCGTCGGCTGCTCGGCGAACAGGGTCCGGATGTCGCCGAACGCCTTGATGTAGGTGACGGGGTTCGAGCGGGGCGTGCGCCCGATCGGGCTCTGGTCGACCAGCACCACGTCCGAGAGGGCCCCGGCCCCGGCGAGGCGAGCGTACGTGCCCGTCGGCTCGCCCAGGTGCTCCTTGGCGCTCGTCGTCCCCTCCAACTCGCGCTCGAGCGCGTGGAACAGGAGGTCGTGCACGAGGGTCGACTTCCCGGCCCCGGACACGCCCGTGACGACCGTGAGGAGGCCCATCGGGAACTCGACGTCCAGGTTCCGGATGTTGTGGAGGCTGGCGCCCTCCAGCCGCAGGGACCCCGCCGCGACGGGGCCCCCGCCCTCTCCGAACCCCAGGGGCCGCTGGCCCCGACGGCCGGCCAGGCCACCCGAGGCCCCGGCTCCACGGGGGGCCCGGGAGCCCCCGGCCCCCCGGGAGCCCCGGCCGCGGCGGGCACGCCGCTTCCTCCCCGGCGCCCCGCGCTCCCGGAGCGTCCGCCCCGTCGTCGTGTCGGCCTCGAGCAGACCCGCCCAGTCCCCCTCGAAGACCACCTCGCCGCCCCGCTCGCCCGAGCCCGGCCCCAGCTCGACGACGTGGTCGGCCCGCTCGAGGACACGCGGCTCGTGCTCGACCACGAGCAGGGTGTTCCCCCGGTCGCGGAGCCGCTCCAGCACGCCCACGAAGCGGTCCACGTCCCGCGGGTGGAGCCCGATCGTCGGCTCGTCCAGCACGTACAGCGTGTCCACGAGGTGGCTGCCCAGGCAGCTGGCCAGGCGGATCCGCTGCATCTCGCCGCCCGCCAGGCTGCGGGCCTGCCGGTCCAGGGTCAGGTAGCCGAGCCCGACCTCGTCCAGGAAGCGCAGTCGGTCTTCCAGCTCCTCGAGCACGAGCGCCGCCACCTTCCGCTCGAAGGCCGAGAGCTCGAGCGCCTCGAGCCACTCCCGCAGCTCGCCGATCGGCCGCTTCGCCGCCTCGGCGATCGTGCGGCCTCCCACGCGCACGTTCAGCGCCTCCCGGCGCAGGCGGTCCCCCCCGCAGCGGTCGCAGGTGCGCGGCGTCTGGTATTGCCGGAGGAAGACCCGGATGTACCGCTTGTAGCGCTTCCTCTCCTTCGATTCGAGGAAGGGGAAGACGCCCTGGAAATCCTCCGCGCCGTGCAGCACGTCATGGCGGAAATCCTCCGGAAGCTCCCGCCACGGCGTCCGCATCTCGATCCCCCGCCGCGCGGCGAACTCGCGCAGCCGGTCGCGCTCGCGACGATACCTGGGCTTCGACCAGGGGTCGACGGCGCCGTCCGCCAGGCTCCTGCCGGGATCGGGGACGATCAGCTCCTCGTCGTACTCGAGCGTGGCGCCGAACCCCGTGCACTTGGGGCAGGCGCCCGTGGGGCTGTTGAAGGTGAAGAGGGAGGGCCGGGGCTCGGGGAACTCGCGTCCGCAGGTCGAGCAGCGGAACGCCTCCGTGAACGCCCGCCGCTCGGTGACGGGAGGTCCGGTCGCGCCCTTCGAGCTAGCGCCCTCCTCCGGTTCGGACGTCTGTCCCGCCGGCCCGGCTGCGCCCGGATCCGCCACCCGGAGAACGAGCGCCCGACCGTCCCCCTCGGCGAAGGCGGCGGCCAGCGAGTCGGTCAGCCGCTCGCGGTCCTCCGGATCCACGCGCAGCCGGTCCACGACCACCAGCAGCTCGTCGGCCGCCGCGAGGTCGACGTCGAGGCCCCGGACGACCTCCTCGCCGTCCGCGGGCCCCGACCCCACCCGTTCCGGCGACTCGCCGGCCTCGCCCTTCTCCGCGACCGCCCGCCCGCCGTCCTCCGCCGGCTCCAGCTCGGGCAGGTACAGCTCCTCGTCGTCGGCCAACACGCGCAGATAGCCCTGGGCCCGCAGGTTCGAGACAGCCACCTCGTGCGTGATCTCCTCACTCAGCCTGAGCGGGAAGGCGACCTGGATGCGCGCGCCCTCCGGCCACGCCAGCACCCGGTCGGCCGCCGACTGGACCGTGTCGGGCACCACCTCCTCGCCGCACTCCGGGCAGAAGGTCCGCCCCACGCGCGCCCAGAGGAGCCGCATGTAGTCGTAGACCTCGGTCACCGTGCCGACCGTGGACCGGCTGGTCTTCACCTGGTTCTTCTGGTCGATCGCCACCGACGGGCTCACGCCGTCGATCCTGTCGACGGCGGGCTTCTCCATGCGCTCCAGGAACTGCTTGGCGTAGGTGGAGAGCGATTCGATGTACCGGCGCTGGCCCTCGGCGTAGACCGTGTCGAAGGCCAGGCTGGACTTCCCGGAGCCCGAGGGTCCGGTGATGGCGGTGAGGGAGCGCCGCGGGATCTCGAGGTCGATCCCCTTCAGGTTGTGCTGCCGGGCCCCGACGATCCGGATGGCGTCCTTCATGGGAGACGATGATACCGGCGGTGGCCGGCGGGGTGCCAATCGTCGCGTTGGTCGGCGACCCCGCCTTCGCTAT
>CAYMQZ010000196.1:0-5013 GCA_964392705.1 uncultured Gemmatimonadota bacterium
GCTCCGACGTCGTGCGGGGCGCCTCTTGCGGGCGGACGAAGGAAGCCCGTAAGCTCATCCTCGTCAGACATGAACGGCGGAAACGGAAGTCGGTGCGAGTCCGACGCGGCCCCGCCACTGTGAAAGGGAGGACCGTCCAGGGCGCCAGTCCCCGGTGCGGTCCGATCCGATCGGTCACTGCCACTGGAGCGTGGTTCCGGGAAGGCGACCGGTCGATCACCCCTCGAGCCAGGAGACGTCCCCGTTCATGCCCGCGCGAGCTCTTCGAGGGAAGGGCGTGGGCGCCGCGAAGGGGCTCTCCGGCGTGACCCGTCCTTCCCGGGACGGGTTTTTCATTGGGAGCGATCCGGCACGGTCTCGGAACGGTCGTCGTCCTGGGCACGGTGGCCCTCGCCGGCCCGCCGCGCTCGACGATCCCGGCGTCCGTGCGACCACCGGAGCCGGGCGCGATGCGGGACGGGGGGCCCGCGTCGGCGCGCGACACGGTCCGGGTGGTCGACGACGGGGGGAGGGTCGTCGTCCTGCCGCGGCCGGCGCGCCGGATCGTGTCCCTGGTGCCGGCGCTCACCGAGACGCTCTTCGCCATCGGCGCCGGGGACCGCCTGGTGGGCCGGACGCGCTTCGATCGACATCCGCCGGAGGTCCGGGCGGTCGCCGATGTCGGCGACGGGCTCCGTCCGTCGGCGGAAGCCGTGCGGGCCCTCGATCCCGACCTGGTTCTCCTGTACGCCGGTGCGGAGAACCGGGGAGCGCTCGAGGAGCTGGAGCGGCTCGGAGTGCGCACCCTGGCGGTGCGGCACGACCGCCTGGAGGACCTGCGTCGGAACGTCGGGCGACTCGGTCGGGTGACGGGGTGCGGGTCCGCCGCCGCCGCACTCCTGGGACGGATCGACGCGGGGCTGGCACGGGTGGCGCGGGTGACGGCGGGCCGCCCCACGTTGAGGGTCTATTACGACGTCTGGCCATCGCCCCCGATCACCGTCGGAGCGGGAAGCTATCTCGACTCCCTGATCGTCCTCGCGGGCGCCCGCAACGTCTTCGGGGACCTGGAGCCCCCCTCGCCCCGCGTGAGCCTCGAGGCGATCGCCGCGCGGCATCCGGACCTGATCCTGTGGCCGGTGGAGCGGGCGTTCGAGGGGGAGCGCACCCCACCGAGACGGCGGCCGGGATGGCGCGCCGTGGATGCGGTGCGGCGGGGCGCCGTACGTCGTGTGGACGCCGGCCTGCTGCATCGACTGGGGCCGCGCGTGGCCGAGGCGGCCGCGGTCCTGGCCGCGGCCGTACACCCCGAGGCTGAGGCCGAGCTGAAGCCGTCTCCGGCCGGGGCCGGAGGCCGCGGCGACGGGCGCGCGCCGGCCTGCGGGGCCTCCGGATGAGGGTCGGGCGTGGCCTACTCGGTCCGCGTGCCGGCGCGGCGCTCCTGGCCACGCTGCTCGTACTGGCGCTCCTCTGGGGGACGGCGGTCGGGCCGGCCAGGCTGGGCGCGGCGGAGATCCTGCGAGCCCTGCGGCCGGGTGCGGAGCCGTCGGCGGCCCATGACATCCTGCTTCACATTCGGCTCCCCCGCGTGGCGGCCGCATCCCTCGTCGGAGCCAGCCTGGGGGTCTCCGGCGCGCTGTTCCAGGCGCTGCTGCGCAACCCGCTGGCCGAGCCGTACCTGCTCGGAGTCTCCTCGGGGGCCGCCCTGGGGGCCGTCGCCGTCTTGACGGCCGGCTGGGCGGGGGGCGCCCCCTGGCTCCTCGCTCTGGCGGCATTGGCCGGCGCCCTCCTGGCCATCGCCATCGTCTTCCGGGTGGCCACGGTCGTGGGACGGCTGGACACGCGCGTCCTCATTCTGGCCGGCGTGGTGACCGCGGCCTTCTTCGGAGCCTGCGTCATGCTCGTCCTCTCCTTCGCGCGGGGCGGCGCCCTGCGGTCGGCGATCCTGTGGACGATGGGCAGCCTGGGCGGAGTCTCCTGGGGGATGACCGGCACCCTGGCCGCCTACGCGCTGCCCGCCAGCTGCGCGGCGGCGTTGATGGCCCGCGACCTCAACGCCCTGGCCCTCGGCGAGGAGACGGCGGCCCACCTGGGCACCGAGACGGAGCGGGCCAAGCGCGCGGCCTACCTGCTGGCCTCCCTTCTGGCGGCGGCGGCCGTGAGCGTGGCCGGGGTGATCGGGTTCGTGGGACTCGTCGTTCCCCACGCGGTTCGTCTCCTGTGGGGCGCCGACCACCGTCATCTGATCCCCCTTTCCTTTCTCGGCGGAGCGGCGCTGCTCACGGTCGCCGACACGGCGGCGCGCACGGCCGCCGCCCCGCTGGAGGTTCCCGTGGGCGTGATCACCGCGCTGGTGGGCGTCCCGTTCTTCCTCGTCCTCCTGCGCCGCGGTTACGCCCGATGAGCGAGCCCGCCTTCGAGCTGGAAGACGTGGCGTTCGGCTATCGCGGCGCGGCGCGCCCGGCCCTCCAGGGGGTGACGCTCCGGATCCGGGTCGGCGCGCACACCACCCTGGTCGGGCCCAACGGCGCCGGGAAGAGCACGCTGCTTCGGCTACTGCTCGGCATCCTCCGCCCGGCCCGGGGAAAGGTCCGGTTTCGCGGCCGGGAGCCGCGGGCGTGGGGACGCCGCGAGCTGGCCCGTCGCGTGGGCGTCGTGTCCCAGGAGCCTCCCCCGGAGCTGCCCCTCACCGTGGGCGAGTTCGTGGGGATGGGTCGGAACCCGTGGCTCCGTCCCTGGGAGGGCATGCGGGCGAGGGACCACGACGTCGTGGCGCGCGCGCTCGAGCGCACGGACCTGGGTGGACTCGCCGGTCGTCCGATCTCCGCCGTGTCCGGCGGGGAGCTCCAGCGCGCGAAGCTCGCCCGCGCCCTGGCGCAGGAGCCCCGGGTGCTCGTCCTCGACGAACCGACAGCGCATCTGGACCTGGGACACGAGATGCGGATCTTCGAGCTGGTGCGCTCGCTCGTGCGGGATGAGGGGATGACGGCGGTCAGCGTCACCCACAACCTGGGGCTGGCGAGTCGCTTCGCCGACCGGCTGGGGTTCGTGCGGGAGGGGCGGCTCGAGGCCGAGGGGCCTCCCGGGGCCGTCCTGCGAGCGGAGATCGTGGGCCGAGCCTTCGGTTGGCCGGTCGAGGTCGTGGACCTGGGTGAGCTGGGGCGCCAGGTCGTGCCTCTGAGCACGCGGGAGGAGCGGTGATCCGGGCTCGCCGGACCGCCGTTACCGCCTGGGCGGCCTTCCTGCTGCTGGCGACGCCGGCCGCGGCTCAGCGATCGGCGGCGGAGGCATCGAGTCCCGCGGCGGCCGAGCGTTCCGTCGTCCACGTGCGGGTGACCGGACCGGATGGCGAGGGCGTGGCCGGGGCGACGGTCGAGCTGTGGGGGCCGTACGAGCCGCGATCGGAGGGGGGGGCGGCGCGCTCCGGGGCGGAGAGCGGGCCGGAAGGCGTGGGGGGCTCGCGGGTCCCGCTCCGGCGGCTCCCGGGTTCGCGCTTCGGGTCGCCGCCACTTCCCTCGGGCCGCTACCGGGTCCGGGCGAGCGCTCCGGGCCACGCCGTCTGGGAGCGTCTTCTCGCCCTCGCTCCGGGCGAGGAGCGGGAGCTGGAGGCCCGGCTCCGACCGGCGGTGGCGCTCGAGGACCTGGTGGCCCGGGTCCTGCCGGCCGCCGGTGCCGCGGCGGGCCACGCCACCGACCGGGTCCGGTTCGACGAGCGGACGGTGGCGGCCGCCACGCTGGGAGAGTGGTTGGGGGGGCTTCCGGGCGTGGATCTCCGCCGACGGGGACCGGGCGGTCGGCAGGTCGTCTCGGTGCGGGGAAGCCGGCCAGAGGGCGTGCTGGTCCTGTTGGACGGCATGCCGCTGAACGACCCCCTGACGGGAGCGGCGGACCTGTCGATGATCCCGACCTCGACGCTGGAGTCGGCGACGCTCGTGCGAGGAGCCGTGCCCGGCGCGGGCCCCGGGGCGCTCGGCGGTGTCCTGCTGCTCCGCTCCCGGCGGGCGTCCGGGACCGGGGTGTCCCTGGGCGTGGACGCGGGATCCTTCGGGCGCGTGGGGACGGACGTCCACCTGGGAGCGGCCGGGGAGCGAGGCTCGGTGGCGCTCGCCGCACGCTACGAGGAGGCCCGGAACGATTTCGGCTTCCGGAACCGGGTACATCCCGAGCATCCGCTGGAGCGGCGACGCAACGCCGACCATCGGAGCTGGCACGGGTCGCTCGCGGGGGCGCCCGCCGCCCTCCCTCTCGACTTCCGACTTCGATGGGATCGGGCGGAGCGGGGCGCCCCCGGGCGCATGGGCACCCGGCTGTTCGACGAGGCCCGCTGGCGGGAAGCGGCCTGGCAGGCGGGCGTCGGTAGCGAGCTCGGGCGGTGGCTGTCCATCGACGCGGGAGCGCGGGTGCGGTCCATGCGATACCGCGACCCCCGGGTGGGGACGGACGAGCGGCACGGGGCGTCCGACCTGCGCGTGAGTGCCCGGCTGCGCCCGGATCCGGAGGGCCGATGGCTGGCGAGCGTGCGCCTGGGCGTGGAGCGAGCGGGGGGCGATCGACTCACCGATGCGCCGGCCAGGGGACGGCTGGGGGCTTCGGTCGGGCGCCGCGTGGGCGGTCGGCGACTGGAGGTGCGTCCCTCCCTGGCGCTGGACGGCGCGGCGGGCGAGGTGGTGTGGAGCCCTTCCGTGGCGGTGACGGCCCGGCCGGACCGGCGCTCGACTCTCTGGGCCCGGGTCGGCCGGGCGTTCCGACCCCCCACCTTCTCCGACCTGAACTTCGCCTCGGCCCGGGGGGTGCGGCCGAACCCGGACCTCGAACCGGAGCGGGTGCAGTTCGACGGCGAGATCGGCGCGGCGTGGGGCGGAGCGGACGGCGATGTCCTCCTCCGGGCGGCCGCCTTCACCCGCCTTACGAAGGCGCCGATCGTGTGGTTGCCGAGCAGCGTGGCCGTCTGGAGCCCGAGGAACCTCGAGCGTCTCGTGGCGCGGGGACTGGAGGTCGACGTCTCGCTCGAGCCGGTGGACGGGTGGCGGCTGG
>CAYMQZ010000197.1:0-4981 GCA_964392705.1 uncultured Gemmatimonadota bacterium
CCTGCGCGGCCCGGACCCGCGGCTGCAGCTCCTCGTCCGCCTCGGCCCACAGCTCGACGAACCGGGCGTAGTGCCTGGCCGCGTTCTCGAGGTCGCCCCGCTCGTCGTACAGTTGGCCCAGGCGCTCGTGGGTGGGACCGAGAAACAGCCGGTCGCCCCGCAGACGCAGGAGGTGGGGCGTGTCCACGTACCGCTCGTGGATCGCGATCGCGGAATCCGGCACCCCGGCGGCGTCGAAGGCCCGTGCGAGCTCGGGCAGTCCGCACAGCGCGCAGCCAGGGAAGGCCGCCACGGCCGCTCGGTGCGCCTCGATCGCCGCCTCGTGACGTCCCTCGACGGACGCGATCAGGCCGCGGGCCGCCTCCCGACGCCAGCGATCCGGCGGACGTCGCAGCTCCGGCGCGACCTCGGATTCGAACTCGGCCAGCAGCGCACGCCCCCGGTCGGGTCGACCGGCCAGCGTCGACGCCTGCGAGAGCTCCAGATAGGGGCGATCGAGGGCGGGCAGCGATTCGAGGGAGAATCGCCCCTCCATCTCATCGAGAATCCTCGCGGCCCGCTCCGCATCCTCCGGCACGAGCGCCGCTTGAAGGGCGAGATCGGCCGCGTGGGTCAAAGCCAGCGCGTCGTCCCCCTGACTCTCGCGCGCCGCGATCGCCTCCCGCAGGCGCGCCTCCGCCTCCCCGAGCCGGCCCCGCACCGCATCCAGCGCGGCCAGATCTACGGTGGCGTCCGCCACGTCCGAAGGATCCGTGCGCCGCTCCTGTTTGTAGGCCGTGAACTCTCGCTCGGCCATCTCGTAGTCGCCGTCCAGCGCGGCTAGGTGGCCCCGGTAGAAGAAACGGTCCGGGTTGTCGGGAAAACGGGCGACAAAGGAGTCCAGCATCTCGCGACTCCGCGCATCATCTCGTAGCGAGACGAGCGAGAAGATGACGTTCATATAGGGCAGGGCATTCGAGGAATCCGCGTCGATCGCCCGCATCGCCCTGTCCACCGCCTTCTCGTCATCGCCGGCCTCGGCGTAGAGGATCGCCACGTTGTTGAGGGCGGCGCTGTTCTCCGGATCCTGCTCCAGCAGCGTCTCGTAGGCGACGATCGCGCGCTCCGGCTCGTACGTCCCGTACGTGTGGTAGGTGGCGATCGTAATGTACCGCTCGGCGTCGGTCAGCCGGTCCCGATGCTCGAACGCCCGCCGGAACATCTCGACCTGACGCTCGCGCTCCTCCCCGAGCCGGTAGAGCGCGATCCCGATCTTCCGGTACGCCATCGCGAACGCCGTGTCCTCGGCGATCGCCTCCTCCAGGAGCGCGATGCCGCGTCGCAGCTCGCTCTCGTTGTCGATCGCCCGCCCCGCCGCCGTGTATTTGCGGAGCGCCTCGAGGTCGGAGGTCGTCACCTGCTCCAGGGGACGGTCGGCTCCCAGGGAGCCGATCGACTCGCCGATCCGCTCGCGGATCCGTTTCGAGAGCCGGTCGATCGCGGGGATGATCTTCTCGGCGTTCGCCGCCGACTCGCGGTGCGAGACCAGCACCTCGCCGTCTCCGGTCGAGACGACGCGCGCCGAGAGCAGGAAACCGGTCCCGGCCGCCCCGATCTCGCCGGAGATCACGGCGGGGATCCCCTCGCGGACCGCCACCTCGCGCGCCAGATCCAGGGTCAGCTCCTCGCCCATCCGTTCCATGCGCCGGAGCGCCTCCCGAACCTGCACCGGCTCGGCGATCCGCACGACCGGGGACTGCGAGAGGTCGATCCGGAAGGCCTCTGTCACGGTTCGAGCCAGGGAGGAGTCGCCGGTGGGGCTCTCGAAGTCGGCCACGATCACCCGGGAGCGGTCGTCCAGCACTCCTTTCGCCACCAGGGTTCCGGCCGTCCCGATCCCTGCGGAACGCAGGAAAAGATACCCGCCGGTCAGCGTCCCGAGGAGGAGAAACGCCGCGGCGCCCCCGAGCAGAGCGTTACGCCAGGTGAAGAGCCGGTGCCGGACGCCGGCCGCGCCCAGCGGCGGCGAGTCCGGGGCGGCCGCCTCGGTCGCCGTTGCGGACCCCGGAACCGGGTCCGGCGGCACGGTCCTGCCGCCACCGGTCCCGTCCCCCGCGTTCCCCGAAGCCGGACCCGGATCTGCGGATCGGTCGCCGGCCGGCCGCGCCCCCACCCCCTCCTGCACGAACGCCGTCGCCGTCACGATCGGGAACCCGATCAGGAGCAGCAGCACGGCGACGCCGTAGGTCCACTCGGGCAGCCCGAACTTCCCCACCACGTGGTCGGCCACCTCGATGACGGCCCACGAGCCCGCCAGGTAGATGCCCACCACCTGCCACAGCGAGCGGCGGTGGACCTCGTGGACGAGTTCCCGGAATCGACTCATGACCTCACGTCCTCGACCTCGGCGACCGCCGGGTCCCGACCGGCACCGGCATGCCGACGCGCTCGCCCGCTCACCCGCGCTCCGCCACGATCTCTTCCAGCCGCGCCTGCGCCGCCTGCACCCGCGGCTGAAGCGCCTCGTCCGCCTCGGCCCACAGCTCGACGAACTGGGCGTAGTACCTGGCGGCGTTCTCCAGGTCGCCCTTCTCGTCGTACAGTTGGGCCAGACGCTCCAGGGCCGGTCCCCGGTTCGTGGCGTCGACGCCGTCGCGGAACAGCATTCCCGTCTCGAGATACATCTCGTAGTAGGCGATCGCCGAGTCGGCGGCGCTCGCCCGGTCGTACGCGCGGGCGAGCCCGATCGGCGTGCAGACGGTGCACGGGCCCGTGTCGGCGCGCCGGAAGTGCGGGACGGCCTCCTCCAGATCGCCCCCGGCCGCCTCGACCACCCCTCGCGCCGACCAGTACACCGGGCGTGCAAGGGCGCCTTCCTCGGCGCTCTCCCACTCCGCCAGGTAGCGGCGCGCCTCGGCGGGACGGCCGGCCTCGACCAGGAAGAAGACGATCTGCGGGTAGGGGCGATCGAGCGGGTCGAAGTCGGCGAGCGGATACCGGTCGATCGCCTCGCGGAAGCCCCGCAGCGCCGTCTCCGGCTCGCGCCTCACCAGGTCGAGCCACGCCCGGGCGATCGCCTCGCTCAGCGCCTCGTCCGGCAGCCCGCGGCGCAGCTGATCGGCCTCCGCCTCCCGCCGGTACCGCCTCGCCTCGGCCAGCCGCCCGACCGTGGACAGGGTGTTGGCCAGGAAGTCGCGCGCGTCGGCCGCGAGGGCGGGATTGGAGCCGTGCCCCTCCAGGAACGCGAGCCCGCGGGACTCGGCGTCCTCCCAGTCGCCAGCCTGGAAAGCGCGCTGTGCCGCGAACGCCGCCGGCCGCGGGTCGGAGGGGAGCCGCCGCGCCCACAGGGCGATCGTCGAGTCGACCGCCTCCAGTTTGCCCTGCGCCGCCTGGACGACGGCGAGGTTGAAGTAGGGCGGAGCGATCAGGGAGTCGACGGCGATCGCGCGCTCGAACAGCGGCTCCGCACGCGCGTAGTCCCGTTGCTGGTTCCCGTAGATGATCCCGGCGTTGTTGAGCGCCCAGTCGTCGTCCGGGTCCAGCTCGAGCAGGCTCTCGTACGCCGCGGCCGCCCGGGTCAGGTCTCTGCGGACTTCGTAATGGTACGACGCCTCCGTCAGGTAGCGCTCGCGCTCCGTCAGCCGGTCGCGGAGCTCGAACGCCCGTGTCAGAGCCGCATGGGCCCGCGAACGTTGCTCGAAGCGGTTGCGAAGCACGACGGCGAGCTTCCGGTGGGCCATCGCGAAGCTCGAGTCCCGGGCGATCGCCTGCTCGAGAAAGGCGACCGCGCGCTCGTCCTCGCCCATGTCGCCCAGCCGCGCGCCCTGCGAGTACTGCCTCAGCGCCTCGAGGTCGGAGGTCGTGACGCGGGCCAGCGGGGCCGACCCCCGGAGGTCGGGGAGCGACTCGCCGATCCGTTCGCGCAGACGGTTCGAGGTCGCGTCGATCGCCGGCACGATCTGCGACGAGTCCGCCGCCGTCTCGCGGTGCGAGGCGAGGACCGCCCCGTCCTCCGAGTCGATCAGCGCGGCCGAGACGACGTAGCGGCCGCCGGCTTCGTGGATCTCGCCGTGGAGCACCGCCGGCAGCCCCTCCCGCACGGCGAGCTCGAGTGCCAACTCCAGGTCCAGCGTCCGCGCCCCTTCGCGCTCCATCCGGATCAGTGCTTCGCGCACGAACCCCGGGTCGGCGAGCCGCACCACGCGCGACTGCGAGAGGTCGATCCGGAACGCCTCGGTCGCCGCCCGGCTGAGGTTCAGGTCGTCCGAATCGAAGTCGGCCAGCACGATGGTCGCCTGCTCCTCCAGCACTCCCTTCGCCACGAGCGTCGCGGCCGGGCCGATCCCGAGCGCGCGCGAGGCCAGCCAGCCTCCGAGGACCACGACGAGAAGGCCGAACGCCGCCGCGCCCCCGACCAGCGCGTTCCGCCAGGTGAACAGGCGCCGTCCCGCCCCCTTCCGTCCCGAGGCGGCGGCCGCAACCGGGCGATCGGGCGAGCCCGGGGGAGCGGCCGCCGGGCCCGCGGAGCCGGGCGCCGAGCCAGCGGGCTCCGGCGCGGGCGCTCGGGGGCCGGCGGCGCCGACGCGCTCGCGCGCCAGGCCCGGATCCTCCCCCGCGTCGCGCGACGCCTCCCGGCTCCCGACCCCCTCCTGCACGAACGCCGTGGCCAGCACCACCGGCAGGCCGATCACCAGCAGCACGATCGCAAACGGCGGGACCCACTCCGGGAGGCTAAGGTTCTCGGTCAGGGTCTCCACCACCTGGATCGCCACCCACGAGGCCGCCAGGTAGATGCCCAGCACCTGCCAAAGCGAGCGCCGGTGCGCCTCCCGGATCAGCCGCTCGAATCGGATCACGTCAGGTCACCTTCCCGCGGGCCGAGGGCGGTCCATCTCGCGAGCAGGGCGCCCACTCCCGTCCGTCCCATCGTCCTCACCCGCGCTCCGCCACGATCGCCTCCAGCCGCTCCTGCGCCGCCCGCACCCGCGGCTGGAGCTCCTCG
>CAYMQZ010000198.1:0-2972 GCA_964392705.1 uncultured Gemmatimonadota bacterium
CGCTACGTCCACCGCAGGTCCCACTCGCAGAACGCGTCCCCCTCCTCCGCGCAGCGGATGTGCGCGGCCGTCGCCTTCTCGCCGCCGGCCAGCTCCAGCGCCCGGCGCAGCCCCCCGGTCTGGCGGCGGCAGAACAGGGGGTGCCCCTCGTCGAAGTCCACCAGGCGCAGTACGACGTGACCCGGCTCCTGGAGCGCCACCTCCATGTCGCCGTCGTGGGAGTGGAGCCGGGGCAGGGAGGCGGGCCGGCTCAGGAGCTCTAGCGGCGAGTCCTCGGGGAGCTTCCCGTACGGCGCCTGGCCGAACTCCTGGCCGGATGCCTCGATGGAGAAGGCGCCCGCCCGCTCCATCCAGTCGGGCCGCTCGGGCCCGAGCACCATCTCCGCCGCCCGCCACAGGTCGAGCGCCAGCGAGAGGGGCACCCGGTCCCCCGCCCCCACGGCCTCCACGCGGCTCCGACGGTCGGGCGTCAGCCGACCCAGCACGCGCGCGAGGAGCGCCTGCCCTCCCTCGCGCCGGAGGAAGTCGAGCGTCGTGACCACGCTCGAGCCCCGCGCCGTGCTCACCCCGCGTTCCGCCGGTCCCCGCCGCTCAGGGGCCGCCTCGGCCGAGGCGCCCGAGGCGGCGGGCGGCGCCGTCGTCTGGCGCACGACGAGACGCACCCCCAGACGCCGTCGGCGCGGGATCGGGCGCTCGTCCTCCCCGCCGTCGATCCGGCGAATGAGGTAGCGGGCGGCCCGGGCACCGAGCTCGGCCGCGGGAATGGCGACGGTCGTGAGCTCCGGCGTCCCGAGCCGCGCCGGCTCGATGTCATCGCAGCCCACCAGCGAGACCCGCCGGGGGACCCGGACCCCGGCTGCCATACAGGCCTTGAGGGCGCCGAGCGCGATGAGGTCGTTCGCGCAGAACACGGCGGTGGGACGCGCCTCGCTGCCCAGGAGCGCCTCCATCCCGGCCTGCCCGCCGGCCGCGGTGGGGCTCACGCGACGAAGCCATGCAGAGGGAAGCGGGACTCCGGCGCGCCGGAGGACCCCCACGAAGCCGCGCTCCCGGAAGCGGAACGCGTAGGTGTCGAGCGGAGGGCCGAGGAAGGCCAGTCGGCGGTGGCCCAGCTCCAGCAGGTGCTCGGCGGCCAGCCGGCCGGCCTCCGGCGCGTCGCTCGCCACGGAGGGCCACCGGTCGGAGGCCTCGTCGATCAGCATCGGGTTCAGGTCGGCCAGCGCCTCATCCGAAAGGCCGATCGCGCCCAGGCCGTCGATGATCACTCCGTCGATCAGCCGGCTCCGGAGCTCGTCCAGGTGTCGCTCGGCGGGCGTGTGGCGGGTCTCGCACAGCCACAGGGCGTAGCCCTCCTTGGACGCCACTTTCTGCGCTCCTGCCACCACGTCGACGAAGAACGGGTTCGACAGGTCCGGGACGATGAGCCCGAGCGCGTAGGAGCGCTGCCGGACCAGGCCGCGGGCCAGGAGGTTGGGACGGTATCCCAGCTCCTCGGCCGCCCGGAGCACGCGGTCCCGCGTCTCCTCGGCCACGCGGCCGGTCGAGCCCTTCCCGAGGACCAGGGAGACCGTGGGTTGGGAGACCCCCGCCCGCGCTGCCACATCGTGCATGGTCACCCGGTTCTTCGCCTTGCTGCGGGCCACGGCCTGGACGCCTCCGCGTGGGGGTGTGCGGGTCCTTCGCGGTGCTTGGATAATACGTATTGATTAATACGTATAATCTATCGAGTGCAGGGTCAAGGGGCCGGATCGGCGGGAAGGGCGGAGGGGCGGCTTACCCCCCTTCCGCGGGAGGCGGCCCGCCCGGCTTCTCGATCCGGGCGCGGACCACGAACGGGACCTCGAGCTCGCTCTCCGTGACGCCGTACAGGGTCCCTCCACGCACGACCGGCGCGGGGACGTCCCGGAGCCGGAACGGCAGGTCGACGCGGCCCAGGTAGCGTCCCCGCGGATCGAACACGTCGACGAGCGTGCGCTCGCGGCCCGCCGGCGTGACGGGGAAGACCCAGAGATTCCCTTGGTCGTCGAAGAAGAAAGAATCGGTGGCGGGCTTCGTCTCGGGAAACCGAGAGCGGTCGACCTTTCCCCCCTGCTCCGTGAACCACGCCAGGTCCGCGATCGCCCGCTCCACGTCCTGGTCGGTGACGGGGAGCGGCTCGAACGCGCGCGTGATCGTGCGCAGCGTGTCACCCGCGGGGGAGAGCTCGAGCAGCCGGTACTCCCCCGTGAACATCGCCCAGATCCGCCCCTCCGGCGAGAGCGCCCAGCGGAACGTCGGCGTGAACGGGACGGTGGACATCATCACGCCGCGGTCGCTCCGGAGCTCGAAGCGATCCCGCTCGACGGGATCCTCGGGCACCTCCAGCGTGTCGACGACGACGCTCGCGACTCCCGTGGCGGCGGTCGCGGCCTCCGCGGCTGCGGTCCCGGCCTCGGCGCCTCCGGCGGGATCGGAGCCCCGCCCCGCCCCGGCCCCGGCGGCGAGATCCGGCCCGTAGCGCAGCAGCGCCATGCCGAAGCCGTCGTCCGACTGGCGCGGGACCGGCACGTAGTAGCGGCCCGCGCGGTCGAAGCCTCCGGGCCACGGGATGATCACGAAGCCACCGGGGATCCGGAGCTCTCTGCGCAGGATGCCCGCCGTGTCGATCACCGAAACGCGGCCGTTCGACGGATCGGCCACCCACAGGTGTCCGTGCGGCCCCAGCTCGAGATCCACGGCGCGCGCGAACTCGCCGGGGCCGCCTCCCTTCCGCCCGATCGTGCGCACGTGCCGCCCGCTCGCGTCGAAGACCCGGAGCTCCTGTGCCTGCTCCTCGAGCACGTAGATCCGTCCGAGCGCGTCGACCTCGAGCCCCCTCACGCGACCGAACAGGTCCGGGCCCTCGGCCGTCACGCTCCCGATCCGCAGCTCCTCGACGACCCGCCAGGCCTCGTCCGCGCTCCACATCGGCTCGGCGGGATTCCGCACGACGA
>CAYMQZ010000198.1:3072-4978 GCA_964392705.1 uncultured Gemmatimonadota bacterium
CATCCGCTCGTCCAGCCCCAGCTCCATCTGCAGCACGCCGCGGAACGTGGCGCGGTGATGCGGCGTGGGCCCGTACCGTCTCAGCGCCTCCAGGTGGTCGGGGGTGCGGTAACCCTTGTTCCGCCCCCAGCCGTACTCCGGATAATGCCGGGCCAGCCGCCGCATGAGGCGGTCACGGATCACCTTGGCCAGGATCGACGCGCACGCGATGGAGTGGCACTTGAGGTCGCCCCTCACGATCGGCACGTGCTCGCCCAGCCCCGGCGCGCGGCGTCCGTCGACCAGAAGGAGATCCGGGTGGAACGGCAGGCGAGCGACGGCCCGCTTCATGGCCAGGATGGTGGCCGACCTCGCGTTCAGCCGCTCGATCTCGCGGCTGGAGGCCGCGGCCACGCAGCAGGCCAGCGCCTCCCGCCGGATCCGCTCGGCCAGCTCCTCCCGCTGCTTCGGGCTGAGCAGCTTGCTGTCGGTGGCGCCCTCGAAGCACTGGCCGGGCTCGAGCACGACGGCGCCCACCATCACGGGTCCCGCCAGGGGACCGTAGCCCGCCTCGTCCAGCCCGACGATGTGGCGATGGCCTTCCGCCCACCCCTCTTGCTCGAACCGGAGGGAGGCGGTCGCCACGGCCGGCGGCCCTATTCGGCCGTGGCCTCGGCGGCGGCCTCGCGACGCGAGACCTCCTCCTCGTCGGCCTCCTCGTCGTCCGTGGGCTCCGTCTCGGCCTCCTCCTCGCCGGCCGCTTCCGCCTCGACCTCGGCGGGCGACGCCACGTCCTCGGGCTCGACGACCTCGACCTCCTCGTCCTCGCCCGGAACCACCAGCTCGTCCGTCGCCCCGGCGCCATAGGCCGCCGCCTCGGCTTCCCGGGCCGCGTCCAGCCACCAGCGGCGCTCGCGCACCCGGGCGCGCTTGCCGCGGCGCGCGCGCAGGTAGTAGAGCTTCGCCCGTCGCACCTGGCCGCGGCGAACCACCTCGATGCCGGAGATGATCGGGGAGTGGAACAGGAAGGTCCGCTCCACGCCGACGCCCCCGGAGATCCTGCGCACCGTGAAGGTCTCGTTCACGCCGCCTCCGCGGCGGCTGATGCAGATCCCCTCGAACGCCTGGATCCGCTCCTTGTCGCCCTCGACCACGCGGACGCGCACCCGCACGGTGTCCCCCGGCGCGAACGCCGGCAGGTCGCCGCGCATGTACTCCTTCTCGATATCCGCGATCTTCGGATCCATCGTTCCGATCTCCTTGTGTCACGGGGCACGGGGCCCCATTCAGCGCTGAATCTAAGACCGAGTCGGCGCGCCCGCATGACGCTACGCGTCCGGCTCCTCCGCGGGGAGGAGATCCGGCCTCCGGAGCCGCGTGATGCGCTCCGCCTCGCGGCGGCGCCACGCCTCGATCCGGGCATGGTCGCCGGATCGAAGCACGTCGGGCACCTTCATCCCCCGATACTCGGCGGGCCGCGTGTAGGTCGGCGGCGCCAGAAGCCCCTCGTAGAAGGAGTCCGAGGCGGCCGACGCGTGGTCGCCGAGCGACCCCGGCAGCAGACGGACGACCGCGTCGATCACGACCAGCGCCGCGGGCTCTCCCCCGCTCAGCACGAAGTCGCCGATGGACACCGTCTCCGTCGCGAGGGCGTCGGACACGCGCTCGTCGACCCCCTTGTAGTGGCCGCAGAGGAGCGTGAGCTCCGGCTCCAGCGACCAGCGGACCGCGCGGTCGTGCTCGAACCGCTCCCCCCGGGGCGAGAGCAGCGCGATCGGCCCTTCCGGCGCCAGGTCGTCCAGCGCCTCGAAGAACGGCTCCGGCTTCATCACCATGCCGGCCCCGCCGCCGAACGGCTCGTCGTCCACCGTCCGGTGTCGATCGTGCGTGTAGTCCCGGAGATCGACGATCCGGTACTCCACGAGAT
>CAYMQZ010000199.1:0-2057 GCA_964392705.1 uncultured Gemmatimonadota bacterium
GTCATCATCTCCCGGGAGGCGCTCCCGAGGCGGTCGAGGTCGGGGTGCTGGATCACGTATTCCACGGGCTTGCCGCGCCCGCCGGCCGCCTGGAAGGCGCTGAACGAGATGAGGTACACGTTCACGCCGGCCAGGCGGCTCGTCTTCGCGCGCAGCTCGTTCATGATCTCGAACTGGTCGCGCTCCCGCTCGTCCGCGAGCCGCACGTACACGAAGCCGCTGCTCACCGAGGCGGGCCCGCCGAAGCCGAGGCCGATGGCCGAGAAGAACCGGTCGATCCCCTCGGTCTCGACGGCCATCCGCTCCACCTCCTGCAGGTAGCCGTCGGTGAACTGGAGCGTGGCTCCCTCCGGACCCTCGACCGAGATCATGAAGCCGCCCCGATCCTCGGGCGGCGCGAACTCCTTCCCCATCACGGCGATCAACCCGAAGGAGGCGATCAGGGTGGCGGCGGCCGTCCCCAGCACCAGCGCACGATGCCGCAGGGACCAGCGAAGCGCCCCCCGGTACCACTCCGTCACCCGCTTGAGGCCGCGCTCGACGCGCCGCATGACGCCGCGCGCCTCGCCCAACCGCAGGTAGCGGGAGCAGAGCATGGGTGTGAGCGTGAGCGAGACGAACGCCGAGATCGCCACCGCCACGGCGACCGTGAAGGCGAACTCGCGGAACAGGCGCCCGACCACGCCGGTGATGAAGCCCAGCGGCAGGAAGACGATGATCAGCGTGAGCGAGATGGCGATCACCGCGAAGGCGATCTCCGCCGTCCCGCGCCGCGCGGCCTCGCGTCGTTCCTCCCCCTCCTCCATGTGCCGGTAGATGTTCTCCAGCACGACGATCGCGTCGTCGATCACGATCCCGATCACCAGCACCAGGGCCAGCAGCGTGAGCAGGTTGATCGAGAAGTCGAGCGCCCAGAGCGCGGCGAGCGCGCCGATCAGCGACACGGGGATCGCGGCGCTCGGGATCAGCGTGGCGCGACCGCTGTGCAGGAACAGGAAGATCACGCCGACGACGAGGACGAACGCGATGAGCAGCGTCTCCCGCACCTCCTCCAGCGAGCGCTCGATGTACTCCGAGTTGTCGACGGCGAACAGGAGGCTGTAGCCCGGGGGGAGGTTGGCGCGGATCCGGTCCACCTCCTCGTGCACCCGCTCGGCCACCTCCACCGTGTTCGCGTCCGGCTGGCGGACGATGCCGAGGCCGATCGTGGGCTCCCGATTGAAGCGGGCCACGGTGCGCTCGTTCTCGACGCCCGCCTCGGCCACCCCCACGTCCCCCAGCCGGATCGGGACGCCGTCCCGCCACGCCACGATCAGCTGGTTGAACTCCTCGGGCGTGGTGAACTGGCCCTCGGTGCGGACCGTGAACTCCCGCGTCTCGCTCTCCACCCGGCCCGAGGGGATCTCCACGTTCCCCTCCTGCAGGGCGCGGCGGATGTCGGGCACCGTGAGCCGATAGCCGGCCAGCTTCTGGGCGTCCAGGCGCACGCGCACCGCGTAACGGCGCGCCCCGCCGAGCATGACGGAGCCTACGCCCGGGAGCGTCTGGAGGCGCTCGCGGACCACGTTGTCCGCGTACTCGTTCACCTCCGTCATGTCCAGGTCGGGATTCTGGAGCGTGAGCCAGATGATGGCCTGGGCGTCGGGATCCAGCTTGGCGACGACGGGCTCCTCGACGTCGTCGGGCAAACGTCCCCGCACGCGGCTGATCTTGTCCCGCACGTCCTGGAGCGCCAGGTCGATGTCGCGGTCCAGCTCGAACTCGACCGTGATCACGCTCGCCCCCTCGCCGCTCACCGAGGTGAGCTTGCGGATCCCCTCCACGGTGTTGATCTCTCCCTCGAGGATCTCGGTGACCTCGGTCTCCACCACCTCGGGGCTGGCCCCCGGCAGTTCCGTGTTCACGCTCACCACCGGGACGTCGATCTTCGGGAGCTCGCGCACGGCCAGACCCCGGTAGCCCAGCCAGCCGACCAGGACGATGCCCGCCATGAGGACCGTCGTGAGGACGGGGCGGTCGATGGATGTGTCGGAGAGGAACATGGCTCAGCCTCCTCC
>CAYMQZ010000199.1:2157-4977 GCA_964392705.1 uncultured Gemmatimonadota bacterium
ACCTCGGGCGCCACCGGCGAGCCGTCCTGCAGCTTCTGCTGGCCCGCCACCACCACGGTGTCGCCGGCACGGACCCCGGAGGTCACCTCGACGATCCCGGGGGTGCGCTCGCCCAGCCGCACCGCCTGGCGCCGGGCGACCCCCTCCTGCACGAGGAACACGTAGGTCTGGCCGCCCTGGGGCACCACGGCCGCCTCGGGCACGACGACCGCGTCCGGCCGCCGCTCGAGCCCGAGCACCACGTTGGCGAACTGGCCGGCGGCCAGCTCCAGGGCGGGATTGGGGACCCGAGCCTTGAGCCGCACCGTCCGGTTGGCGGGATCCACGGTCGGGCTCACGAAGGTGACCGCGCCCTCGAACGTCCGATCCGGATAGCTCTGCACGGTCAGCCGGACCGGACTCCCCGGCTGCAGGCGTCCCACGTAGCGCTCGGGGACCGAGAACGCCATCTCGAGCGTGTCGTCGTCCACCACGGTGACGAGCGGATCGGCGCGCTGGACGTAGTCCCCCGGATCGATGGCCCGCTCTCCCGCGCGACCGTCGAACGGGGCCCGGACCGACGCGTCCCCCAGCCGCTCGCGGGCCACCTGCAGGGCGGCTCGCGCCTCGGCGAGCCTGGCGCGGGCGGTCTCCCGGCGGGTCTCCAGGTCGTCGTACGCCTGCTGCGAGATCGCTCCGCCCTCCAGCAGGCTCCGGTTCCGCTCCACCTGCCGCTCCAGGTTCTCGGCCTCGACCCGGGCGCGCTCGACGGCGGCGGCGGCCGCCTCGGCCTGGGAGCGCAACTGGTCCTCGTCCAGCAGGACGAGGACCTGTCCCCGGCGGACCGCGCCTCCCTCCTCGAACAGGACCCGGGAGATGCGACCGTCGGTCTCGGCGCGCAGCTCCACCAGGGCGTCGGCTTCCAGCGAGCCCACCGAGCGCACGCTCACCTGGATGGTGTCCCGCTCGGCCACGACCGCCTCGACGACGGTGGGCGAGCGACCGGCGGCGGCCCCCTCGCCCTCCGAGCCGCAGGCCGCGAGGCCCAGGGCCAGGAGCGCGGCCGCCCCCCGGGCGGCCCCGAGTCGGATCTGCGGGACTCGGCGTCGCCCGACGCTGGCGAGCCGCCCCCCTCGCTCGAGCCCCTCAGACATCGTGTCCCCCGCTTCCTCCCCCTTCCGGGGCGGCCTCGCGGTCCTCCGCGGAAGTGGCGTCCGCGGTCCACTCCTCGATCACCGACTCGAGGTTCTGGATCACGATCTCGTGGAAGCGACGCATCCGCTCCAACCGCCCTCGGGCATCGACGTCGTCCGGCGGCAGCGCGTCGAGCGCCTCTATTACCACGCGGGTCATCCGGCGCTTCCGACGCAGCGTGGTGGCCAGCATCTGGCCGTAGGGGTCCTCCGCCAGCCGGTAGTAGGTGTGGCGGTCGCCCGGAAGGCCGGTCCGCTCGATGATCCCGCGCGTCTCGAGCAGGCGGGCGTTCGTGCTCACGCTGGATCGGCTCACCTGCAGACGCTCCGCGACGTCATCGAAACCGAGAGGACCCCCTTCCAGCAACATCAGGCCGAGGAGCCGGCCGCAGATCCGGGGAATGCCCTCCTCCTCGGCCACCACGCCCATGCGCTCGATGAAGCGATCTCCCGGAGCAAGACTCTGTTCGTTCATGACGCACAGTCTAGTTTGTTCGAAACGTTCGGTCAAGATCGAAACATGCGGGCCGGCCCAGCCCCCCGCACATTCCGCACACGCGGGACGAGGAGAGGAGACGGTGCGGTGCCAGAGCCCTTGAAGAAGCCCCACGAGCCCCCCCGGTCCATCGCCTGGACGGAGGACGGGGAGGGCGTGCGCATCCTCGACCAGACGGAGCTTCCGGCCCGGCGGGTGGAGCGCGAGCTCCGCACCGTCGACGAGGTGGAGGAGGCGATCCGGAGCCTCCGGGTGCGCGGAGCGCCGCTCATCGGCATCACGGCGGCCATGGGGGTGGCGGCGCTCGCGCGCGGGGCCGTCCGCGAGGCGGAGAGGACCGAGGCGACGCTCACAGCGACGGAGCTCGACTCGCGGGTCCGGGCGTGGTGCGACCGCCTGTCCCGAGCGCGGCCGACCGCGGTAAACTTGGCCTGGGCCCTGGAACGGGTGCGGGACCGCCTGGGGCGGGCCCCCGAGGACGCTGCCGACGTGGCCGACCGGTTGCGCCGGGAGGCCGAGGCGATCCTGGAGGAGGATCGTGACATGTGTCGGCGGATCGGCGAGCACGCGGTCGATCTGCTGCGCGATGGAGGCGCCGTGGTCACGCACTGCAACGCGGGCGCGCTGGCGACCGGGGGGATCGGCACCGCCCTGGCCCCCATCTACGTGGCGGCCGAGCGAGGCTGGAGCGTGCGCGTCTTCGCCGACGAGACGCGCCCGCTGCTGCAGGGAAGCCGCCTCACCGCGTGGGAGCTCGGCCGGGCCGGCGTCGACGTCACGGTGATCGCGGACAACACCGCGGGAGCCCTCATGTCGCGGGAGAGGCCCGACCTGGTCATGGTGGGGGCCGACCGGATCGCCGCCAACGGCGACGTCGCCAACAAGGTCGGCACCTACGGGCTCGCCGTCCTGGCGCGCCATCACGGGGTCCCGTTCTACGTGCTGGCCCCCACCTCGACGGTCGACCTGGCCACGCCGACCGGATCGGACATCCCGATCGAGCACCGGAGCGCCGACGAGGTCCGGCGCGGGTTCGGTCGACCCACGGCGCCCCCCGACTCGCGGGTGTGGAGCCCCGCCTTCGACGTGACCCCGGCAGAGCTCGTAGCCGGGATCGTGACGGAGGAGGGGATCTGTCGTCCCCCGTACTCC
>CAYMQZ010000200.1:0-4947 GCA_964392705.1 uncultured Gemmatimonadota bacterium
TCGTCCGGCGGCGGGGCGGTGCCCGAAGGGCCGTAGGCCGAGAGGAGGCCGCCCGCGGAGAGAGCCAGATCGCCGAAGCGGCGGCCCACCTCGGCAGCGCCCCCGGCTTCCCAGCTCCGGATGTCGGAGGCCGCCTGGGCCAGGCGGTCGCGGCGCCTCCGGACCTCGCGTATCGCGCCGAAGCGCCCCGCGGCCAGCCAGCCGCCCGGCGAGGCGTAGCGCACTTCCACATCGGCATCGAACCGCGATTCGTCGACCGTGAACACCACGCCCCCCACGTCGCCCCGGAACGCCTCGCCCTCGAGCGTCCGGTAGCGTCCATCCAGCGTGATGAGAAGCCGCTCTCCCGTCATCGGCCACCGGAGCGCGCCTCCGGCCGCCCACCCGTCCGCGTCCCAGGTGTCCCTCGACGGGTCCTCCAGGTTCCCCCCCGCGCCCTGGTCCTCTTCCGTCGCCTCCCCCTGGCCCCACAAAGCCCACGAGAGCCCCGCGACCCGCCCGCCCGCCGAGGCGCCCAGGGCGTAGGCGTTCCCCTCGAAGCGCCGCCGATACCTGGCCGGCTGCAGGTCGAGGGGAACGGGCTCCTCGTATCCCTGGATCTCGAAGATCCGGGAGGGTTGCGCGATCGTCGTGATCGAGGTGAGCTGGGTGACCTGGCGCCAGCGGCCGTAGGCGCCGACCGCGAAGGCGCCGTCCGGCCGCCCGTAGACCACGCCCCCCGTCGCCCCGGGATTCGTGCTGCGGTCGAGCCGGGGCACGGGCGACTCGATCGTGCGCGTCTCCTGGGGCTCGAAGCCGAACCCGAGGCCCACGGCCAGCGGTCCGAAGCGCCAGCCGGTCGCCCCCTCGGCCCGCACCGCCGTCCGCCGCATCGGGTCGCCGATCGTGTCCATCACGATGAACGGGTTGCTGCCGTACGGCTCGAGCACGTCGGCGAAGATCGAGTCCTCGAGAGTGGTGCGCTCGACGATGAACCGGCCGACCGCCGCCCCCCGGGTGCCGAGCGGCCGCCAGCCGAAGGCGGAGGCCCCGCCCCGGGAGACCCCGCCCGGGTCCAGCGGGCGCGCGTAGTCGCCCGAGACGCCGCTTGCGCCCCCCCGGAACTCGACCCGCGCCTCGCCCACCTCCAGGGGAAGCCCGGCGGGGTTTCCGGCCGTCCAGAAGAGGCCCACCCGCGGCGCCGGCAGGGTGAGGAGCTGCGGGAAGACGCCCCGTCCCGGCGGCTGGCGCCCGAGGTCGGCGATCGGCGCCAGCGGGCTCCAGCTCCCGGTCCATGCGGGGAGGTTGCCGGTGCCCGGAGTCCCCGGCGCGGCCGTCGACTGCGCGAGCGCGGCCGCCGCCAGGGAAGAGAGCGCCAGGAAGGAGAGGAGAGACGCGCGGAGTTCCCGAGCGACGGACCTCCGCGCCGCCCCCCTCACCAGCCCAGCCACTGGCTGGTGGGAAGGGAGAGCTCGAAGCCGAACCGGATGGGGGGGTAGGACCGACCGAGCCGCCCCACCCCACCGAAGGACACGCCCCGGCGGTCCAGGAAGTTGAACGCCCAGAAGTTGAGCCGCCCTCCGATCGGGAGCGTCTTGCTCACCTGCAGGCTCATCATCCAGTCGGCCGGCGCGGTGCGCGCGGTGATCGTCGTCCCCGCGCGCGGCTTCCGGAGGTCCTCAAACTCGGGGTTTCCGCGCTCGCTCTCGGGGACGGGGACGAGCCGGGCGTCCCGGGTCAGGTAGCCCGCGAAGGCCAGCGTGTCGGCCCCCGAGGCGTCCACGAACTCGTCGGTGATGTTGTGCTGGATGGTACCGGTGATCGCGAGCCCCAGGACCGGCTGGTGGTGGATGAGCCGGTAGAGGAAGAGGGCCCGCTCCCCCGTCCGCTCGAGCCCCTCCCAGTACGGCGTCCGCCTCTCCGCCGGGAGGAGCTGGAAGGCGTCGAACTGCAGGCGGGTGCCGAAGAAGCGGGCGTCCGAGCTCGTCTCCGTCTTCACCCACGAGCCCGTCACCTGGAGGCGGGTGGCCAGGGGCTCGAGCTCGGGGAGCGTGGCCGTGAGCTCGAGCCCGCGGCTCACGATGTCCAGGATGTTGCCCGGCCGCTGGACCAGGATCGGGATCGTGTCCACCGAGGCCGCGGGCTCGACCAGCGTGGGCGGCATCCCGTCTCCCGCCGTGTTCTCGAGCTCGAAGTTCTCCCGCAACAGGAAGTCGGGCTCGTTCGCGAAGTCGACCGCACCTTCCACCTCGTCCCGGAAGGCGACCAGCGAGATCGCCGTCTCGCCGAAGCCCAGCTCGATCCCCACCTCCGCCTTCTCGCCCCTCGAGAAGCCGAGCTCGGGGTTGGTCGGGTCGCGGATGAAGGTGGTGAGCACGGCCAGGCGCTCCGCCGGGTCGTTGGCGAAGAAGTTCACGTTCACCAGGTCGAAGTACTGGGGCGCCGGGAAGAGGTCGCCCATCGACGGCGTCTTGGCCGTCCGCCCCCAGCCCGCCCGGAGCCGGAGCCAGGGCCGCGGCAGGAGCTCGACCTGCGTGCGGGCCTGGAGCACCTCGTCCTGCACCTCGGAGAACCACGAGCGCCCGTCGTGGAGGAGGTCGAGGCGGAGGCCGGCCTGCAGGTTCACCGGGAGGCCCGCGAGCTCGGCGCTCACCCGGTCGTCCAGGTAGAGGGCGCTGGTCACCAGCGGCGGGATCTCGTCGTAGCTCCGGGGCCGGTCGTAGCCGCGCACCCCGTTGAAGGTCACCTGGGGCGGAAAGTCGATGTCGAACTGGAGGCCGGGCCCCGAGTTCCATTCGCGCCTGAGCTCCGCGCCCAGCCGCACGCGGTGGTCCGCCCCCAGCCAGCCACGCCGCGCGTCCGCCTCGAGCCGATTGAACAGGAGCCACGGCTCCCCCTCCACGTCCACCTCCGCCGTGAAGAAGCCCCCGATGTAGCGGCCTTCCGAGCGGCCCTCGGTCAGCCGGTCGGTGAACGGCTGGGTTCCGGCGACCTTGGGGGCGCGCGACTCGGAACTCTGCTGGACGACGCTCGCCGCGCTGGTGAGCGAGAGGAAGAAGTCCCGCGCCAACCGGAGGTTCGCCCGCTCGGAGACGCGGAAGCCCCGGTCCCGGCTCCGGAAGGCGCGCTCCGGCCGAACGTCCGGGTTTTCAGGCCGGTCGTCGATAAGCTGGAAGAAGTCGAGCCGGGTGTCCAGCTCGAGCCGGGGCTCGGCTCCGCGGGGACCCACCATCCCCCCCACCTGGGCCCGGTGCGCGAGCTGCGTGGTGACCCGCGAGGCCACGTCGTCCGAGATCCCGGGCTGGGTGCGGGTGCGCGCCACGTCGAAGGTGACGGTTCCCGCCTGGCGCTCGCCGGCGAAGCTACGCCCCCCCACGGTGCTTCCCTCGGCCGTCCGCGGGTCGAACTTGCCCGCGAAGATGGGTGCCACGCTGGCCGCGCGCGTCTCGACGATGATCGCCCCCTGGGTCAGGTCGCCCCAGCGGACCGAGGGGATCCCCCGGATCACCTCCACCCGCTCGAGCGTGCTGGCCGGGATCCGGCGCAGGTCGATCCCCCCGCCCGCCGAGGTGGTGAAGCCCAGCTCCCCGCGGGGACCCAGCGTCTGGAGGTTCGCGTTGTTGGATACCGGGACGCCGTCCAGCACGATCAGTGTTCCGAAGGCGGCGATGTCGCTGCTCGTCCGGTTCGTGCCGCCTCCCGCCCCCGAGGCGAAGAGGCTCGAGGCCGTCGGGGCGAACCGGAGCGAGATCTGCTCCACGTTGTCCAGACCCGGCTGCTGTACCGACACGCCGGGCACGAACTCGAGCACGCCCGACAGGCTCGTGGCCGTCACGTGCTCGATCGCCTCGCGGCCGATCACGCTCGCCGTGCCCAGCTCCCCCTCGGCGCGGCTCGCCGCGTCGGCCGTCACGTTGATCGCCTCCATCTCGAGCGCCTGCACGGCCAGTTCGATGTCGCGCGTCAGCACTCCGCCGGAGGGCACGGTGATCGGGACCCGCGCCGGGGCGAACCCGATCCGCTCGGCCCGGAGCACCGCCGGACCGGGGCGGATGTCGGAGATCCGGTAGCGGCCCAGGCTGTCGGTCAGGACCCCGACGCGCAGCCCCTCGATACGGACCACGACGTCCGGCAGCGGGCTCCCGGTCTCCGCGTGCAGCACCCGGCCCGCGATCGTGGCGCCCCGCTGCTGGGCGGCCAGCCGGGGGGAGGAGAGGACGAGAGACGCGAGCGCGAGTACCGCGATCCAGCTTCTCGTCATCGGCGCACCTCCTGCCGGATTCACGGCACTTCCCTAAGTACTTCGATGCTCCGAGGCCAATAGTCCGGCGACGTCTTGAGCTTCCGGACTCACTGCTGTGGCAGGCTCCCGGGCGAGAACCGGGCACGGATCAGGTCCACGGCGGAGACGTTCGTGTCCTGCAGGATCTCTCGGCCGCCATCCTCGCCGATCACCAGCCGCTGGACCGAGAACTCCAGGTCCGCACCGTGCTCGATGAAGCCGCCGCCCAGGCGATCGAAGCTCGGATGCACGAGGGGATCGCACTTCTCGAACTGCTGCTCTTCGAGCGCGTCGTCGTCGTCGGTCCACAGCACATCGACCACCGCGTCCGCCGGGATCTTCATCAGCTCGATGTCCTGGCCGCTGGTTCTCTGCACGGCACGCTCCAGCGTCGAAGGGTCGATCCGCGCACCCAGGTAGAGGATCTCGGCTACGAAAAACCGCAGCCCGTGGCCGAGCGGAAACGGCCGCACGCCCACCTCGGGCAGGTTGGGCACGTCGGGGTTGTCCACGTCGCTCGAGCCGAGAAGCTCGAAGTCCGCGTTCGACAGGTCCGGAAACCTCGGGTCCACCTGCGAGTGGTCGACGGCGTCCAGCGCCACCACCGCCGTCTCGCCAGGCGCCAGCGGGTGCTCCGCCCCGCTCCCCGGAAACTGGTGGAGGAACTGCGCCCACACGCCGGTGGG
>CAYMQZ010000201.1:0-4925 GCA_964392705.1 uncultured Gemmatimonadota bacterium
GAGCACCACCGGGGGACGCCGCACGCCCACTGAGGCCGGGCGGCGGCCCGCCGGCCGGCGGGTGACGGCGGGCTTCGCCTGGAGCCCTACCCCTCCGTGAACGCCCGCACGTGCTCCTCCTCCATGGGCGAGGTGCTCCGCTCCGTGCGGCTGGTTCGGAGTCGCATCGCGACGAAGTGAGGGCACCCTCGCTCCCTTCCTCGCCCCGACCAGTCTCTCCCTCCGGCAACATGTCCCCTTCGGCCCCCCGACCGACGCAGGAAGGAGGTGAGAGGGCGACCGCAGCGTCAGGCCGTCGGTGCTCGGAGCGAGCTGCGTGGCGCGGGCAGGTGGCCCGGGATCCTTCGACTTCAACAGGAGGTGAGAAGCCATGCACCGAAGACTCCTACTCGGCTCCGTGGCCGCCGGCCTCGCCCTGTCCGCGGGCGGATGCGGCGAAGACAGCGTGGCACCCCCCGCTCAGTTGGCGCCCGGCGGGGTTCCCGGCCCACCCTCCGGTATGGAACCGCCTTCCGGGCCCTTCGCCAGCGTCATCGCCTTCCTGCGTCTCAGTTCGAATGCGCAGGATATCTGGACGGTGGACGGGGGCGAGGTCCAGGTCACCACCACCGGAACCGTGGTCGAGCACGACTGGTCTCCCGACGGCCAGCAGATCGTGTTCGAGAACGGCACGGGGGACGCTGCGGAGATCTACGTGGTCAGCGGGGAGGGCGGGAACGCGAAGCAGCTCACGAACAATCCCGACGACGCGCGCAACATCGATCCGGAATGGGCTCCCGTCGGAGGCAGCATCGTCTTCGTGAGCAACCGCGCGACGGGCAATTTCCAGATCTGGAAGATGGACAAGAAGGGAAACGACCAGACGCAGCTTACGGAGACGGGATCGAACGGCTCTCCGACCTGGTCTCCGGATGCGACCAAGATCGCGTTCTTCAGCTTTCGCCCGGGCTTCACCGATCGGGAAATACTCGTCATGAACGCGGACGGAAGCAACGAGACTCGCCTCACCATGGACGGAGGGGAGGACGTCGAGCCGCGGTGGTCGCCCGATGGCAATCGAATCGCGTTCCGGCGGCAAGACCCGAGCACCTCCAACATCGACATCTGGGTGATGGATTCGGACGGCATGAATCCGATGCAGCTCACGAACGACGTTGCCGAGGACCGGGACCACCGGTGGTCGCCGGATGGCACGAAGATCGTGTTCACGAAAAACAGGGGGGACGATGCCGAGGTCTGGGTGATGGATTCCGACGGAAGCGACCAGGTCAACCTCACGAACAACGGTGTGATCGATGAGGATCCGTGGTGGTCTCCCGACGGCACCATGATCGCGTTCAAGAGTCGCCGGGACGGAAACCAGGGCATCTTCGTCATGAACGCGGATGGAGGCGGGCAGACCCGTCTCACGAACAACGAGGGTCAGTTCGAGGGCGAGCCGCGGTGGAGGCCGTAGGCGAGGCCTGACGGCGTGAGGCGGCTCCGGGCTCCTCCAAGGGCCGCCTCGCGCTCGCGCTTCGGTCGGCAGCGGACTTCCCACGCGCAGAAGGCTTGTGTCCCCGAAGGCCGCCGGGCTACACTGTACGTCGCCCTGCTTCTTCCGGGACGCGTGGCCTTGGAAGCTTCCGCTCGACATGCCGTTACACGACTGCTCGATGAGTGCCGGGGACAGGATGAGAAGTCCCTGGAATCGCTCATCGCCATCCTCTACGACGAGCTGCACGCCCTGGCCCACCGGGCGCTGTCCCGGGAATTCGAGGAGCCGACGCTGAGCACGACGGCGCTCCTCCACGAAGCGTATCTGAAGCTGGTGGACGGCGAGCGCGTGGCCTCCCGTGGTCGGGACTACTTCTTCGCGGCGGCCTCGCGCGCCATGCGGCAGGTACTCGTGGACCACGCGCGACGGCGCGGGCGGGTGAAGCGGGGCGGTGGCATGTCCCGCGTCCGCCTGGAAGAGGCCCAGCTCTCCGCCGACGGTGCCTGCGCCGAGGTGCTCGAGGTCGACCAGGCCCTGGAGCGGTTGACGGAGATCAGCCCCCGGGCCGCTCGCGTGGTCGAAGGACGGTTCTTCGGAGGGCTGAGCCTGAAGGAGGTGGCCGGGGCCATCGGTGTCTCCCCGCGCACGGCGAAGAGGGACTGGGCGTTCGCGCGCGCGTGGCTCTACCGGGAGCTGGCGGAGGAGGGCTGAGGTGTCGCCTGCGGAGGGTGCCGGTCGCGGCGCCGGCCAGCTGTCACGCGAGGACTGGGAGACGATCCAGGCGGCGTTCGCGGACGCCCTGGAGCGTCCCGTGGCGGAGCGGGCCGCTTTTCTCGACACCACCTGTCCCTCCCGGCCCGAGCTTCGGGCGGAGGTCGAGTCCCTTCTGGCGGCCCACGACCGGGCCGAAACGTTCCTGGCGGAGCCGGGCGTGACGACGGTGGCCCCGGGCCTGGCGGGGCCCTCCCTTCTGGGGCGACGGGTGGGGGCGTGGCGGACCGTCGAGCTCCTCGGCCGGGGCGGGATGGGAACGGTCTACCTGGCGGAGCGGGCGGACGGCCAGTTCGAGCAGCAGGCGGCGCTCAAGGTCGTCAAGCGGGGGATGGACACGGACGCCATCCTGGGCCGCTTCGTGCGGGAGCGTCAGATCCTGGCCCGGCTCAACCATCCGAACATCGCCCGCCTGCTGGACGGCGGGGTCACGGATGACGGTCGTCCGTACTTCGTCATGGAGCACGTCGAGGGGGTCCCGCTCACGCGCTATTGCGACGAGCGGGCTCTGGACGACGGGGGGCGGATCCGGTTGTTCCTGGAGGTGTGCCGGGCCGTAGCCTACGCCCACCGGAAGCTCGTGGTCCACCGCGACATCAAGCCCCCCAACGTCCTGGTCACGGTCTCCGGAGAGGTGAAGCTGCTGGACTTCGGGATCGGCACGTTGGTGGAAGGGGACGGGAGGGCCGGCCGGACGACGCTCGGGGACGGCGGCATCCGTCCGGCGACGCCGGAGTACGCGGCGCCCGAGTACCTGCAGGGCGAGCCCGTGACGACGGCGGCGGACGTATACAGCCTGGGCGCGGTGCTCGAAGAGCTCCTCACGGGGGAACGGCCGGTTCGTCCGTCGTCGCCCGGTCGTCGCGGCGGGCCCGGGCGGCCCCACGGCGACGGCGGGCTCGCGCGACGCCTCGACGGAGAGACCGCCGCCCGGCGCCTCGGGCGCGACCTGGACACGATCGTGTCGACCGCCCGTCACCCGGAGCTCGACCGACGCTATCCGACGGTGGAAGCCCTCCAGCAGGACCTGCAGCGCTTCCTGGAGGGACGCCCCATCGAAGCGAGGGGGGACTCGGCCGTCTACCGCTCCGGCAAGTTCGTGCGAAGGCACCGGCTGGCCGTCGGGGCGGCGACGCTCGTCCTCCTGGCCCTGACGGGCTCGGCCGTGGCGGTGGGGCTCCAGTCCGCCGAAGCGGCCCGCGAGCGGGACCGTGCCGAGCTCAGGGCGGCCGAGGCCCAGGAGGTGGCCGATTTCCTGGTCAGCCTCTTCCAGGGCGCCGATCCCCAGCGCGAGCCGGGGACCCACACCGCCCGCGAGCTGCTGGACCGGGGCGCGGAGCGCCTGGAGGGAGAGCCGCTCGCGCATCCGTTGACCCGCGCGCGTCTGCTGGAGACGGTGGCCGGCGTCTATCACGAGCTCCGCCTTCTGGAGCCGGCGGCCCGGCTGTTCGAGCGGGCGATCGAACTGCGCGAACGGGAACAGGGACCGGAGCACCCCGACCTGCTGACCCCGCTCCTGGGGCTCGCCGCCGCCCAGATGTGGGCGATCCGTTACACCGACGCCGAGAGCACGCTGGCGCGGGCGGTCGCGATCGGCGAGCGGCAGCCCGATCCGGTCTCGCCCGAGCTGCTTCGGGGCCTCATGCTGCAGGGCAGCCTCCATCTGATGAGGGGGTCGCCGGCGCCCGCCGAGTCGGTCTATCGCCGTGCCCTGGCCATCCAGGAGCGCAGGGATGCCGCCAGCCAGGGGACAGCCAACCTGCTCAACAACCTGGGTGTCGCGGTCGGGAATCAGGGACGGCTCGGCGAGGCCGAGCGGCTCCACCGACGGGCCCTGGAGATGCGCCGGGCCGTTCTCGGTCCCGATCACCCCGCCGTCGCCCAGAGCCTGGTCAACCTCGGGAAGCTCGCCCTGGACCGCGGCGAGGACGCCAGCGCCGCGGAGATCCTCGACCGGGCGCTGGCGATCCGGGAACGCGCCTTCGGCCCGGATCACCCCGTGCTGGCCGAAGTGCTCGCGCTGCGGGCTCAGGCCCGGCTCCGCCAGGGGCGGCCGGAGGCAGCGGAAGGCGATCTTCGCCAGGCCCTGCGCCTGCGCGAGGCGCGGCTCGGGCCCCGGCACCCGGAAACCGCGCTGACCCGACTCGAGCTCGCGCGGACGCTCGCCGCGCGAGGCGTCGCCCACGAGGAGGCCGTATCCCTGGCCGAGGCGGCGGTGGCCGGCTTCCGCGAGGCGGCGGACGCCCCGCGCGCCGACCTGCTCGATGCCGAGGCGCTGCTCGCTGAACTGCGTGATCGCAACCCGCCGTGAGGCCTACGCTCCGGCTTCGCGCTCTCCGGCCGCACCGTCCGCGCCTTCGGGAACTCGCGGCCGCCCCACGCCTGGAGCCCTACCCCTCCACGAACGCCCGCACGTGCTCCTCCTCCATCGGCTCGGTGAGGAGGGAGACGACCACGAGCGCGACCGTGTTCGCGGCCACGCCCCAGATGCCCGGGTGCACGTCCCCCCACTGGAGGCCGGGCGCCAGGTTCCAGACGAGCGTGACGCCGATCCCGGCGACCAGGCCGGCCAGCGCGCCGGCCCGGGTCGCCCGCGGCCACAGGAAGGCGGCCAGGAGGAGCGGGAAGAGCTGGGCGATCCAGCCGTAGGCGAGCAGCAGGAGCTGGACGAGGGAGA
>CAYMQZ010000202.1:0-4919 GCA_964392705.1 uncultured Gemmatimonadota bacterium
CGGGCCGCCGGACGCCGGTCCCCGAGCGCTCACGATCCTCCTCCGCGCGACGCGACGGCCTCGCCGGCCTCGCGGATCCGGTGCGTCTCGCCGGCCCCGAGCGGACCGTGGCGGGTCCTCTCGCCGGACGTGGGCCAGCGGACGATCACGCTGTCGGCGCGGCTCGCCTCCCCCAGCCCCACGAGCAAAGGGTTCGTCTCGGACTGCGACAGGTAGGAGCTTCCGGTGCGCACCATGCGCCGGATCGCCCGCCCGCCGGCGTGCACGACGACGGAGGCCCCGATCGCGTCCCGGTTCGGCCGCCGCCCCTCGAGTCGCAGGCGAACCCACGCGCCACGCTCTCGCGGCAGGTCGTTCCGCAGCAGCTTGGGCGGCCCGCCGTTCACGCTGATCAGGAGGTCCGGATCCCCGTCGCGATCCCAGTCCGAGGCCGCGATCCCGCGCGCCACGATCGGCTCCGCGAACGCCTCCCCCGCCGCCCGGGTGATCTCGACGAACTGTCCCTGTCCGTTGTTGTGGAAGAGCTGCGGCGACTGGGCGAAGGTGATCTCCTCGTGGATCCGCTGGATCTCGGGCTCGATGTGGCCGTTCCCGATGACCAGGTCCTCGTGGCCGTCCAGGTCCAGGTCCTCGAACAGCAGGCCGAAGGTGAGAGGCAGCAGCGTGGCCCGGGTGAGGCGCGCCGATCCGGCCAGATCCTGGAACAGGCGGTCGCCGATCTGCGTGTAGAGCGAGAGCGGCTCCTTCGAGAAGTTGCCGATCGCGATCGAGAGCCGGCCCTGCCCCGTGACATCCGTCACGTCCACGCCCATGCCCGCCCGCGCGCGGCCCAGCTCGTCGTAGGCGATCCCCGCCTCGAGGGCGACGTTGGTGAAGGTCCCGTCGCCGTCGTTCAGGTAGAGGAAGTTGGGCTGCGTGTCGTTGGCGACGACGATGTCCGGCCAGCCGTCGTCGTCGAAGTCGGCGACCGCCACGCCCAGCGACTTCCCGTCGGGGTTCAGGACGCCCGCATCGCGGGTCACGTCCTCGAAGCGTCGCCCCTCGCGGTTCCGGTACAGTCGGCAGGTCTCGCCGTCGTATTCCTGCGGCGTCGCGTAGGACTTCGTCTCCCCGTCCATCGTGGTGAACAGGTCCGTCTCCGGGGTCCAGCGCACGTAGTTGCAGACGAAGAGGTCGAGCCACCCGTCCCGGTCCACGTCCAGCCAGGCCGCGGCCGTCGACCAGGCCGGGGGGTGCCCCGGCTCCGGGCTGTCCCCGGTCGCGCCGGCCTCCGCCGTCACGTCGGTGAAGCGGCCGCCCTCGTTCCGGAGCAGACGGTTCGTCCCCACGGCCGTCACGTAGATGTCCGCGTCGCCGTCCGCGTCGTAGTCGGCGAAGGCGGCCCCCATCCCGTAGAGGCCCGCCGTGGCCCGGGCGATCCCGGTCTCCGCGCTCACGTCGCGGAACCCGCCGTTCCCCAGGTTGCGGTACAGCCGCGAGGTCGCCGGCGCGTCGCGTGATTCGTGGCCCGCCCACTCGGCCGAGTTGACCAGGAAGAGGTCCGGCCAGCCGTCCCCGTCGTAGTCCAGGAAGCCGCCGCCGCTCCCCATCGTCTCGGGCATCCACTTCTTCCCGAACGCCCCCGTCTCGTGGACGAACCGCACCCCGGTCTCGTCGGTCACGTCGGTGAAGCGGATCGGCGCCACCTCCTCGGCGTCCGGAGTCCGGGCGTAGGCGGGGACGCCGCGCGCGTAGGCCGGCGACTCCTCCGCCGGCTCGGCGCGCCCGCAGGCGGCGGGCGACAGGAGGACGGCCAGGAGGAGGACGGCTGGTCGGCGCCCGGGACGCGCGGGCCTCATGGCGTCGGCACGCCCTCTCCGGCGCGGGACTCGGGGAATCGGTCGCCGCCGCGCGCTGCGGCACGCGGGGCAACCGCCTCGAGCTCGTGCGTGTGAATCGCCTGCGTCATGAGGTTGACCCCCGGATTCTCCAGCAGGAACTCGCGCGTGATCTGCCGCGCCGACTCGTCGATCGAGTAGTACTCGTACGCGGTCGCCGCGATCTCCGCCTCTCGCTCCCGCCCCAGCGCCCGGAGGATCAGCATGCGGTGATAGTGCGCGATCCGGTCCTCGGGATCGATCTCGAGGACGCGGCCGAACGCCTCCAGCGCCTCCTCGTACTTCTGGTCCAGGTAGAGGGTCCGGCCCAGGTTCCGCCAGGCGGCCCGGTCGTCCGGGAAGTCCTCCAGCACGCGGCGGTAGGCCAGCGCGGCCTCGGGATAGCGGCCGTCCTCCTGGAGCACGGTTCCCCATACCCAGGCGGCGCGCGCGTCCCCCGGCCGGATCTCCTCGGCCCGCTGCAGATGCTCGTAGGCGGCGGCGATGTTGCCGTCCCGCAGGGCCGCTCGCGCCAGGTTCAGGGGGCCGTCGATCCGCTCGGACTGGAGCGCCGCGACCCGCCGGAACGCCTCCGGAGCCAGGCGCGTGTTGCCCTCCAGCAGCAGCCCGATCCCGTAGTCGTTGTATCGTACCCAGTCCGCGGGCTCGAGCGCCGGCTCCGTGTCCTGCGAGGCCCCTCCGGCCCCCCGAGCGGCCCCCGAGCCGCCCGCGGTTCCATCGGTCACCGGCAGCGTCACCTCGGCCGCGGCGATCTCGGTGACCGGAAGGTCGGGAACCTCTTCGAAGCGCGCGAAGCCCTCGGGGTTGGCGCGGAAGGCGAAATCCGTGTAGGCGCGGTCGAACTTGCGCCACAGGAGGCGCGCCCTGAGCGTGAGGCTCCGGCCGGCCAGCTCGGGCGGCACCCGGAAGGCGTAGTGGCCGATGTCGGCCGTGCCGGGGCCGATCACGTTGACGGCGGCCGTCACGTGGATGTCCTGGGCGTTCCGACGGTGAATGGGCCGGCCGTTCCGGTCCAGGACCACCGCTTTGTAGGCGTGCGCCATCGGGTCCAGGTGCCCGTCGTCCCGAACCGCGCCGCTCACCGCCAGCGCCTCGCCCCCGGGACCCACGAGGCTGAACTCGAGCCAGCCCTCGTTCGAGTCGTTCGTCCCGCCCGGGAAGGTGTGACCCACGCCCAGATTCCGGACCACCACGTCGACCGTCACGCGCTCGCCCGGGACGAGGGGCGGGCGGGCCCGGTCCAACGCCATCACGGGGGTCTCGGAGCCCTCGCGCCGCAGCGCGAACACGTCCACGCGCAGCTTCTCGTCCCCCAGGAACTCCTCGATCCGGCGGATCGTGGCGGTGTCGCCCCGCACGAAGGGCAGCGCCGTGTTCACGGCCAGGAAGCGGTGCGAGCGGACCATGCCGTCCTCGGCCGCCACGTCTCCCTTCGGCGCCGGCTCGAGGGGCATGTGGCAGTCCTGGCAGACGCGAGCCGCGGGCGGCAGGTAGAAGGTGCGGGAGGCGTTCCGCGGCACGCCGCTGTCGTGCCAAGCGTCGTACTCGTCCTGCCCCCTCAGCCACCGGTAGTTGTTGACCGGCTCCCGGAGGCTGACCTTGTGGCAGGTCGCGCAGAACTCCGCGGCCCGGAAGAACGGCTTCAGCATTTGCCGCTTGTGCACCGTGGGCTTCGCCTTGAGGGCGGCATCGTGCAGGAAGGCGCCCCAGGTGCCCGGCGGGGCCTCCGCGAACAGGTACGGGTCCTCCTGCTGGTCGGCGATGTTGTAGTTGGCGTTCCCCGTCACGTCGTGCACCGTGTCGATCGCGTGGCACGCCAGGCAGGTGAGCCCCGCCTGGGCCTCGACGCTCGCACGGTCCACCTCGAGGCCCATCCGGCCCGCCAGCATCACGGCCGGATCGTGACACCCGCTGCACCACTTGCTCTTGATGCGGCCGATGCCGTCGGTCTCCTCCGGGAACAGCCCGGCGTGCTTCGCCGCCCCGGCGTTCGGCTCGGTGGCGTTCTCGCGCATGTCGTCGATCGTCGCCTCGTAGAACGGGTTGTTGAACGAGGCGAAGCGGTGCGCCGAGGTCGCCCACTGGTCCGTGACGTCCGGATGACAGCGGACGCAGGTCTCGGCGCCGATCCGGGCCTCCGCAACAAAGCCCGTCTCGGCGGCCTCGCGGGCGACCTCCGCGGGCGAGGTGCCCATCGCTCCCCGCGTGATGATCCGCGAGGGCAGGTAGCCGCCGGTGGTCGTGGTCGCGGCCGAGGGGAAGAAGGGGCTGGCCGGGGGCACGAACCCCGCCGGGACGAAGAGGCTGCTTGTGAACTCCGTAACGTCGCGGGCCTTCGCCCCGGCGCCGGAACCGAGGCCGGCTTCCAGAGCCTCCCGCGCCTCGGCCGTCAGCTGGACGTCCCGCTTCGTGAAGCCGTGCACCGCCATGAGGAGGAGCGCGAGCGCCGCGACAACGGCCGCGAACCGCTTGGCCCGCGCCGAGGGCGGCCGCGCGTAGCTAACGAGGCGGTGGATCGCGTACCCGATCGGGATGAGCGCCGCGGCCGCCACGTGCGCCCACCACGCCCAGCGGTTGTCCCGGCTGGCGGCGGCCGTGAGGATGAAGAGCCCCGTGACGACGAGGGTGAGGCCCACGGTCACGAACAGGACGCCCGAGACGATGCTGCCGGTGTGGCGGCGCTTCCAGACCACCGGGAGGTGGGCCAGGAAGAACCCCAGCATGAGGAGTGCGAGGAGCAGCCCCATGCCGGTGTGCGTGAGCACCATGGCCTGGAACAGGTCGGGGAGCGACGTCTCCCCGACGGCGAAGAACTCCCACCCGAGCGCGTCCGCGAGCCGGTTGGCGAGCAGGTACAGTGTGTTGGCGAGCATGAAGGCGGCGAGGGCCAGGGCCACCGTGAGCAGCCCGCGCAGCCCTCCGGGCAGGATGGAGGGTAGCCGTCGGCCAGGGCTCCACCGCTCCAGCCAATCGCTCTTCGCTCTCGACACCCAGTGCCCGGACTCGGTCTCCGGGTGTCGATGTTCGCCGTTCGGCTCGCGC
>CAYMQZ010000203.1:0-4910 GCA_964392705.1 uncultured Gemmatimonadota bacterium
CCGGCATCAAGATCACGATGCCCCCGGGCGCGCAGGTCGAGGCGGGAGCCGAGACGACCACGACCCTCGACTTCTCGGTCGAGAACTCCTTCATCGCCCAGGGGAGCACGGAGCAGATGGCGACGATCGAGGGCTTCATCTTCACGCCCGTCATCACCGTGATCGAGGTCGAGATCGACTCCCAGGCGGAGGCCGGCGAGGGCAGCTGACCGACCGACAGCCGGGTGGCGGTCGCCGGCGCCCCCCGGCGCCGCCTTCCGCTACGTCTTGGCGTAGGTGATCATCTCGCGGCCGATCTCCCTGACGCCGCTCTCGGACACTTCGAGCGCGAACCGACAGCGGATCGTGACCCATGTCGATCCGCTGGCCCCCGGCGATCCGATCCAACCGTCCCCCGCGCTCTCCACCTCGAGCATCGAGCCGCGCCAGCCGAGGGCCCGTACGGCCGTCGTCTGGAACCGGGCGCTCCGGTCCTCGGGAGCGAGGAGGGCCTCCGGGGCGACGCCCTCCGGCAGGTCCATACGGTGTACGGAGGCGGGACCTACCGCGAGCACGAACGTCTCTCGGGAAGCGACTCCCGACCCGTCGTCTAGGCCCGCCTCGATGGCGACGAAGCGGCCGTCCGGGCTCCAGCGGGCGTTCGCGTGGTCGCGGACGAGGAAGGATGCGAGGTCCCGTCCGCCCTCGAGCGAGCGGACCGTGACGCTCCGCATCCGGCCATCCGCCCCCGCCGTCCGCCCTCGAGGCGGCGGTCCGATGACGACGCGGAACCGCCCGTCGCGCGAGGTCGACGCGGTATAGTAGTCCTCGCTCCCGTCCTTGCGGTGGACCCGCTCGACGCCGCCGCTCGCTCGACGGAACACGACCGCCGTATCCGGCGAGCCTCGGCCTATCGGATGGAAGGTGATGTTGCGGTCCGCCAGGAACTCGACGTCGTCCGGGGTCAGGATCCCGGCGGCCACGTAGTCCTCGAGCGAGGAAAGCGGACCGTGGCCCTCCCGCTCCACGGCGGCGACGATGCTGTCCGCCAGCGCGTCGATCCGAACCTCGCGGGCTCCGGAGCGTGAGGGCCCGCTCAGGATCCATCCCAGCGCGAACAGGCCGAGGACGAGGGGCGCCACGGCGGCCGCGACGGCTCCGCCGTAGCGGAACAGCAGGCGTCGACCGCCCGCCGCGTACTCGCCTCGGGTGCGCCAGCGGCTCTTCAGCCAGTGGAGGAACGGGTTCATGGCGACCCCCCGTTGCGTACCGAAGCGCCCCAACGGACCAGGAAGTCCCGCACGAACGTCTGCGCCTCGACGGGCTCGACCGCCACATCCGCCAGCGCCATCCCCAAGCCCACGCCGGAGGGCTTGCGCTGGCGCCCCACGCGGACCTCCAGGGGCACTCTCCCCGGGTCCGGCGCCGCCCGGCCGATGGCGCGTCCGTTCACGCGGAACCGCACGCCGGTCGGGTACTGGGCCTCGAGGATCGCGTCGAAGGCCGGGTCGAACAGCGGCTGGAAATGGGTCAGCAGGCAGACCTCGATGAAGCCCGGATCGAGCAGTCGGGAGAGCGAGTTGGTCAGATAGAGCCGAACCGCCGTACCGCCGCCCTGCAGGAAGCCCGGTGGCTCGACCCACCGCCACGGGGCCCGCGTTCTCGAGGAAAGCCGCCACGACGTGGCCAACGCGTTCCCGGCCCGCGGGGTGCGGGTCTCGGTGACCACCTCGTCGGAGACCAGGAGACCCAGCTTTATCCCCACCCCCGCGAAGCCGATGCCCCGTCCGCGCCGCTTGCTGGTGACCGCGAGGTCGTGGTACCGGCGCAGGGACGCCCGGCTCATTCCCTTCCCGTCGTCGGCCACCGTGAAGCTGCCGGCGACCGGATCGGCGAAGATCGCCACCCGGCCGGCTCCGGAATCGAGCGAGTTGGCCACGATCTCCGTGACGATCGTCTCCTCTACGGGACCCGGATACGCATCTCTCAGGTCCTCGAGGAGACGGTGAAGGTCGACGCGGGTCTCACCCATGGAGGAAAGATACGATCGCCGCGAGGGCGGGGGGAGCCGGTGTGGGGCTTACGACTCGACCGCGCCCGGTTCCACCCTCTCCGTCGGACGCAGGACCAGGGTGTCCGTCTGGAGCTTGTCCCACTCGCGGACGAGGAACCCCTCCGACTCCAGGAACGACTGGACGCGGGACCGATCCCAGCCGAACACCTCTTCCAGGATCGGCACGGCGACCGCCAGGGCGTCCTCGCTCAGCACGATCCGGCGGGCGACCTGGCTGATGTACCGGTTCTCGGACACCGCGATGGTGAGACCGTCCAGCCGGTTCACGTGGAGCATGACGTGGATGTCCGAGCTCCCGTCGCCGACGTAGATGATCCGATCGCGGCTGATGTTCCACTCCTCGCGCAGCCGATCCACGACCGCCACCTTGCCGTACCCGGCCGTCGAGCGCTTCACGTCCACGATCCGGCCCTCGGCATCGTATTCCAGCTCGGTTCCGAAGATGCGCTCGGGCTTCACTATACCCTCGAGGGCGGACTCCACGACCTCCCGCGGCGCCGCCGAAATGACGTAGAAGACGAACTCGTGCTCCTCGGAGATCTCGTTCAGCAGTCCCGGGAGGAGCTCGACGTTGTCCTTGAGCTGGGCACCCTTCCCCGCCTCGGCGAGGTGCTCGCGTCGGACTCCCCGGAAGTCGGGATCGTGCACCAGCAGGTAGGCGAGCTCGGCTCCCTGCTGAACGAAGTTCTCCTCCGCCAGCTCCGCGACCTTCGCGTCGAAGCCCGAGACTCCTTGCAGGTCGGCCAGGACCTCCCCGCAGTCGTTGAAGCTCAGGGTCCGGTCGAAGTCGCTGGCCAGCAGGTATCGGTTCGCCCGGCCGTTCTTTCTCTCTGCCATGTCGTACCTCCTTGAAGCCCACGCCGGGGCGGACGCGCGTCTCCCCGGAGCGAGCTACTCCCGCGTGTCCCTGTCGAGAGGCTACGGGATGTGAGGCGCTGATCGCCCGCGTCGCCGACCGCCGGGTACATGGCGTCGACCACGACGAGGGCGGCTCTCGTGAAGGTGGGCTGTTACCGAAGGTGCCTCCGCAGGTTCCCCGGCACCGAGGCCCCGGAAGAAGATCCGGTTCCCGGGAGCGCCCGCCGGAGCGCGTGCACCTCTCCCTGGATCGTTCCGACCAGGAGGATGTCGCCCGCCGCCCCCAGCCCGCGGACGCTGCCCTCGAGCTCGATCCGCCAGAGGGTTCGGCCATCGGCGGGACGGAGCGCCAGCAGCTCGCCCTCGGCGCCGCCGGTGAGGAGCGCGTCGTCCCACACGAGCGGCTGGACCACCGAGAGGCGGGGCAGATCGGTCCGCTCCCAAACCGGGCGCTCCAGGTCCCTGCGCACCGCGCCGAGCCATCCGCGACCTCCGGGGATCACGAGCAGATCATTCACGAGGGTCAGTTGGCCCTCGAGAGGCCGATCCAGGCCGCGGCGGCCCCGGATCTCCCCGGAGGCGGCGGCCAGGCGGAACAGCGTGCCGTCACCGCAGCCGACCCAGACGTCGTCACCATCGGCCGCGACCGAAGTCGAGGCATCACACCCGATCTCGGTGCGCCAAACCACGTCGCCGTCGGGCGTGACCCGATACAGGGCGCCGTCCGGGGCGGAGAACACGACATCCCCCCCCACCACGGCGGGAGACTCGGCGACGTCCGGCCGAAAACGACGTCCCCGGTGCGGAACCCGCCAAACGGCCGCCCCCGACGCGGCCTCCAGAGCCACCAGCTCGCCCTCGTGGTTCCGACCGATCGCGAGCTCCCCCAGGCCCAGGATGTCGGATCGCGTGAGGGCGTCCTCCCCTTCGCGTCGCCAGACCGTCCGACCCGTGCGGAGATCGAAGGCTCGGGTGTGGACGCGCGTCAGGCCCTCGGTCCCGGTGATGACGAGCTTGTCGGTCAGCAGGGGGTCGCCGTGGAACGTGGCGTGGCCGGCGTCCTCCTTGAAATCATGCTGCCAGCGGACATCCCCGGATTCGACATCGAACGCGTAATAGACGCCGGCGCAGGATCCGATGTAGGCGATGTCGCCCGCGACCGCGGGCGTGACGAAGACTCATCCGCCCGTGTCGTGGCTCCACAACCGATCGAACTGGATCCCCTGGGCGGGAAGCTGGGCGGGCAGGAAGCTCAGCCCCGCTCCGACCACACCGATGCGGGCCAGACGGGCGAGCACGCGACGCGCGTCGGTCATCTCCGCCTCCTCGTCCGTGTATCCTCGTCCGTGTCTCCTGAGCGGTCCAGAGGAAAGACTCCAGCTGGCGAGGCTCCGTTTACCCCCCGGTCATGCTCACGGTGGGGGGGCGCTTCCCCGGTCGAGCCGCTCCACAGGTCGTTCGCCCCGATCCGGAGGTCGCTCGCCCCGATCAGGCGGACGCGGCAGCGCTCGACACGCCTGGCAACCGATCCGGCGTCCGGGCGTCGCTCAGACCACGGGCTTTCGCCCTCGCGAGCTACGGCCCCACTTTGCGACCCTCGAAGCGGACCCCGACCGAGGAGAGGAGCTCGCCGTGCCCCGAAAAGTCTGGACCCGTCGGCCGGCCTGTCTCGCGGCCGCGCTGGCCGTGTGGGTCCCGATGGCCTGCGCTTCGCCGTCACCGGCCGCCGATGAGGTCACGGACCTGGTCATCCTGGGCGGCCGGGTCATGGACCCGGAGTCCGCGTTGGACGCGATCCAAGACGTGGCGATCGCCGACGGTCGGATCGCGGCGATCGCCGGGAGCGGGCTGGCCGGGCGCGACACCCTGGATGCAGCCGGCCTGGTGGTGGCGCCGGGCTTCATCGACCTGCACGCCCACGGACAGGACTCCGTGAGCGCCCGCCTCCAGGCCCTGGACGGCGTGACGACGGCCCTGGAGATGGAGATCGGCGTGTACC
>CAYMQZ010000204.1:0-4896 GCA_964392705.1 uncultured Gemmatimonadota bacterium
GCCCTCCGGGGCGCAGGCGGCGGCGGGCGCCGACGCGAGCAGGGCGAGGAGGAGCGGGCCGGCCGCGGCCTTCCGCGCCGCCCGGCCCGGTCCCGGGGCCCGACCGGATGGCCTCCCTCCGCGCCGCGGGCTCCGTTGTACGTGGTGAAAGGGTCGGATAGCTTCCTCGCTCCGATGCGAACCCCGAGAATCTCCACCCGCGTGCTCCGCTCCGGAGCGGACTCCGGGCGCGCCCCGGACCGAATCCTACGGATCGCCGGTGGGGGCGGAAAGCGCCCGCTCGCGGCGGCCGTCCCGCCCGTGCTTCCGGGGGAGCCCCCCGCCCGGGTCCGGCTCCTGTGCGCGGCCAGGGCCCTCGTCGCGCTCCTCCTCGCGACGGTCGCCCTCGTCGCGCCGGCTGCCGCCGCCGCGCAGGGTCCGGGCGCCGCACGGGCCCCGGAAGCCGCGCAGGAACCGGCGGCATCCGGGCTGGGGGCCGCCGCGCGGGAGTGGGTGGAGGAGACGCTGGCCGGCCTGACGCTGGAGGAGAAGGCGGCCCAGCTCGTGACCGTGTGGACGCTGGGGGGCTACGCCTCGACCTCGAGCGAGGAGTTCCGGCGGCTGGCCCGGCTGGTCGACCTGGGGGTCGGGGGGCTGGTGATCTCGGTCGGCCTCCCGCACGAGTACGCGGCGCGCCTGAACGCGCTCCAGGAGCGGGCGCGCGTGCCGCTGCTGGTGGCCGCCGACTTCGAGTCGGGGGGACCCTCCTTCCGCATGGGCGGCATCTACGCCCTGCCGTACGTGCTCGACCTGGGCGGAGGCACCGAGCTCCCGCCCACGATGGCGTTCGGGGCGATCGACGAGGAGCGGTTCGCGCTGCGCCTGGGACGGATCACGGGGCTCGAGGCGCGGGCCGTGGGCGTCCACCTGCTCCTCGCCCCCGTCCTCGACGTGAACAGCGACCCCGAGAACCCGATCATCAACACGCGCTCCTTCGGGGAGGACCCCCAGCGGGTCGCGCGGCTGGGCGCCGCGTTCATCCGGGGCGCCCGCTCCGCCGGCGCCCTCACGACCGGCAAGCACTTCCCCGGGCACGGCGACACGCGGGTGGACTCCCACCTCGACCTTCCCGCGGTGGACGCCGACCGGGCGCGCCTGGACGCCGTCGAGCTGGTGCCGTTCCGGGCCGCGGTGGAGGCGGGGGTGGACGCCATCCTCACGGCTCACGTGGCCGTGCCCCGGGTGCTCGGCCCCGACCCGCCGCCGGCCACGCTCTCGCCCTACTTCCTGGCCGGGCTGCTCCGCGAGGAGTGGGGCTTCGAGGGGCTCATCTACACCGAGGCCATGGACATGGGCGCGGTCGTGAACCGCTACGGAGCCCGGGACGCCGCGCTCCGCGCCCTGGAGGCGGGCGCGGACGTGATCCTCATGCCGCCGGATCCGGAGGGGACGGTCGCGGCGATCGCGGCGGCGGTCCGCTGGGGGCGCATCGCCGAGGCGCGGCTGGACGCCTCGGTGCGCCGGCTGCTGGAGGCGAAGGTGGAGGCGGGCCTGCACCGGGAGCGCCGGGTGGACCTCGGCCGGGTGAGCGAGGTCGTGGCCTCGCGCGCCCACCAGGCGTTCGCCGACAGCGCGGCGGCCCGCTCGCTGGTCCTGGCCCGGGACCGAGCGGGGCTCGTGCCGCTGACCCGCGTCCCGCTGTCCGGGCCGAGCCCGTCCGACTCGCTGCCGCCCGGCGCCCCGCCGTCGGAGGCCCCGCCGCCCGATGCGCCCCCGGCCGACCTCTCCGGCCTGCGCGCCCTGAGCGTCACCTTCGCGCGGCGCGAGGACCTGGCGGCCGGCCGGGCGTTCGACCGCCTCCTCCAGCCCGCCGTGGGACGGCTGGAGCGGGCCCGGCTGGACTACGGGAGCGCGCCCGCCGCGTACGACTCGGCGCGCGCGAAGGCGCGGGCCGCCGACCTGGTGGTCGTGGGCGCCTACGTGTCGCCGCTCGAGGCCAGCGGCACGATCTCGTTGCCCGAGGGGATGGTCCGGCTGGTCGAGGAGGTCCGGGCCGCGGGGGCGCCGCTGGTCGTGGTCTCGTTCGGGAATCCGTACCTGCTCGACCTGTTCCCGGAGATCGGCACGTACCTGCTGGCCTGGGGCGGGCGGGAGGTGTCGCAACGGGCGGCCGCGCGCGCGTTGCTGGGCCGGGCGCCGATCGGGGGGCGACTGCCGATCTCGCTGCCGCCGCACCATCGGCGGGGAGGGGGACGGGTGCGGCCGCCGTGAGCCGCTTCGGCGCGCCCGACCTCGCCGTCCTCCTGGCGTACCTGGTGGGCGTCATCGCCTGGGGCGCCTGGCTGGGCCGCGGGCAGCGGGGCGGGCGGGACTACTTCCTGGGGAACCGCGAGCTGCCGTGGGGCGCCGTCCTGCTCTCCGTGGTGGCCACCGAGACCAGCACGCTCACATTCCTCAGCATCCCCGGCGTCGCCTACCTGGGCACCGTCGGCTTCCTGCAGCTCGCCTTCGGGTACCTGGCGGGGCGGATCGTCGTCGCCGGGACCCTGCTTCCCGCCTACTACCGCGGGGAGATCGCCACGGCGTACCAGCTCCTCGAGGGGCGATTCGGGACGGGCACCCGGCGCTTCACGTCGGGGATCTTCATGGTCACGCGGCTGCTGGCGGACTCGGTGCGGCTCTTCGCCACGGCCATCCCCCTGGCCCTCATCACCGGCTGGTCGTATCCCGCCTCGATCCTGGTGATCGGGGCGGCCACGCTGGTATACACCTACGCCGGCGGCATCCGGGCCGTCGTGTGGGTGGACGCCGTCCAGATGGGACTGTACCTGCTGGGCGGGGCGGCCGCGGCCGCGGCGCTGCAGGGAGCCGTGACGGGGGGTTGGCCGGTCATCCTGGAGCGGGCCGCCGGGGCCGGGAAGCTCGCGCTCCTGGACCTCCGACTCGACCTCTCGGCGCCCTACACCCTGTGGGCCGGGCTGGTCGGCGGCGCCTTCCTATCGATGGGCTCGCACGGGGTCGACCAGCTCATCGTGCAGCGGCTGCTCACCTGTCGGGACCTGGCCGCCAGCCGGCGGGCGCTGGTCGGAAGCGGAGTCGCGGTGATCCTCCAGTTCGCCCTCTTCCTGCTGGTGGGCCTGGGCCTGTGGGCCTTCTACGACGGCCGGAGCTTCGCGCACGCGGACGCGATCTTCGCCCGGTTCATCGTCGGCGAGCTCCCGGTCGGGCTCCGCGGCCTGCTCATCGCCGGGGTGTTCGCCGCGGCGATGTCCAGCCTCTCCTCGTCCATCAACTCGCTCGCCTCGGCCTCCGCGTACGACTTCTGGGGCCCGGCCCGCGGAGAGGCGGCGGACGACCGGACGATGCTGCGGGTGGGACGGGCCTTCACGCTCGTGTGGGCGGCCCTGCTGGTGGGCGGCGCGATCCTCTTCATCCCCCTGGGCGAGGGGACCACCGCGGTCGAGGCGGCGCTCGGCATCGCCTCGATGGTGTACGGCGGCCTGCTGGGCGCCTTCGCCCTGGCGCTGTTCGCCCCGGGGGCCCGGGCGCGGGACGTGGTGCCGGCGATCGCGGCGGGGATCGCCGCCGTGGCGGCCCTGTGGGTGCACGGACGGGTGACCGGGAGCCCCCTGGTGGCCTGGCCCTGGTTCGTGCCGATCGGCACGGCCGTGACCTTCGGGATCGGGCGGGCCCTGGCGGCGCGGCGCTGACCCGCGGGGGACTTGCCGGGGCGCTCGACCGCGGCCTCCGGCCGTCGCCGGCCCCCGAAACTTGCTCGGCGGCCCGGCCGGCGGATACGATACCTCGCTATGCCGGATCCGAACGGGCGCGAGGTGCTCGCGGTGCGCGGCGCCCGCGAGCACAATCTGAAGGGCATCGACGTCGAGATCCCCCGCGATCGCCTCACCGTGGTCACGGGCCTGTCGGGGTCCGGCAAGTCCTCCCTCGCCTTCGACACCATCTACGCCGAGGGCCAGCGGCGGTACGTGGAGTCGCTCTCCGCGTACGCCCGGCAGTTCCTGGGCGTGATGGAGAAGCCCGACGTCGACCTGATCGAGGGCCTCTCCCCCGCCATCGCGATCGAGCAGCGGACCGCGGGAGGGAACCCCCGCTCGACGGTCGGCACCGTGACCGAGGTCTACGACTATCTGCGGCTCCTCTGGGCGCGGGTCGGCACGCCCCACTGCCCGGAGTGCGGGCGTCCCGTGCGACGCCAGACGGTCTCGCAGATGACCGATCAGGTCCTCTCCTGGCCCGCGGGCGAGCGGATCGAGGTCCTGGCGCCGCTGGTCCGGGGTCGGAAGGGCGAGTTCCGGGACCTGTTCGAGGAGGCGCTGCGCGAGGGCTTCGTCCGGGCCCGGGTCGACGGCGAGCTGGTGGAGCTGGGCGATCCGCCCAAGCTGGACCGGCGCCGGAACCACGACATCTCGGTCGTCGTGGACCGGCTGGTCGTGCGCGTCGAGGACCGCGAGCGCCTGGCCGACTCCCTCCAGACCGCGCTCCGCATGGCGGGCGGAACCGCGCAGGTGGACCGCTACGGGAACGGTGCCTCCGGCGCTTCCGGCGAGGCGGGCGCCCCGGAGGCGGCGAGGCGGCGAGCGCCCGAGCCGGACGGGTACGCGCCGCCGGAGCCCGACGGAGGCCGGCCGGACAGCCACCTGTTCAGCGAGCGCTTCGCCTGCCCCGCCTGCGGCGTGAACATCCCGGAGCTCGAGCCGCGGCAGTTCAGCTTCAACTCGCCCTACGGGGCGTGTCCGGCCTGCGACGGCCTCGGCGTGCGGCGGGAGCCCGACCCGGAGCTGATGGTCGGGGGCGAGCGGATCTCGATCCTCGAGGGGGTCATCCTGCCCTGGGGCGCCCCCCGGGGCCGGCTTCGGAAGAAGGTGCTTCCCGCCCTCGCCGAGCGGCACGGCTTCG
>CAYMQZ010000205.1:0-4852 GCA_964392705.1 uncultured Gemmatimonadota bacterium
CGAACCGCGACCCGTCGAAGCGGGCGAGCCCGTTCCTGGTGCAGATCCAGAGGAACCCGTCGCGGTCGCTGACCAGGCACTGCATGTGGTTGCTGGGCAGACCGTCCGAAACGGTGTAGGTCTGGACGATGTGTCGTTGGGCGCCCAGTGGGGCGGCGCTGACAAGGACCGCCGCCAGCGCATTCGCGAACGGGATCGGCCCGATCCTCATCACATGGTTCGGTTGGCCCCGAGCGCCCATGTGGAACCGCGTCCTCACCGACGGATCGATCGGGCCGGGGCGTCAGCGACTTCTCGTAGGGCCAGACCTTCAAGCTGAAGTTCCTTCTCGAGGGAAGCTCCTGCGCCGACCCCCAGCCTCACCTTCCAGCCTCCCCTTGGAACCCGGAGAGCCCGCCCTCTCCGGAATGATCTCGGTCCGGCGCACGCCTCCGGGTCACCTCGAACGGAACGGAGGTCGCGATCCGGTTCCGACATCGGGACTCCGGTCGAACGGGGAGCCTGTCTGGCCCTATGGACTCCTGTACGCTCGCCCGGAGGCAGGTGGCTGGCAAGCGGACCGAAGTCACTGGGCTTCATTTCGACTCCGCCGAGCCCGTAGGGGGGCGCTGACGGTCTCGTTCGGAAACGCGAGCGTTCCCGGTCCGGATGCGACTGCTACCCTCCCCCTTCGGCCGAGAGGCGCCGGAGCGCCTGCAACGCCTGCTCCACGAGCGCCCCATGCGCCGGCGCCGGCGCATCGTAGCGTTCGAGAAAGCCGGCGTAGTGCTTCCGGGCCTGCTCCACGAGCCCCTGGGCTTCCTCGATTCTGGCTCGCTCCAGAAGGGCCAGGGGCTCGACCGCTCGGCTGACCGCCTCCACGCGGTCGAACCCACCCCATAGGAGTGCTTCGTGCCAGGCGAGGAGCCGCGTCGCCCGTGCGGTGTCCCCGGCCGTAAGGAGCCAGCGGCTCGCGGAGAGCCTGTGGATCGACGGCACGTACGGGTGGCGGGCGCCGTAGGCTGCGTGAAGCCCGGCCTCCGCGCTCTCCCACTCGAGCGCGGCGAGGGAATCGGCCGCCGCCTCCCGTTCTCCCATGGCGTCCAGACCGTAGGCCTCCAGGGAGCGCCCCAGGAGGTCGGCGAACCGGGAGCCGCTTCCCCGCACCTCTTCCCGGGCGCGGCGGATCGCCCCGACGTCTCCCCGCGCGTGCGCGACCTGGCCGTCCAGCCACGCGAGCTCCGCCCGGCCTTCGGGTTCGGTCGCGGGCGGCGAGCGGGCGGCGGCCTCCCGCCACCGGAGCGCCGCCTCGGGCTCCACGGTTCCCAGAGCGGTCCCGAGGGCCGCGAGGCCGTAGGCACGGAGCGGCGCGCCGGGGTCATCCCAGAGACGCAGCGCCTGGTCCGCGGCGGCCAGCGTCGAGTCCCAGGCTCCGCGCGCGACCCACGCCAGAGCCTTCCCCATCCAGAAGGCCCCGGCCACCTCGCGGGCGCCCGCCTCGGCCAGGATCGCGTCGGCCTGCTGGATCTGGGCCCGAGGGAAGCCGTAGGAGAGGAAGCTGGTGGCGATCTCCTCGGCGCTGGGCACGGCCACCCGGGCGGGCCTCGGGGCGCCTCGCGCGTCGAGCGCCAGGGCCGCGCGCGCCAACCGGACGGCCTCGTCCCCGGGGAAAGCCCCTCCCGAACGCAGGAGCCCCTCGAGCGCCCGGAAAAAGGTGAGCAGGCCGGCCGCGAAGCGGGGCCCGGCCGCGGCCGCCCGCTCCAGCTCCTCCAGAGCCTGCCGCGCTCGCGCCGTGTCCCGCTGGAATACGGCGACCGAGAACAGCTGCTCCCAACCCGGGGCGAAGGAGGGATTGAGCGTCACGACCTGCTCGACCGCCGCCCGGGCGTCAGGGTAGCTGGTTCCCAGATACGGACCCCAGCGCACGAGCTCGCTCGCGTACTCCCACCAGCCCGGCCAGTGGTCCGGGAAGAGGCGCACGACGTCCCGAAGGATCGCGAGCCGGACGTCGCGGGAGGGGGCCAGATGGCTCTCCACCAGGAGGCGGTCCGCTGGCGGAAACTCGTGGCGATGGGCCGCGAGGCCGGCCAGGGCCGCGCTGTCCGGCCGGCTTCCCGCGTAGGTACGCGGATGCAGCGAGCGCCAGTACGCGAACCAGAAGGTCGAGTCCTCTTCGAACGCCCGTTCGAAGGCGGCCACCGCCCGCCGAAAGTCGGACCGAGCCAGGGCCTGCTCGCCCTCCAGGTACGCCTTCAACGCCGGTACCGAGCCGGTCGTGACGGCCGCGAGGCTGGGGATCGGGATCTCCCCGCGGCTCCAGATCCCGCGGAGGAGCGCCAGCGTGGCGGAGTCGCTGAGGGCGGCGATGTGATCCCGGGGTGCGAGCGCCGCCGCCCGGGCGATCGGCCGCAGGTCCTCCGCGCCGTACAGGCCGAAATCCAGGCGGACCTCATCGCCGGAGCGGATGAGGATTCCGTGGACGACGCTGGTCGCCCCCAGGCGCCGGGCCAGCTCGGCGCCGCGTTCGAGCGAATACGCGGCGTCGCCCACCTGGGCCAGCACGGTGAGGGCCGGCACCACGTGAATCCCCCCGACGCCGTCCAGGCTCGCGCTCAGGGTGACGGCCAGCTCGCGGCCCAGGCGGGCGAGCGCGGTATCCTCGCCGATCGGCTCGGGCGGGATCACGGCGATCGCGGAGGCGCCGCTCACCACCTCCCCGTCTCCCGTGGAAGGGCGGGTGGAGAGGAGGCCGAAACCGATGATCAGCAGTACCGCCACCGCCGCGGCCCAGGTTCCCGGGAACCGGGCGAGGCGACGGAGCCACCTCGACCCTCCGGAGGGGCGCGCCATGCGTTCCGGCGGGCCGACGTCCCCACGAAGGGGGTGGAGCGCCCGGAGCAGGCTCTCGGCGTCGGGCGGTCGCTCCGCGGGCTCCTTGGCGAGGCAGCGGCGAACCCACGCGCCCAGCTCATCCGGCACCTCCGGGCGCAGGGCCTCGACCGGCTCCGGCTCTTCGTGCCGGATGCCGTGGATCAGAACCCGGTCGTCGGAGCCGCGGAAGGGCCGCCTGCCGGTCAGCATCTCGTAGAGCACGGCTCCCAGGGACCAGAGGTCGGAGCGGGCGTCCACCTCCTCCCCCCGGGTCTGCTCGGGGCTCATGTAGGCCACCGTTCCCGGGGTCGCTCCGGCTTTCGTCAGCGCCCGCCCCCCCACCTTGGCCACGCCGAAGTCCACGATCTTCACGAGCCCTTCGGGAGTGACGATCAGGTTGCCGGGCTTGATGTCCCGGTGCACCAGCCCCCGCCTGTGGGTGGCGCTCAACCCCTCCGCCACCTGGGTGGCCACGTCGACGGCCTCTCCCACGGGAAGCGGGCCCCGCCGGATCCGCTCCTCCAGGGTCTCCCCCTCGTAGTACGCCATGGAGATGTAGAGGCGACCGTCCTCGGTCTCCCCGATCTCGTAGACCGTCTCGACGTTCGGGTGGTCGAGGGCGGAGGCGGCCTTCGCCTCCTCGGTCAGCCGACGCCTGGAGGGCTCGTCGAGCGCGAGCCAGGGGGGAAGGAGCTTGAGGGCCACGTAGCGGTCGAGACGCGAGTCGCGCGCGAGCCAGACGACCCCCATGCCGCCCCGGCCCAGACGGCGGAGCAGACGATACGGTCCGATCTCGCCGTCCGCCTCCAGAGAGTTCGGCCCGGCGGCTTCCAGGAGGGCGGCGGCACGAGCCGCGTTCACCGGTCCCGGGAAGCCCGATCCGCGCGAGTCGGGACCGGTCCTCGCCGGTCCGGCCGCCGCGGTCTTCCGCTCCGACCGCTCCAGGGCCTCGTGCGTCGCCAGGAGGGCCTCTACCTCCGCCCCGAGGCCCGGATCGTCAGGGCAGGCCTCCTCGAGATAGTCGGGCCGGTCCTCCGGAGCGAGGTCCAGCGCCTCGCGGAAGAGGCGCTGCAGCCGCCGCCACCTCTCCGGGGATGCGGACGCTCTCCGCTCTGGCGGATCAGCCATTCTCGGCCTCGCCGGGCCGCAGCCGCAAGTAGAGCCAGGCTCGCGCCACCGCCCAGTCGTACTTGACGGTACGCGGCGAGACGCCCAGCGCATCCGCCGTCTCGTCCACGCTGAGTCCCCCGAAGAAGCGGCACTCCACGACCTGCACCTGTCGGGGCTCCAGCTCCGCCAGTCGATTCAGCGCGTCCTCCAGGTCCAGCAACTCTTCCGAGAAGGCGTCCACCTCCCCGGCCGTCTCCTCGTCGAGCGTCACGGGACGGCGCTCGCCGCGGCGCTTCTGGGCCCCTCGTCGGCGGGCGTGGTCCACCAGCACGCGCCGCATCGCGCGAGCGGCGGCCGCGAAGAAATACGCCCTTCCTTTGCGGGTCACCCGGGTGTCGTCGACCAGGCGGGCGTATGCCTCGTGGACGAGGGCGGTCGTCTGCAGCGTGTGGTCGGGGCTCTCCCCGGCCAACTGCCGGTGGGCCATCGCCCGCAGCTCCTCGTAGATGAGCGGGACCAACCGATCCAGGGAGGGGGCGTCGGCGGGATCGGCCGTCTGGAGAAGGGCGGTCGTGCGTCCCCGAAGGGAAGCCTCTGCGCTCACGGGACACTCCTTCTCTAGGACGCTCCTCGCTCTCTGACGATACGCCTTCGCCCCCGGCCGCAGCAACGGCGTTGCCCGGCCGGCCTTTGCCCCGCCGGACCCCCGTTCGCGCAGGAGCGGATGAGAGATGAGAAGAGAGGTGTGCCGCGCGAACCGCCTTACAGGCGAAAGGAGCTTGCAATGAGGATGTCGGGGAAGCTGATCACGTTGGCCCTGGGCCCGGCACTGGTCGCCGGTTGCTCGGACGGCGGCATGATGGACGCCGGGGACAGGCTCCCGGATGGCGAG
>CAYMQZ010000206.1:0-4828 GCA_964392705.1 uncultured Gemmatimonadota bacterium
GAGATCGTGGCGGAGCGGGGGTGACCGTGCGCAGCCACGCGTTCCTCGCCCCGATCGAGCGCCATGGCGGGTGCCGCACGCGGACCCCGCGCTCCCGGTCGATGGAGGAACGGCCGACATGACCGGCTTCCGGCGTCTCGTGCACGAGGTCCACCGCCGCTCGCTGTGGCAGGTTCTCGGCGTCTACCTGGCCGCGTCGTGGGTGGCGCTCCAGGTGGTCGAGACGCTGACCGACGGCATGGGCCTTCCGGACTGGGTGATGCCGTTCGCCCTCGTGCTGCTGGTGATCGGGCTGCCGATCGTCCTCGCAACGGCGTTCATCCAGGAGGGCGTGGGCGCCGGCCGGCCGGCCGACGAGGGCGTCGCCGAGGCCCGGGACGCCGTCGGCGAGCCCGCGGACGCCGCCGACGAGGCCCCGCACTCCCCCGCGGGCACCCTCACCGGGGTGACCGGCGGGGCCGAGCGGGCTTCGCATCACCGCGTCTTCACGTGGCGCAACGCGCTCCTCGGCGGGGGCGCGGCGTTTGCGCTGCTCGGGCTCGCGGCCGCCGGCTACATGACGATGCGGGCGCTCGGGATCGGGCCCGCGGGGACGCTGCAGGCGAAGGGGATGCTGGAGGAGCGGACGAGGGTCGTGCTCACGGACTTCGAGGCGGCCGATCCCGAGCTCGCGGCCGCCGCGACGGAGGCGCTGCGGGTCGACCTCTCTCAATCGCCGGCGCTCCACCTGCTCGAGGAGCGGCGGGTGGCCGAGGCGCTGGAGCGAATGGGCCGGGATCCGGGCGAGCCGCTTCGCCTCGATGTGGCGCGCGAGCTGGCCGAGCGCGAGGGCGTGGCGGCGATCCTCGCTGGCGAGGCGAACCGCGCCGGCGCCGGCTACGTGTTCGCCGTTCGGATCGTCTCCGCGGAGGACGGCGCCGTGCTGACCTCGCAGCGGGTGACGGCGGAGGACGAGACGGAAGTCGTGGCGGCGATCGACGCCCTCTCGAAGAAGTTGCGCGAGCGGGTGGGCGAGTCGCTACGCTCGATCCGCGCGGACCCGCCGCTCGAGCGCGTCACGACCTCGAACCTGGAGGCGCTCCGCCTGTACTCGCGGGCGAAGGACGCCCCCGGCGGCCAGCGAGTCTCCCTGCTCGAGCAGGCGATCGCGCTCGACTCGGGCTTCGCGATGGCGTGGCGGAATCTCGGGATCATCTGGCGGAACCGGCAGGCCCAGCGGTCCCGCGCCGTCGAGGGGTTCACGCGGGCGTTCGAGCACCGCGACCGGCTCACCGAGCGTGAACGGCGCCTGACGGCGGCCGACTACTACCTGAACGTCACCTTCGAGCCGGCGAAGGCGATCCCGGAGTACGAGGCGCTGATCTCGCGCGACTCCCTGGACCTCGCCGCCACCGTGAACCTCGGCGTCGTGTACGGCCAACTGCGCGAGTCCGAACGGGGCGCCGAGCAGGCCGAGCGGGCGATCGCGATCGACCCGGACCGGACGGTGGGATACTGGAACGCCATCACGAGCTGGGTGAACGCCGGCCGGCTGGAGGACGCCCGGCGCGTGCTGGCCGTCGCCGAAGAACGCTTCCCCGAGTGGGCCCGGTACGCCTCGATCATGGTGCTGCAGGCGGAGGGGAACCTGGAGGAGGTGGAGCGGCGGTACCGCGAGTTCGCGGCGGAGCCGGACCTGCCGCCGCCGGGGCGCGCCGGGATCACCGCGGACCTCGCGTCCGTGCTCGGCGCGAGGGGGCGTCTGGCGGAGGCGCGCGAGCGGCTGCGGGTCGCCGCCGCCGCCTGGGAGGAGGTCGGGCCCCAAGCGGGTGCCGAGTACCTGGAGGAGGCGATCGCCGCGGCGTGGCTCGAGATCGCGGTCGCGGAGCGTCCGGAAGAAGGGGTCCGCCGGCTCGATAGCGCGCTCACGCGCTTCCCGCTGGAGGAGATCCCGCCGCTCGACCGACCGTACGGGGCGCTCGCGGAGGCGTACGCCCGCGCGGGGCGCGCCGCGCTCGCCGGTGCGCTGCTGGACGAGCTGGCCGCGGAGCTGCCGGCGTCCGTCCTCGGTGGCATGGAGAGCGACCTGGCGCGGGCCCGGGCGGAGGTCGCGCTCGCGGAGGGGCGCGTCGAGGAGGCGATCGCCGGGTTTCGGCGCGCCGACGCGGGCTCCTGCACGATCTGCGCGCTCCCGGGCCTCGCGCTGGCCTACGAGCGGGCGGGCGCGGCGGACTCCGCGATCGCGGTCCACCGCCGTTACGTCGAGACGCCCTTCTCGGACCGCTTCTACCCGTACACGTACGCGCTCGGCCCGCTGCTCGGGCCGACCCACGAGCGGCTCGGGCAGCTCTACGAGGAGGCGGGCGAGCTCGAAAGCGCGGCGACGCACTACGCGCGGTTCGTGGAGCTGTGGGCCGACGCCGACGAGGAGCTCCAGCCCCGGGTCGAGGCGGCGCAGGCGCGGCTGGAAGAGATCGTGGCGGAGCGGGGTTGAGGCGGAAGCGGTAGCTTCGGAAGGCGGGGTCGGTCCGCGACCCCCGACCAGGAGGCACACCATGTCGGCTCTCGGCAAGCTCGTCCGCGAGGTCCACCGCCGCTCACTGTGGCAGGTGCTCGCCGCCTATCTGGTCTTCACCTGGCTCCTGTTCGAGACGTTCGAGATCATCGCCTTCTCGGTCGGGCTGCCGGCCTGGGTGGAGCCCGCCGCCCTCGTCCTGTTGGTCGTTCTCCTGCCCGCTCTGCTCGCCACGGCCTCGATCCAGGGAGGGGGGAAGGCCGAGCATGAAGCGGGGACTTCGGGCACGACGGCGAGGGATGGCACGCCGCGCGAGGCGGGCGCCGAATTCTCGGCGACGGCCGGTACCGGGCCGACCGTATCCACGCCGGACCCGCGGGCGTCGCCGCCGCCGACCCCTGGTCCCCGGCGCCGCCTCCGGGATGTCCTGACCTGGCGCAACACGCTCCTCGGGGGGGTGGCCGCCTTCGCGCTCCTCGCCCTCGTCACGGCCGTCTACATGATCCTGCGCTCGGCCGGAATCGGTCCCGCCGGCACGCTCGTGGCCCAGGGCACCCTGGACGACCGGGAGCAGGTGATCCTGGCGGACTTCGAGGCGCCGGCGGAGCTCGAGGAGCTGGCCCAGACGATCACCGAAGGCGTGCGCATCGACCTGGCGCAGTCTCCCTCGGTGCGCCTGTACCAGCAGCGCTACGTGAGCGCGGCCCTCGCGCGCATGGAGCGCCCGCCCGACGCCCGGCTCGACCTGGCGCTCGCCCGCGAGGTCGCCGAGCGGGAGCAGGTTCGGGCCGTGGTGGGAGGTGAGATCCGGCCGGTGGGGTCGGGCTACGTGCTCACGGCCCGGGTGGTGGACGCCGACGACGGCTCGGTGCTCGTCTCCCGGCGGGTGACGGCGAGTGACGAGGGCGAGATCGTGGCCGCCGTCGATGAGCTTTCGAAGAAGATCCGGGAAAGGATCGGCGAGCCGCTGGTCTCGATCCGTCGCGCCGAGCCCCTGGAGCGGGTCACGACCGCGAATCTCGAGGCCTTGCGTCGCTACTCGCGAGCGGTGCACGCGATCGACCGCGGGGGCGAGACGGCCCGGGGGATCGGGTTGCTGGAGGAGGCGGTGGAGCTCGATCCCGACTTCGCCATGGCGTGGCGGAAGCTCGGCGTCACGCTCGGGAATCGAAGCGAGGAGCGGGCCCGGGCGGTCGAGGCGCTCACGAACGCCTACGAGCATCGGGACCGGCTGACCCCGCGCGAGCGCTATCTGGCCATCGCCGCCTATCACACGATGCTCGGAGAGGACTACGGACCGGCGATCGAGGCGTATCGGAGCCTGCTCGAGCTCCATCCCGACGAGGGGACCGCGCTCAACAATTTGGGTCACATCTACCTGCAGCTGCGCCGCTGGGCCCAGGCCGAGGAGCTGTTCATCCGCGCGCTCGAGATCGACTCGCTGCGCACGATCCCTCTCATCAACCTGATCGAGTCGCTCGCCAACCAGGGCGAGTACGAGGTCGCGGAGGAGATGATCCAGCGGCACGGCGCCTGGACCAGGGACGATCCCTGGGTGCGGGAGCACATTGCCCACCTCGCCCTGACACGGGGGGATTTCCTGCAAGGCGAGGCCGAGCTGGCGGCGATGGAGGAAGCGTATTCCGGCGACCTCTACTGGAGAGCGCAGGCCAGCGTCGGGCTCGCCGCCGCCGCCGCCGTGCAAGGACGCCTCGTCGCCGCCGAGGAACACCTGCGGGCAGCCGTGGAGACGGATCGGCGACGCGCCCTGCCCCAGGCGGTGCTGCTCGACGCGAACCGGCTGGCCGGCCTCCACCTGTGGGTGCTCGAGGACCGGGGGACGGCTCTCGCTCTCCTCGACAGCGCGCTGGCGGCGAACCCGCTGGACGAGCTGGATCCGATGGACCGGCCGCTGCTGGCGCTGGCCCGGACCTACGCCCTGGCGGGCTGGACCGAGCGGGCGAAGGAGCTCCTGGAGCAGTACGAGTCAGAGGTCGCGCCGGGTCTCCGAAGCGCCGACGAACGGATCGAGACGGAGCGGCTCCGCGGCGCGATCGCGCTGGCCGAGGGGGACGCCGCCGCGGCCCTCGACCACACGCGGGCCTCGGATCGCGGGGGATGTCCGATCTGCGCGCTCCCCCAGCTGGGCTGGGCGCACGAGGCGGCCGGCGAGCCCGCGGAGGCGATCGAGGCCTACGAGGCGTACGTGCGCACGCCGTATCTGTGGCGGGTGCGGGACCTGGATGCGTGGCACCTGGGGCCGACCCTGGAGCGCCTGGTGCGTCTGCACGCGGACGCGGGGGACCGGGAGAGCGCGGCGGAGCACGCCCGACG
>CAYMQZ010000207.1:0-4784 GCA_964392705.1 uncultured Gemmatimonadota bacterium
GCCCCTACGGGCGTTCCGTCTCGTCCGTCGACCCGTCCCAGTACAGCCCCTCGATCTTCGTCGCGGGTCCCGGGCCGTCGCGGATGAACCGCATGCGGGCCGTGCCGAGGCCCTCCAGCAGGAACGTGTCTTCGGAGATCGGGATCAGCCGGTATTCGGGATTGGCGTCGCGCCGGTAGAGGAGTTCGCTTCCCCCCGCGTCGAGCCGGACCTGACGCGGCCCGTAGTCACCGACGTAGGCCTCGAGCGTTGCCCGCGGCAGCTCGATGCGCCGGTCCAGGCCCCGGATCGCCTCCCGGATCCAGGCGCTCGCCCGCTTCCCGTTCTCGTTCTTCGGGTTCAGCTCCACGGAGCGCTCGTAGCTCCGGAGCGCTTCCGGGTAGCGGGCCGCGGTCAGGAGCGCTTCGCCCAGGCTGTCCCAGACGTTGGCCGATTCGGGGTGGTCCTCCGCGTTCCTGCGGAAGACCGCGATCGCGGCCTCCGCTTCGCGATCCCCCAGCAGCGCGTAGCCGAGCGTGTTCGTCAGTCGTTCGTCCACGACCCCCGGTCGCTCGGCTCGCAGGCGGGCGTGCAGCCGCAGCCCGGCATCGATCCCCTCCTCCTCGAAGGTCTGGAGCAAGGACCGGCGAACGACCCGCCGCGGGTCGTCGTGCTGCTCGTAATCCAGGTAGGCGACCGCCATGTGCTCGTCCGCCGGCAGGAAGCCGGCCTCGGCGGCCAGCGCCAGCACGTCGCGAACGATGGAGAGCCCGTTGTCGCTGTTCGCGAAATAGACGAGCGCCTCCCCGCGCTCCGGATAGGCGACGACGTAATTCCGGAAACCGTCGTTGTGCCCCCAGTGCCAGAGGGCGAGACCGGCGGGGCCCTCTTGCAGCCCCCAGCCGAGGCTCCAGTGGAGGCCCTCGACCGGCTCCCGGTCGGATCGCGCCACCGGGACCTGCGGCGAGAGCGCGTCCTCGAGCGCCCCTTGGCGGAGCCCGCGGCCCTCCATCAGGGCCACGAGGAATCGGGCGTAGTCCTCGGCCGTCGTGACCAGGCTGGCCGCCGCGTTCCCCTCGCCTTCGGGCTTCCTCGGGCCGAGGCTCTCGCCGTCCTCTTCGTGGCCGGCGGCGAGTCGGCCCTCGAAGGCGTCGTGCCACACGAAGCCGCTGCTCGTCATGCCGAGCGGCTCGAAGGCCTCGCGACGGACGAGCTCGTCCAGCGACAGCCCGGTCGCCTTCGACACGGCCCGCTGCAGGTAGACGTAGCCCTCGCCGCTGTAGCGGTAGCCGGCCCCGGGGTCGAAGGCGAGCTCGAGGCGATCCCCTCCCCAGTTGGGGAGCCCCGTGCTGTGGCTGAGGATCATGCGGGGCGTGATGCGGAGGTAGCGCTCATCGTGCGCCATCCGCTCGTTGGGCAGCAGGTCGGCGACGGGCGCGTCCAGGTCGAGCTCGCCACGCTCGGCCAGTCGCAGGACGGCGTAGGCGAAGACCGGCTTGCTGAGGGAGGCGGCCTGGAAGAGGGTCTCGCGCGCCACGGCCTCGCCCGTCGCCTCGTCGGCCGTGCCGAAACTTCCGACCCAGTCGACCTCGCCGTCCCGCGCCAGCGCGATCGAGAGCCCGGTGACCTCGCCGCTTTCCAGGAGCCGGCGGATCTCGCCGTCCGGCAGCCCCTCCGATCGACCGACCCTCCGCTCGACGGTCTCGCGCGAGGCCGCTTCGTCGCGTCCCGCGTCCTGCGCTCGCGCGGCGGGGGCCGTCGCCGGCAGGAGGCCGAGCAGCGCGACGGCGCAGGCCGTCGGCCACGGCAGGCCTCCGTGGAGCCGGGTCGGAAGGCGTCGTCGCGGTCGGGTCATCGACATCTCCGACACCTCCGGATGTCGGATGGTTGGAAGCGGCCGCCCCGTTCGGCCGGCTCGACGATCCCGCCCACGAGGAACGCCTTCACCGCAGCCGCCCGGCGCTCGGAGAGCTCCTGTTCTCGCTGGCGTGCATGACGAACGAGATGTCGGTCGGTCGGGGGCATCATCGGCCTGCGGGGCGCCGGCTGGCGCCGTTCCTGCAGGGAACCGATATCCCGTCCCCCTCGACGACGGCGGTGGCCCGGCGAAGCGCCTTGCGCTGCCGGAACACGGACGCTACACGGCAAGGATGACCGTCCATGGATGAGCATACGATCGCCCCCGGCGAGGAGGGCTCGGCACGCTCCGGCGAGGAGGGCTCGAAAGGCTCCGGCGAGGTCGCTGCGACCGGGATCCGGGGTCTCGACCAGGTGCTGCGAAGCGGCTTTCCGCGCGGGCACCTGTTCCTGATCGAAGGGAGCCCGGGCAGCGGGAAGACCACCCTCGGTCTCCAGTTCCTGCTCGAGGGGGTCCGGAGCGGGGAGTCGGGTCTCCTCATCTCCTTCAGCGAGACGCGCGAGGACCTGGAGGAGGCCGCGCGATCGCACGGGTGGTCCTTGGACGGGATCGAGATCGTCGAGGCCACCGGCACCCGGGGCTACGAAGAACCCGAGCGAGAGCACTACACCCTCTTCCATCCCGGCGACGTCGAGCTCGACGAGACCATGGACCAGATTCTCGAGAGGATCAAGCGATCGACACCGGACCGGATCGTGCTGGATCCGGTCTCCAGCCTGCGGCTGATGGCGCGGGACCCGCTCCTGTACCGGCGTCAGATGCTCGCACTGCGGAACTCCCTCCCGCGAGGGTCGGAAACCGTTCTGCTGCTCGACGACAGCCATTGGATCTCCCCCGGCGTCCAGGGCGGCCTCGATCCCGACCTCCAGCTTCGCTCCCGCGTGCACGGCGTGCTGGTCCTGGAGCAGACACCACGGTCGTACGGACCCGACGCCAGGCGGCTGCGCGTCGTCAAGGTCCGGGGGGTCGATTTCCAGGACGGGTACCACGACCTCGAGTTGCGGACGGGCGGCCTCACGGTGTACCCGCGACTCGAGCTTCGGAATCGACCGGAAGGCGTGGCGCCGCGGCTGCTCCCGAGCGGAATCCCCGAGCTGGACGAGCTGCTGGGCGGAGGGCTGGCGGGAGCTTCGACCACGCTGCTCATGGGCCCGGCGGGCACCGGCAAGACCACGCTCGCTTCCGTCTTCCTCCAGGCGGCCGCGAAGCGGAACGAGGTTTCGGCCATGTTCAGCTTCGATGAGGACGAGGCCCCCTTCCTCTCGCGGCTCGGGGGCCAGGGGCTTCCGCTGTCCGCCCAGCGTGACGCAGGTCGCTTCCTGTTCCAGAAAGTGGAGCTCGGCCGCTGGTCGGCCGGGCAGCTCTCACACGCGATCTCACGGGCGGTCGAGCGGCGCGGAGCGACGGTCGTGCTGATCGACAGTTTGAACGCCTACCTGAGCCTCCTGGCGGAGCCCGAGGACGCCCGGCTGCACCTCCGGGAGCTCTTCGACCACCTGCAGCGGCGGGGCGTGCTGATCCTGATGACCATGAGCCAGTCCGGCGTGGTGGGTGATCACGGCGCAGCGCCCGTCGACATGACCTACCTCGCCGACACCGTCCTGCTCCTGCGCTTCTTCGAAGCCGCCGGCTCCGTGCGAAAGGCCATATCGGTCGTCAAGCAACGCCCTCACGGGCACGAGCGTACGATCCGCGAGTTGCGGCTGACATCGGCCGGCATCGAGGTCGGCGAGCCCCTGCGCGGTTTCCAGGGGGTGCTCACGGGCATTCCCACGTTCACGGGCAGGTCGGGGGATCTCCTGGGGGACCCGCCCCTCCGCGAAGAATGAGCCATCCCATGGCGGGCGCGGAGGCGATCGGTACGGACGGCGCGGTCTCGAGCGAGGAGAGGATCCTCATCCTCGCTCCGGTCGGTCGCGATGCGGATCTGGCCCTCCAGGCGCTCGAGAAGGAGGGGATGGTCGGCCACGTGTGCAGCGACGTCGCCGAGCTGTGCCGGGAGCTCGCCGGTGGAGCGGGTGCCCTCTTGGTCGCTGAGGAAGCCCTTACGCCGTATGGCGTGCAGGGTCTGGTGGACTCGCTGGAGGATCAACCGCCGTGGTCGGCCCTGCCGGTCGTCCTGCTCACGGGGCTCCAGAGGGACACTCAAAGCGCTGTGCATCTGGGTCCGCTCGCGGCGGTGCCCAAGGTGACCTTCCTGGAGCGGCCACTCCGCGCGCTCACGTTGGTCAGCGTGCTCGGGGCGGCGCTCGGAGCGCGGCGCCGGCAGTACCAGGTCCAGGACCTTCTCGAGCGTCTCCAGGAGGGGGTCGAACGACGGGACGAATTCCTTGCCATGCTGGGTCACGAGCTCCGCAATCCTCTCGGAGCCGCGCGAAGCGCCCTCGAGATGCTCGCGCACCCGGGGGCGTCCGAGGCCCAGGGGGCGGAAGGTCGGCGCATCCTCGATCGACAGATCCACCATCTCACCCGAATCGTGGATGATCTGCTCGAGGTGTCGCGGATCACCGGGGGACGGATCCGATTGCGGCCCGAGGCGGTGCGGCTGGAGCGCCTGGTCGAGGGGGCGATCGAAGTGGTCGGACCGCTGGTGGAGGAGCGCGCCCACGAGCTGAGCGTGTCGTTGCCGGAAGACGCCATGGAGGTCGAGGTCGATCCGACCCGGCTACAGCAGGTGCTCGTCAATCTCCTCAGCAATGCCGCGAAATACACGGATCCCGGCGGGCATATCGCGGTCGAGGCCGGGATCCAGGACGCGACGCTGGAGATCCGGGTGATCGACGATGGTCGCGGTCTGTCCCCGGAGATGCTGGAACGCGCCTTCGAGCTGTTCGCGAAGGAAGACCTTCGGGAGGAAGGGGTGGGCCTCGGTCTCACACTGGCCCGG
>CAYMQZ010000208.1:0-4759 GCA_964392705.1 uncultured Gemmatimonadota bacterium
ACGTGCATGTCCACGGTCCGCGTCTCGATGTCCGCCGTGGTGTCCCAGGCGGCCTGCAGCAGCTGCCGCCTGGTCTGGACGCGACCGCGCCGCTCGAGCAGCACCTCCAGCAGGCGGTACTCCAGCGGCGTGAGGTCCATCTCCTCGCCGCTCGTGAACGCCCGGTGCGCCTCCCGGTCCACCTCGACCGGACCCACGGCGATGCGCCGGGAAGGGGAGACGGGCTCGGCGCGGGCTCGACGGATCAAGGCCCTCACCCGGAGAACCAGCTCGCGCGCGCTGAACGGCTTGGTGATGTAGTCGTCGGCGCCCACCTCGAAGCCCCGGACGCGCTCTTCTTCCTCGCGTCGCGCCGTCAGGAGGATGATCGGGACGACCCCGGTCCGATCGTCCTCCCGCAGCCGCTTCAGCGCCTCGTAGCCGTCCATCCCGGGCAGCATGAGGTCCAGGATGATCAGATCCGGAAGCTCCGTCCGCGCCGTGGAGATCGCCCCGGGACCGTTCACGGCGGTGCTCACCCGGTAGCCTTCCCGGCTCAGATGGTAGACCAGGAGGCTCAGGATGTCCGGCTCGTCGTCGACCACCAGGATTCGTTCGTCGGGCATCGGCTCCTCGAAGGGAGAAGAAGGAAGCCGGCTGAACCGCCGTTGCAACTTGGAACTCGGGGCTCCGTTTCGTAAGTAGGCCGACCCGCCGAGGGCGCCGAGCCGGCGGACGGGACCACCCTCCCCGCGCTTCAGCCGATACATACGCTCGCCCGGTAGCCTCCGGGTAACGACATCGTAACGCCCACGCATCGTCGAGCCGCCGGACGCTCCGCGCGGCATCCGGATCCCTGGGGCGGCCGCGGGATGTCCGATCGTCGTCGCGGCCGGTTACCGGATCGTTACCCCACCCGTACGGCTCCGTGAAATCGCCCGGCCATCGTTACGGCGGGCCTCGAAGGACCGGGTGGCACGAGCCGGGCCACGGTCCGAGGTGGCTCCCCAACGGTGAGAGCGACGTTCTCGGGAATCAACGCCGGAGCGAACATGGAAAGCACGCTACGATCCGTCTTGCCGGGTGGCGTCCGCCGCATCGGCGTTGCCGCCCTGTGGATTCTCGCGGCGGCCGCGTTCTCGACCGGGACGCTGCCGGCCCAGGAGCCGACCGGGAAGATCGCCGGTCGGGTGCTGGACGAGGACAGCGGGAAGCCGCTCCCCCTCGCCCAGGTCTTCGTTCCGTCCCTCGAAGCCGGGGGCGTGACCGACGTGAACGGACGGTACACACTCGGGCCTCTGCCCGCCGGCACCTACGAGCTCCAGGTCCGGGTGATCGGGTACGCGAAGAAGACGGTCACGGGAATCTCCGTGCGGGCCGGACGTACGACCGACCTGGACATCGCGCTGCCGGTCGAGGCGGTGGCGGTGGAAGCGCTCACCGTCACCGTGGCGGACGAGCGCGGTACCACCGAGGCGCTGCTCTCGGCCCGCAGGGGAGCGCCCGAGGTGACCGACGCGATCGGACGCGACCAGATCTCCAAGTCGCCGGACTCGGACGCGGCGGCGGCGCTGAGGCGAGTGCCCGGGATCACGGTCGTGAACGGCCGGTTCGCCTACGTCCGAGGCCTGGGCGAGCGGTACGGGAACACGACGCTCGACGGGGCGCCGCTACCGTCTCCCCTTCCCGACAAGAAGGCCATCCCCCTGGATCTCATACCGGCGGGATTCCTCGAGAGCGTCTCCACGGCGAAGAGCTACCTGCCCGACCAGCCGGCGGACTACGCGGGCGGCCTCGTCCAGATCCGCACCCGTCAGGTCCCGGGCCAGCGGTTCTTCAAGCTGAGCTCCTCCACCGGCTTCGACACGGAGGCGTCGCTCCGCGACGGCCTGGGATACGCGGGCGGCGACCTGGATTTCCTGGGCTTCGACGACGGCACGCGTGCCCTGCCGGAGCTGGTCCCCCGTGACCGTCCCTTGAGCGCGGCGGGCGGCTTCACCGACGGGGATCTGGAGCGGATCGGCGAGGCCTTCCTCGGCTCCTGGGGTCCGTCCGCCTCCGAGCTGCCCGTGAGCCAGAGCTTCGGCGTCGCGCTATCCGGGCAGATCCCGGTGGACGGCCGCGACCTGGGCGTGTTCGGCACCGCGACCTTTTCGAACGACTACACCCACCACGACGACCTCGTGGAGCGGGTGTTCGCGAGGGCCGGCGCAGAGGATCCCGAGGTCGACTATCTGGGCCGGGAGTCGACGCACGAGGTCAGGCTGGGCGGCCTTCTGAACGCGGAATATTCGGTCACGCCGGCCAACAACCTGGCGCTCAACCTGATCTTCAACCGCACGGTCGAGGACCAGGCCCGGGTGCTCGAGGGCTTCAACCTCGACTCGAACACCGACCAGCGGAACACGCGGATCCAGTACGTGGCGAACGCGCTGTTCCAGGGCCAGCTCTCGGGGAAGCACTACCTGGACTGGCTGGCCGGCGGATCCACGCTCGGGTGGCGCGGCGTCTTCTCGCGCGCCTCGCGCTACGAGCCGAACACCCGCGAGGTGCTCTACCGCCGCGCCTCCGACGGCCGCTTCCTGTTCGACACCTTCGTGCAGAGCGGCAGCATCTTCCACCAGGAGCTGGGCGAGAACGGCTACGGCGGCGGTCTCGACCTGGAGCTTCCGTTCCGGCTGCGGGGGCTCCCGGGCGCGGTCAGCCTCGGCGGGGCGATCGCGCGGCGGGATCGGAACGTCTACACGCGCCGCTTCCGCTTCCTGCCCCGGGGCGCGCTGGGCGATTCCGTGCGGGCCCTGGCGCCCGACGAGCTGTTCTCGGCGGGCACCGTCGCCCCCGACAGCTTCCAGATCCAGGAAGCCACCTTCCGGCCCGACAATTACGACGCCGAGGAGACGGTCCTGGCGGGCTACGCGCTGCTCGAGGCCGAGCCGCTCTCCGGCCTACGACTGGCCGGCGGCGTCCGGATCGAGCGGGCCGAGCAGACGGTCCGGCCCAGGGACCTGTTCGTCGAGGGGCTGGAGCCGCCGGAGGGGGCGGACCTGGATGACGTCGACCTGATCCCGGGAGCCAACCTGACCTGGTCGGCGACCGAGCGGATGAACTTCCGCCTCGCGGTCTCCCGCACGCTGGCGCGGCCCGAGTTCCGCGAGCTGGCCCCGTTCACCTTCGCGGACTTCGCCGGTGGCCACCTGGTGGCCGGAAACCCGCTCCTCCGGCGCTCCCGGATCACCAACTTCGACGCGCGCTGGGAGTGGTTCCCTCGGCCCGGCGCGGTCGTATCCGCGAGCGGCTTCTACAAGTTCTTCGACGACCCGATCGAGGCGTTCGTCTTTCCCAGCACCGAGCTCATCAAGAGCTGGGTGAACGTGGAGGACGCCACGAACTACGGCGTCGAGCTCGAGCTTCGATCGGACCTCGGGTTCCTGGCGAGCGGGCTCGAGAACCTGAGCCTGAACGGGAACCTGACGCTCGTCGCCTCGGAAGTGAGCGCGGCCGAGGAGATCGTGATCTTCGTCCCCGAGAGCGGCGCGACCACGTTGCAGCTCGCCGACCACAGCCGGGCCCTCCAGGGCCAGTCCCCGTACGTGATCAACGTGGTGGTGGGCTGGCTCATTCCGTCGACCCGGACCAGCGCCACCGTGCTCTACAACCGCTTCGGGCGGCGGATCGACGCGGTCGGCGGACTGACGCTGGACGACGTGTTCGAGGAGGCCCGCGACGCCCTGGACATCGCGGTCCAGCAGCCGATTCTCCGCACGCTCGAGCTCAAGCTGAGCGCCAGCCGGATTCTCGGAAACGAGGTCGAGGTCACCCAGGGGGGCGACCTCCTCCGGTCCTTCGACCTCGGGCGGAAGTTCTCGATCGGCCTTGCCTGGTGGCCGGCCGGCCAGCCGTGACGTTCCGCTCCGAGGGAGCGGAGCCGTGAACCTTCCCTGGAAGAAAGAAGAACGAGGAGCCTGGACATGAGCTTCGGAAGCAGACAGCAGTGGAAGGGACTCGCCGCGGGCCTCGTGGTCGTCGGCCTCGCGGCCTGCAGCGGTGACGAGAATCCCGTCGCGCCGCCGCCCCCGCCACCGCCGGACGAGCCGGAGGCGGTGATCACCGGAGACATCGAGGGCACCCGGACCCTGTCCGCGGACACGACCTACACCCTCCGAGGCACGGTGGTGGTGGCCGATGGCGGGGTGCTCGACATTCCCGCCGGCACGCTCATCCTGGCGGACGCGACGGTCCAGCCCACGGCGCTGATCGTGCGGGCTGGCGGCCAGATCTTCGCGCAGGGGACGGCCGACGCCCCGATCGTGTTCACCAGCTCCAGGCCGGCCGGGCAGCGAGCGCGGGGCGACTGGGGCGGGCTCATCCTCAACGGGCGCTCGCTGTGCAACTTCCCCGCCGACCAGTGCATCGGCGAGGGCAACTCGGGTCCATACGGCGGCGACGTGCCCGACGACGACAGCGGCGTGCTCAGCTACGTGCGCGTCGAGTTCGTCGGCTACGAGGTGAGCTTCGGAAACGAGCTGAACGGCCTCACGCTGAACGGGGTCGGAAGCGGCACCCGGATCGACCATATCCAGTCCCACTTCGGCCTCGACGACGGGATCGAGTGGTTCGGCGGCACCGTGGACGCCAAGCACCTGCTGGTCACGGGCGCCTCCGACGACTCCTTCGACTACTCGACCGGCTGGCAGGGCCGCGGCCAGTTCTGGATCGCGCTCCAGGATCCGGCCGACGCCGACAACGGCTTCGAGGTCGACGGCAACGAGGACGACTTCGA
>CAYMQZ010000209.1:0-2856 GCA_964392705.1 uncultured Gemmatimonadota bacterium
ACTCGAGCGGCGCCGAGAAGCACCGCGAACACGCTGACCATGAGAAGACCGTACAGCACGAGACGCCCGGCGCCACCTAGCCGTCCGGCCAGGAGCACCACGACGACAGCCAGGATGGCGAGGCCCACCAGGGCGATGACCTGACGCGCCCCGAAGCGACGCTCCAGGTATACGAGGCCGAGCACGGTCGGCACCGCCACGTAGTAAAGCGGACGATGGATGCCGAGGGGGCCCAGGATGAGGTGAAGAATCAGAAAGGCCAGGGCGACGAAGCCGATCAGCAGAAGATCCCCGACCCCGGGCGGGTCGCCCGATCGAAGCCGCGAAACGGCATCGTAGCCGACCGCCGCCGTCAGGATGGCCAGGGCCGGCAGGAACTCCCCGAAGTACGCGGGAAAGAACCCGCGGCTCAGTGAATAGAAGCCGTACGCGACCGCGAGGGATCCGATCCATGCGTACAGGAGCACCACCGCTCGGAGGCGAGCCCCGTCCTCGCGTCGGAACATGGCGGTCGGGCCGCCGAGCAGCGGGAGGGGGGAGAGGAGGAGAGCCAGCAGGAGCACCGAGTTGAGGTTGGATGTCCGCAGGACGTTTCGGACCGTGACCGACCAGGCCTGGTCGCTGTCCCTGTCTATCGGGATCCACGTCTCGGCCTCGTCGGGGGCGGCAGAGTCCGCCCCTGGCTGCTCGCCGCCCGGTAGGACCGTCGTCGTCGGGGCCGCGCCCCGCCTTTCCCCGCCCAGCGCACCCTGCACGTTATCCGCCACGAACGCCACCGGATTGAGGCTGCTCGCGAGAACCTCGCCAGGCGGGAGAAGGGTGGCGTACCACCCGATGATTCCCCCGCAGATCAGGAGAAAGCCGACCGCGAGGCTTCCGATGGCCTTGGCCAGCGGCAGAGGGCGCCGGATGACGACCGCGAGGAGGATCAGCGCGGTCAGGAGGACCGCCAGACTCGACTGCCGGGTGTAGTAGGCGAGGCCGAAGGCGGCGCCCGCCAGTGCGAGGAGCGCCGGGCTTCGCTCCCGGTCTAGCGCCGATAGGACCGCGTAGATTCCCACACAGGAGAGGAGGATCGTGAGGGGCTCGGTCTTGACCTGCGTGCCGTATGCGATCGTGAAAGGGAGGAACAGGTAGACCGCGGCCGCCAGGAGGGCCACACGCCGGTCGAACAGACGAGCCGAAATGAGATACACGAGGAGCCCGATGGCGACCGTGGCCAGCACTGGGTACAGGCGGGCCGCCTCGTAGCCCACCCCGAGAACCTTCAGGAAGAAGGCGAGAGCATAGACGTAGAACACCTGGCGAGAGGAGTAGTCCACGGCGGGGACGTACCCTTCGAGCGCCAGGAGTCCGTCCATCAGGTGAGCGCCCTCGTCCGGGTTGATCCACCGTCCGTTCAGGAACCACAGCCGTACCAGGAAGGCGGCCAGGAGGAGGAGGGCGAGCACGACGCGATGGTCGGACAGCGCCGCAAGCCGCCCGTCGAGGCGGCGGCGCCCATCGACGCTGCTCTTTGGCCTCAGGAACGAGGTCGCCGTATCCGCAAAGGGTCTTGAGGCGCGCTTCACTTGAATGCGTCGTGTTTCGCCATGGACCAGCCCGCCCTACCTACCTCCCGATAGAGGCGCTCGAGGTCGCGTACCAAGCCGCGCACATCGTACCGGTCCCGGATGTGCTCGCGGGCCGCGCGGCCCATCTCCGCCCAGCGGCCGGGCTCCGCCAGCAGCTCGGCCAGCGCCCCGGCGAGCTCATCCGCGTAGCCCTCGGGAACCAGGCGTCCGGTGACGCCATCCAGGACCACCTCGGGAATGCCGGCGTGGTGGGTGCTCAGCACCGGCAGTCCGGACGCGCCCGCCTCCATCAGGACGGTCGGCGTGCCCTCCTGGTCCCCGTCCGACGCGGTGACGCTGGGGAGCAGGAAGAGGTCGGCCGCGTCCAGGGCCTGCCGGACGGCCCGCTGGGACACGCTTCCGCCGAACTCGACGCACGAGCGGATCCCCAGCTCCCGCGACAGGGCTTCGAGCTCCCCGCGCAGCGGCCCGTCGCCGAGGATCGTATAGCGCAGGTCGGCTCCATCCGCCGCTACCCTCGCCACGGCTCGCAGCGCGAACTCCACCCCCTTTTTCTCCACCAGACGAGCGACCGTGAGGAGCCGGACGGCGCGGCCTTCCAGCTCCCCGCCCCGTTCGCGGAAGGGAAACGCGTCGGTCTCGATCCCGATGTGATGCTCGCGGATCCGTGCCTCCGGACAGCCGAGCGCCACCAGGCGGCGCCGCATGTGGTCGCTCAGCACCGTCAGGGTGTCCGCCGCCGAGAACAGCGGGAGGTAGAAGTCCTCGCCGCGCTCCCGGGGAAGACCGGAGCAGTCGAACCCGTAGAAGGACGCCACGAAGGGGGTGCGCCACAGGAACCGGAAGTACCGCGAGCGGAGGGCCACGTCGCCGAAGTGCGCGTGAACCACGTCGACGTGGAGGGCCGCAGCCGCGAGCGTCGCCAGCCGACGGAGGAGCGGCAGCCGGCCCCCGAAGGACGCGGCCCGGGCCTTCCGGAGCGCGGCAAGGGCCCGCGGCGCCCGCATGGCGAGCCGCGCCGCGGCCGCCAGGTCGCCGAGGCCCAGACCGTCGTGGTTCCGACCGTCCAGGTATACGACGCGCTCCTCCAGACGGTACTCCCGCACCGCCTCGTGCACCGGGCCTGGGCCGGGCTCCTGCTCTGCGACCACGAGGACGTCGTGCCCCCGGTCCAACAACCCCGTGATCTGGTTGAGGATGAAGGTCTGCGAAAGGCTCGGGAACTTCCGGACGAAGAAGGCGATCTTCATGGGGTCACGGCGAGGCGCCCACCCCCGGACGG
>CAYMQZ010000209.1:2956-4739 GCA_964392705.1 uncultured Gemmatimonadota bacterium
GGCCTTCGTGCAGAGAGACGCGACCCGATCGAGCTGGTGGGACACGATCACGACCGGGATGTCGCGCCGGACGATCTCGCCCATCCGCTCGAACGCCTTCTTCTGGAAGGCGAAGTCCCCCACGGCCAGCACCTCGTCGATGATCATCACCTCGGGGTCCAGGTGCGCGGCGATGGAGAAGCCCAGCCGGGCGTTCATCCCGCTCGAATAGCGCTTCACCTGCGTGTCCACGAACTCCTCCACGCCGGCGAAGCTCACGATCTGGTCGAACTTCCGGTCGATCTCCTCCCGGGTCATCCCCATGATGGCGCCCTGGAGATAGACGTTCTCGCCCCCCGTGAGATCCGGATGGAAGCCGGCGGCCACCTCGATCAGGGCGCCCGTGCGACCGTGCACGTGGCAGTATCCACGGTTGGGCCGGAGGATGCGGGTCAGCACCTTCAGGATGGTCGACTTCCCCGCCCCGTTCGGCCCGATGATGCCGAGCGCCTCGCCCGGGCGGACCTCGAAGGAGACGTCCTGGAGCGCCCAGAAGTCGCCCTTCTCCAACTCGCGCCGGTCGGGCCCCCTGCCCACGAGCCGTTTGACCACCGCCGGAATCAGGTCCCGCAGGCTGTCGTGGAACTCGCCCTTGTGGAACTTCTTCCACACGCGGTCGAAGGCGACGGGCGCGACTCTCATCACACGTACTCCGCGAAGACGAACTCGAGACGGTGGAAGAGAAGCGATCCGCCGAAGATACATACCAGCGGAACCGCGGCTCCGTAGACCAGGTACCAGGGAGTCCAGCTCCAGGTGGTACCACCCTCGGATGTCTCTACGAACGGATAGGCCAGGTTGTGCCCCTCCACCACCGCCAGCCTCAGCCCCTCCAGGATCGGGGAGAGCGGGTTCAGCATCATGATCTCGGCACCCGTGGACCCGAACATCACGGGCTCGAAGAATACGGGCGTGAAGAAGATCCCGAAGGTGACGGCCACCTGGACCAGGTACTTCACGTCCCGGAAGAACAGGTTGGCGCAACTCAGGATGAGGCCGAGCGCGGCCGTGAGGAGGAAGAGCATGACGGCGAGCAGCGGCACCCAGAGGACCGACCACGAGTAGGAGACGCCGAGCAGTGGAAGCGCGGCGGCCAGCGCGATCGCCCCGATCCCACTATCGAAGCTCTGCGCCAGGACGGCCGAGAGCGGAAGGACCTCGCGGGGAAAGTAGATCTTCCCCACCAGGGCCATGTTCCCGACCAGACTGTTCACGGAGAAGTTGATCCCCCCGACGAAGAAGGCCCACCCGAGGGCCTTCACGGCCATGCCCGAGATGTGGACGACCTCCAGCTCGGAGCCCGCGAGGCGCGCCATCGCGTACCGCACCACGATGCCGGCGAGCACGATCACCAGGGGGATCAGGATGGCCCAGGCGAATCCCATGGCGGCCTGCTTGTAGCGAATGCGGATGTCCCGGCGCACGAGCTGATGGAGCAGGTCCCGGTACACCCACAGGTCGGTCCACACCTCCCGATAGGTATCCAGGACCGACGGCTTCCGCTCTGGGGGAAGCTCCTCCCTCTCCGCCGGATCCTGCCGCATCGTGGCTTCGGCTGTCGACACGTCTTCTTCCATCCTCCCCTTTCCCGCAAGGCGCCGGGAATTTCCCCACCTCCGGAGGTCCCGAGGCCGCCGCCACGGACTGGCGGGGCGCCGAACCCGCGGCGGCCCGCCGACGTACGGCCGCACCTCCGTGTGCAAGAGACGTGCATGCCGGTCGGCCCCGGCCGTTCAGGCGTCGT
>CAYMQZ010000210.1:0-4717 GCA_964392705.1 uncultured Gemmatimonadota bacterium
TGGTGAGCGGCCACTCCTGGCCCGACAACACGCAGCGGACCTACGCGGCTCGGCCCTACGCCACCGTCGATCGCGTGGGGAGCGGACACGTCGTGCTGTTCGCGGACGACCCCCTCTATCGGGCCACGTTCGATTCGCCGGGCCGGCTCCTGCTCAACGCGATCTACCTGAGCCCCTCCCGCGGGCGGCCGGACGCGGAGCGGTAGTAGACGCGCCGGCAGGGTGCCCCCAGCTTCCGGGCATCGCTATCTTGGGCCGCGTTCGCTCCGCCGACGCCACGCAGGGAGGGAGTCGACCTTGCCGACGACGCGTCCGATCCGCCCGCTCTCGCTCCTCCTCCTCGGCAGCCTGCTCGCGGCCGCGGCCGGCCCGGGACCGCCGCTCGCGGCCCAGGCGCCCGACGACCTCCGCCTCCTGCCCCAGCCCCAGAAGACGGCGCTGGCCGAGGTGGACCGGCTCGGCGACGAGATCCGAGCCATGTCCATGACGCTCTGGGACTACGCCGAGACGGCGATGCTCGAGGAGCGCTCGGCCGCCTTCCTGGCCGACCTGCTGGAGCGCGAGGGCTTCGCGGTCACCCGCGGCGTGGCCGGCATGCCGACGGCGTTCGTCGCCGAGTTCTCCCGCGGCGAGGGCCCGACGATCGGCATCCTGGCCGAGTACGACGCCCTTCCGGGGGTCGGAAACGCGCCGGTGCCGGCGAAGGCGCCGCGCGAGGACGGCGCCTCCAGCGGCCAAGGGTGCGGTCACAACCTGTTCGGCGCGGGGTCGGTCGGGGCCGCGATCGCGCTCGCGCGCACCATGGAGGCCGAAGGGCTGGACGGCACGGTGCGGCTCTACGGGACGCCCGCCGAGGAGACCGTGGTCGGGAAGGTGTACATGGCGCGCGAGGGCGTCTTCGACGACCTCGACGCCGCCCTCGAGTGGCACCCGAGCCTCGAGACCGAGGTGCGCAACAATCCGGGCCGGGCGCTCAACAACTTCACGGTCGAGTTCCGGGGACAGGCCGCCCACGGAGCGGCCGATCCGTGGAACGGCCGGAGCGCGCTCGACGCCGTCGAGCTGATGAACCACGGCGTGAACCTGATGCGGGAGCACGTGAAGCCGAGCGCGCGGATCCACTACGTGATCCCCTCGGGCGGCGAGGTCCCCAACGTGGTCCCCGAGTACGCGAAAGTGTGGTACTTCGTCCGCGACACCACGCGCGAGGCGGTCGAGGAGCACTACGACTGGATCCTGCAGATCGCCGAGGGCGGTGCCCTCGCCACGCGCACCGAGCACGAGGTCGAGCTCATCACCGGGGTCCACACGGTGCTCCTCAACCGGCCTCTTCAGGAACGCGTGCAGGCGAACCTCGAGCTCATCGGAGTCCCCGACTTCCCCCGGGCGTTCCGCGAGTTCGCGACCGCATTGCAGGGCTCCCTCGGAATCGAGCAGAAGGGGCTGAACACGAAGGTGAAGCCGCTGGCCGACGGCCCCGAGCCCGCCACGGGGGGCTCGACCGACGTGGCCGAGGTGAGCCGGATCGCCCCTACCGTGGGCTTCGACATCACGTCCGCCCCGGACGACGTGCCCTGGCACAGCTGGGCCACGACCGCCTCGCACGGCCGCGAGGGGGCCGTCCTGGCGGCCCACGCGGCGGCACAGGTGCTGGCGCTCACGGGCGTGGACCTACTCACCGACCCCGGGCTGCTCGCGGAGGCGCGGGCCTTCTTCGAGGAGAAGACCGGGGACGAGCCGTACGAGTCGCCGCTCCCGCCCGACCAGCCGCCGCCGGTGCCGGGGCGGTGAACCCGACCGTGGCCGACGGCGGGGCCGATCTCGAATCGTCAGAACGAGCGGCCCGTCGACCTGGCCCCGGCCCCGGCCGCCTGGATCGAACGCCGTGTCCGGCCGACGCCACGGAGCTATCTTGAGCGTATGAGCGACGAAGGCTTCTGGTCGCGTGTCCGGAAGGCGCGCCTCTTCCAGGTGCTGGCCGTCTACCTGGGCGCCTCCTGGGTCGTCCTCCAGGTCACGGCCGAGTTGCGCGAGACGCTGGACCTGCCGCCCTGGATCGGACCCGTGGCGTTCATCCTGCTGCTCGCCGGCCTGGTCGTCATCCTGGCCACGGCCTGGGTCCAGTCGCATCCCCTGACTTCGCACCGGGAAGCGGCGGGAGAGGTGCCGGGATCGTGGCAGGTCTCGCTCCGCAATCTCAAGGAGGCCACCCGGAAGGGCGAGCTGCCCCATCTCACCTGGGGCCGGGCGCTTCTCGGCGGCGCGGTGGCCTTCTCCCTGCTCTTCGGCCTGGCCGGCCTCTACGTCGTGATTCAGGACCGTGGACGCAGCTTCACGCCCCCGGAGGCGATCGCGGAGGAGGCGGCCCCGGGCATCGCCGTGCTCCCGTTCCGGGTCCGCGGAGATGACCTGGAGGTGTGGCGCGAGGGAATGGTGGACGCGCTGGCCACCAATCTGGACGGCGCCAGCGGGTTCCGCGCGATCGCCAGCCAGACGGTGCTCGCCCGCTGGCGCGACCTGGTATCGGGGGACGCGGCTCCGGACCTCGAGACGGCGCTCCGGGTCGCTCGCTCCGCGGGGGCGCGCTACGCGGTGGGCGGAAGCGTGATCTCGGCCGGCCCCGAGCTGCGCCTCTCGGCCGACGTGCACGACGTGCGCTCCGGCGAGACCGTCAATCACGTGCGGGTCGAGGGACCCGCCGACAGCGTCCTCGCCCTCGTCGACCGGCTCTCGGTGAACGTGCTCCGCTCGCTCGTCGAGGGCGACCAGCCGTCTTCGGCCGTGGGCCTCGCGCAGGTCACTACCGGCTCGATCGAGGCCTACAAGGCGTACCTGCAGGGCGAGGCCCTCTACCGGCGGGGGGATTTCGAGAGCGCCATCCCGCTCTTCCAGCGAGCCGCGGAGGCGGACTCGACCTTCGCCCTGGCTCATTATCGCCTGGGCCTCGCCTACGGATGGACTCCCGCCGTGGGCACCGGCCTCGGGCCGGAGGCGTTCGAGCGAGCCGTTCGATACGCGGACCGCCTCCCGCCGCGACAGGCCACGCTCGTCCGCTCCGAGCGCTTGCGGATCAACGGGAGTCTGGCGGCCTTCGATTCGCTCCGCCGCGCGGTCCGACAGCATCCGGACGACCCGGAGGCCTGGTACCTGCTGGGCGAGGCCTACATCCACAACGGGGACGCGGTGCCCGTGTCTCTCGAGGCGGCCGAGGAGGCATTCTCCCGCGCGGTCGAGCTGGACCCGCGCTTCGCGCCCTACCAGGAGCACTGGATCGACCTGGCCGTCATGACCGGGCCCGACAGCGTGCGGCTCGCCGACCGGCTCGACCACTACGCGCGCACCACCGACCGCGAGCCGACCGCCGAAGCGCGCGGCCTCGACCTGGTCCTCTGGCTGGCGGCAGGCGACTCGAGCCACCGGGCCGATGCCCGGACCGCGCTCGACACGGTCTCCGAACTCGCCCTCCTGCGGGCCCGCACGGCGCTCCGCCACCCGCGGGTGGCACCGGAGCTGGTCGAGATCAGGAAAGAGGAATATCGACGAGCGGAACCCGGAGATCGCCCCTGGGTCGGCGCCCTGAACCTGTTCCCCGCGCTGGCCCTCGGGACCGGCCGGGTCGAGGAGGCCCTGCCGTACCTGACCGATCCCGCGCTCCCGCCGCTGGTCCGACCCATCAGGCTCTACGCGGCGAAGGCGCTCGGCGTCCCGGTCGACGAGGAGCGCCTGGCCGCGATCGACTCGCTCCGCGAGGTTCCGGAGCTTCCCGCTCCCGCCCCGGGCCTGGCCCTGGCCGGCCACGCGGCGGACCGGGGGCGCTGGGACGACCACGCGGCCGTCGTGGACGCCCTGCGACAGGGCGCCGCAGCGGAGCGAGACGAGGGCGACACCCTGGGCGCCGCGCGGTGGGAGGCGGCGGGGCGGGCCGCTGAGGGATACGCCATCCTCGTGCGGGGCCCGCCGGAGGCCGCCGTCGAGGCGCTGGAGGCGTCCCATCCCTACCACTTCCAGCTGCAGCGCTGGTGGCTGGCGAACGCCTACGAGGCGGCCGGCCGCCCGGCGGACGCCGCCCGACTGCTCGAGACCTTCTGGTGGGATGCCGCCGCCTCGCTCGCCAGCTACCGCCTCGGCCACCTCTACGAGGAGCTTGGCGAGCCCGAGAAGGCCCGAGAGGCGTACGCCGACTTCGTGGCCGCCTGGTCGGAGGCCGATCCCGAGCTCCAGCCGATGGTCGAGGAAGCTCGACAGGCGATCGCCCGCCTCATGGACGACCTGGGCGGCTGATCCCCCTGTTGCGCGCTTCCCCCTGCCCGACCGATCCTCGGACGGGCGACGAATCCGCTAAACGCGCGACCGCGTGTCACATAACGTGCTTCACGCCGACGGCGGTCCGAAACTTCCGCGGTCGTCCAGGTCGTGAGAGGCGGTCACCGATCGCCGGAGACTTCCAGAGCCCCTCGATGAGGCCACGGGAGGAACAGAAGCATGGAGCTCGATGCCTTCATGGCGGAGCTGGTGCGCCGCAACCCGGGCGAAGCGGAGTTTCACCAGGCGGTCCGGGAGGTGGCCGAGACCGTCATTCCCTTCATCTCTCGGAACCCCGAGTACCAGGATGCCCGCATCCTGGAGCGGCTGACCGAGCCGGACCGGATCATCGTCTTCCGCGTGGCCTGGGAGGACGAGGAGGAGCGCGTCCAGGTGAACCGGGGGTTCCGGGTCC
>CAYMQZ010000211.1:0-4675 GCA_964392705.1 uncultured Gemmatimonadota bacterium
CCCGAGATCCACACGGGCCACGCACCGTTCGGGTACGCGGAGTGGGCCCGGGTGGCAGGCATCGCGACAGTGACGAACATGGTCGGAGGGCTTCTCCTGGTAACGGTGCTCCGGCTGGTACAGGTGGGGGGACGCGAGATCAAGGACGAACAGAAGCGGCCAGCGAGGATCCCCACGGACGGCTGACGGCTGTCGGGGCGTCTTCCGCCCCGAGCCCCGCGGGGCTCCTCGGGGCCCAGGGACGAGGGCGGACCGGTCCGGCACCACCGATCATCCGAACGAGTCGAAAGCGGTCACCCCCTACTTCACGCTGTCCTTCTTCTGGATCTCCATCAAGAGCCGCAGGAGGGCCACCTCCGCCGGATCCATATGATCCACGTCCTCCTCCGGAAAGCCATCGGAGAACAACTCGCCCAGGAGCCCCGTCTCGTAAGCGTCGAGCACCCCGGGATGGACGTAGAAGTCCTCAGATACCCGTTCACGTCCTCCGACTTCACGTCCCGCCGCTCCCCTTCCTCGTCCAGGTACTGGAAGAGCTCGTAGCCGGGTATCTCCCGGCACTCGCCCACCACCCGGGCGACGCGCCGGTCGCTGACGGACACCTCGACCTCCTGGCCGCCCTTCGCTTCGAAGCGAAAGCGGATCTCGGCTCCCCGGACCTCGACGTGTCGGTTTCGCAGCGTGGTGAGACCGTACGTGCCGTTCTCGCGCGCGTGCTCGTCGTTCCCGATCCGGAATGCAGCTCGTCTCGAGAAGCCGCACCACGGTGGCGAGCACCTTTTCCCGGGACAGGGAGCGCTGCCCCATCGCCTCCTCCACGCCGGCCCGGATCACGGGAAGAGACTCGCCGAATCGGATCATGCGGTGGAACTTGGTCGCGTCGCGCACCTCCCTCCACCGAGGATGGTAGCGGTACTGCTTGCGGCCGCGGTCGTCCCGCCCGGTCGCCTGCAAGTGTCCCTTCGGATCAGGGCAGATCCACACGTCCGTCCACGCCGGGGGGATGGCGAGCGAGACGATGCGCTCGCGCGTCTTCTCGTCGCGGATGAGGCTTTCGTCGGGCGCGTGGTAGGACCACCCTTTGCCCAGCCGGCGCCGGGCGATTCCCGGGGCGTCGTCCGACACGTGGCACAGACCGGCCGCGGCGGCTCGTCGCTTTGCATGCTCCGATCGCCGGAGACGTCCGCTGTCTGTTGCGCGGAGGCGTGGATCGCCTCCCGCCACGGATCCGCGATCACGGCGTATCGTGCCCAGAGGAGGCCGGAAGCCCGGAGCCCGGATCTCGGCCGACCCGTCGCAGGGCACGCGACTTGCACCTTTCGTGGCCGTCCGCGACGCGTTCGAGACGGAGCCCCGAAGGAGGCGTGCAGAGGAGACTACCCCGTCCGGTTTGGAACTCGGGTCGTTCCGATGGACCCGCTGCCGGGTCCCAGCTTCCAGCGCTCGCCAGGGCGGGCGAACAGAAAGGCAGGGCAACAGGTGTACTCCTTCGCCTCATGGCCACCGCCGCACAGTCTGGCCGAGGCCCGCCCCGGGGAGCGGGTCCGGATTCGAAAGGTCCACGTCTCCGCCAATCGGGAGCACTGCGCCGAGCTGGGAATCCGGGAAGGGGAGGATCTCCTTTGCCTCCGCCAGACGCCGGCGCAGGTCGTGGTGCAGTTTCCCGAGAGTCACACGGCCGCCCTGGAGCGGGGCCGTGCCCGGTTCGTGGAGCTGGTCGCCGACGGCACGGGGGAGTGACGAGCTCGGACGTCAGCTGTATCGTCACCGCGCCCTCCTTTCCGGCGAGACGCGACCAGCGAGCCGCCCGTCGGGGTTCGGCCGGTAGGCGAGCCGGCGAGCCCTCGCGTCAGAGACGCCCGGACCAGACGGTCCGGTAGGCGGCGGTCCCGGCCTCCATGCAGCGCCACCGCTCGCGGGGCTCTCCGGGGCAGCGAAGGAACCGCTCGGGGGCGGCCTCGACGAACAGCGCCAGCCCTCCGTCCTTTCTCACGACCAGACGCGCGTAGCCGGGCGCCGAGCGAGCGAACCGCAGGCCGGCAACCCGACCCACGTCGCTGAGCTTGCTGGCGGAGCCGGAGACCAGCGTCGTCTCCGGATGTCCCGGAGCGAGACCGCGAATGACCTGGAGCGAGTGCTCGTGCCCCCCGGCGAACAGGACCGGTGGCCGAAGCTCGGCGAAGACACCGACCAAGGCGTCCCTCAGCTCCCGGTACGGGGCTGAGCTGAGGTCCTGGAGCATGGCCCCGCTGCGGGAGAGGAGGAACCGAAGTCCCAGCGTCCCTCCGAAAGCGTCGAGCGCCGCGTGTGGCCCGGCCGACTGGAACGGGTGGTGGGCGGCGATCACGACCTCCCGATCCCCGGCCGCCCGAATCGCGCCGGCGACCCGATCGATCACGGAATCCTTCCGCGCCTCATCCGCCCCCAGAAGCCACCACGCCGTGTCGAGCAGCAGCAGACGAAGGCGCCGCCCCAGATCCACGACGGCCGGCCCGCCCGTGCCCGCCTCCGGCTCGAGCGACACGGCCACGCCCTCCTTCGTCCGCCAGGCGTCGAGGAACCGCTCCAGCTCCTTCAGGCGAACCGCCCCTTCCCGGTCCTTCTTCCGGCCCCAGTCGTGGTTGCCGGCGACGAACAGGGCGTGGGCACCGCGCCGCCGCGCCGCCGGCCCCGCCACGAGTCCGATCTGGTCGACGAGGCGCAGGGAGTCCCGTTCCCGAAGCGCGTGGCCCGCGGGGTGGAGGCCGTCCGGATAGATGATGTCACCCAGAATCACGACCGCGACGACGGAATCGTCGTCGATCGCGGCCGCCCACCGCTCCACCTCGCTCCGGACTCGCCGCAGGATCGGATGGCTCCGCTCCCGGGCCTGGCCCGGGTCCCCGACGAAGAGGACGACGGCCTCCACCTCTGCGGGGCTCGGCTCGACGAGAGCGGGCCCCTCCCCCACCAGGCCCTCCCCGGCCGGCGAGCAGCCGAGGGACAGGAAGAGGGCCGTCCACGCCGCGAGCCCGGACCGTCGTCGCCCAGGGTCCGGGTCGGCCCCGGACCCTCGCCGCCGGGCGAGCCACGCCCCGCCGACGCCTCCCGCCAACGTGCCGACCGCCGCGCCGATGACGCCGCCGGCCCAGGTGGCCACGGGCCCGGAACCCAGAAGCATCCCCGCCAGGGCGCCCGTCGTGGCGCCGGCCAGGAGCCCGGCGAACGCTCCGACGCCGGCGCGCGCGGCCAGCCGGGGCTGGGCGAGCGCGAGCCCCGCCCCGACCAGGGGTCCCAGAGCCAAGGGGGCGCCGAGCCAGCCGTAGAAATCCGTGATTCCGTGCAGGTAGATGGACAGCAGGTGAGCGCGCCCGACGGCGATGCCGAGGCTCAGGACCAGCCCGGCCATCCCTCCGACCAGGAGTCCCGCCAGGAGTCGCAGGGCCGTCAGCGCCGGCGGGAAGGCGTCGTGCCGATCTTCCGCAGCTTCGAGCCCGACCGGCCTGCCCTCACAGCAGGAGGGCGACCAGGAAGAGGACCAAGAACAGGACGAGCAGGAACTTCGCCAGGCCGGCGAACGCGACCGCGAAGCCTCCGAACCCGAACACGCCGGCGACGAGGGCCAGGACCAGGAACACGATGGCCAGCTCGATCACGATGGTCTCCCTTCTCCGATTCGACCTTCCGTTGTCTCTCGACCCAGTGCACGGTCCGTGCCGGCGCCCATCGACCCCTGCCCGTGCTCATCGACCCAGGAACTGGCCGACGGGAGACAGCAGCTCGATATTGTCGCAGATGATCTTGAACACGGCCAGCAACGGGACGGCCAGCAGGGCGCCGGGGATCCCCCAGAGCCAACCCCAGAACATGACGCCGATGAAGATGGCCACGGGATTGAGCGTGAGCCGCCGACCCATGACGAGGGGGGTGACGAGGTTTCCCTCGAGCGCGTTGAGCAGCAGGTAGCACGCGGGGACGGCCATCGCGTGCGTCATGCTGTCGAAGGTGGTGATGGCCACCAGGCCCGTGACGAGGATCCCCACGAGCGGGCCCAGGTAGGGCACGAAGTTCAGCCCCCCGGCCATCACCCCCCAGAGCAGGGGGTTCGGCATCCCCAGAAGCCACATGACGACGCCGACGGCGGCGCCGAGTCCGAGGTTGATGAGCCCGAAGGTGAGCAGATACCGCGAGACCTGGCGCTCCGTGCGTTGCACGATCATCACCGCGCGCCGCCGGTGGCCGAACCGGGGCAGCACGTGGGCGAGCTTCCGAAGGAAGAAGTCGCCCGAGGCGAGGAGGAAGAAGAGCAGGAAGAACATCACGATCCCCGCCGCCAGCACGTTCCGGGTCTGCTGGAAGAAGGTCTGGCCGACGCTCTCCTCGCTCACGGCGACTTCGCGGCTCGACTGCTCCTCGTCTTCCATGTCGGCGAGCCGCCTGACCTCCTCGGCCGCCTTCTGCACCTCCTCCACCGGCTCCCGGATCCCACGGAGCTTCCACTCCGCCTCCTGTATCACCTCGGGAACGCTCCCCACCCATTCGCTGGCCGGCTGGGCGAACCGATAGACGCCGTATCCGGTCGCTCCCAGCAGCAGGACGAGCACCAGACCGGACGCCGCGACTGGAGGGACCCGGGCCCGACCCAGGAGCCGCACGATCGGCGAAAGGACGAAGTTGAGGAGGATGGCCAGCGTCA
>CAYMQZ010000212.1:0-4674 GCA_964392705.1 uncultured Gemmatimonadota bacterium
GTGAGCGAGCTCGAGGCCGAGCTCAAGCGGCTGCGCCGGATCACGACGGGACAGCCGTGAGGTCGCGGGCCCCGGCCCGGCCACGAGCACCTTCGCCATGACGATCCGGGGCCGGCTCGTCCTGACCCTCACCGCGCTCGCCTGCCTGCTCGCCCTGCCGGCGGTCTTCGGCTTCGAACGGCTCGTGGTGCTGCGCGACATCGCCTACGAGCTCCGGGGGCGGCACGCCTCGGCCTGGGTGGCGCTGGGACGGCTACAGGTCGGCCTTCGCGAGCTGGACCGCCGTCAGCGCGCGCACCTCGCGGCGCCCGACGCGGCCTCGCGCCGGGCCATGTGGGAGGCGCTGGGGGGGGCCGCCGTGCCCCTCGCCTCGCTCCGCGACGCCGGGTACGACTCGGAGACGGCCGAGACGGTCGCGGCGCTGCGGCGCCTCGAAGCGGCCACGGCCGAGCTGGACCGCCACGCCGCGACCGGCCGCCTGTCCGAGGCGACCGACTATTTCTTCGAGGATGTCCTTCCCTCCGTCGAGGCGGTCCACACCTCCCTCGAGGGCGTGGCGGCGGCCATCGACCGCCGCAGCCTGGGGGCGGCCTCCAGGGCCCGCGAGATCACCGACTCGGCGTCCGCCTGGCTGCTGGGCGGCCTCATCGCGGCCCTGGCTCTCGCGCTGCTCCTCGGGACGCGGCTCACGGGTGCGCTGGTGCGACCGATCCACCGACTGCAGGAAGCGATGGCGACCGTGGCGGGAGGCGACCTCGAGGCGCCGGGCGAGCTGCCCTACGAGCGGACGGACGAGATCGGCGAGCTCGCCCGCTCCTTCCGGGCGATGACCCAGCAGTTGTCCGAGCTCACCCGCCAGCGGGCGGAGTTCGTGAGCATCCTGACGCACGACCTCAAGACGCCGATCAACGTGATCGCCGGGTACGCGGGCATGATCCAGGATGACCTGCACGAGGCGCTGGAGCCGGACCACCTCGCCGCCCTCGGCGCGATCTCGGAGCAGGCCGAGGCGCTCGTCCGCCAGGTCCAGCACCTGCTCGACCTCGGACGGCTGGAGGCCGGTGTCTTCCAGCTCATCCAGGAAGACGTCTACCTGGTCGATCTGACCACCGGCCTCCGCCGCGCGTTCGAGGGCCCGGCGAAGAAGTGGATGATCGGCTTCGACGTGGAGCTGGACCCTTCGGCTCCCGAGAAGATCGTGGGCGACATGGACCGGCTGCGAAGCGAGGTGCTCGGGAACCTGCTGGGGAACGCGTTCAAGTTCACCGAGCCGGGGGGGCGTGTCGAGGTGAGGATGACCGGCGAGGGGGACGGCGTACGGATCGAGGTGTCCGACACCGGCGCCGGCATTCCGCCCCACGAGCTCCCCCGCATCTTCGATCGCTACTACCAGGGCCGCGAGGGCGCGCGGAGCGCGGGAGCGGGCCTCGGGCTCGCGATCGCCCGCGAGGTCGTGGAGGCGCACGGGGGCCGGATCGAGGCCAGCAGCCGGCCGCGCGAGGGTACCACCTTCCGGATCTGGCTTCCGCGGCGGCCGCCGACGCCGGAGCCGGACCGCGAAGCGGGGGCCGACGCGATCGCCCCCCGATCCCGGGCCTTCCGGGCGGCGGAGCCGGCCGGAATCACGGCGGGCGGCAACGGGAAGCCCGCGCGCTGACGCCTCGCTCTCGACAGCCGTCCCGCTCTGGACACCCGGCCGGGCCCTCGACACCCGCCTCGCTCTCGACATCCGCCCGGCGTCAGGCGGCGGACCCGGGTCCCGGGTTCCACGTGGCCACGCTCGTCGCGGCGGCGGCGTACAGACCCACCGCCAGCCCCACGACCGCCGTGAAGCCCAGATGCACCGCCGCCAGGGTGGCGAGCGGCGCCGCCACCACCGAGGCCGCGCCGTTCACGCCCCACGCCCAGGGAACCCTCGACCCCCCGTCGCCGGACACGATCTGCAGCCCCGTGGGGAACGGGATCCCCATGAGAAAAGCGAGAGGGGCCAGGAGGAGCAGGCTCGCGGCCACCCGGGCCGGGTCGGGCCAACCCGCCCACGCCGCGAACAGCGGGGGGAGAACGAGCAGGTAGAGCCCCACCAGGAGACCGATCAGCAACGCGGCCAGGCCGATCAGTCGGCCGGGGCGCCCGGCGAGCGCCCGGGCCGCCCGGGTCGTCGAAGCCACCGGGCCCATCAGCCGATCGGCGAGCGCGCTCCCCAGCCCCGAGAAGACGAGGAACGCCGCCAGCACGACGCCCACGGCGTACACGGGGTGGGCGAGGAAGAGCATCAGCTTCTGGATGAACGCGATCTCGAGAGACAGGTAGGCGAGCCCGAGCGCGCCGAAATAGAGCACCATCCCCGGGGTCCCGGGCCCGGCCGGAGCTCCCGGCTGGCCCGCCCGGTCCCTCCCGGCGCCGGCCTCCCCCTCCGCTCGCCCACCCCACCGCGCCTCCCCGCGCGACCGCCGGCGCCGCCGCCACCAGGCGACGCCCCCCAGGGGAAGCAGCACCACCAGGAGCGCGGCGGCGACCGCCTGCAGCACCGTGGCCACGAGCACGACGTAGCCCCACTCGACGGCGTTCCTCCACTGGCTGCCCAGCATCCCCAGCACCCGCTCCGCCGAGCTCCACCTGAAGAAGCGGAAGAAGTAGGGGCGGTCGTCCGTGGCCGGGCGGACGTGGAAGGCGTAGTCGCGATAGAAGCGCTCCCTCTCGGCGCGGTCCACGGCCAGGATCCGGCGAGCGGCCCGCCAGTACACCGGCTCCTCGAGCACGGTGTAGCGGTTCACCTCCGAGGCCTGGAGGCCGGGCAGCCAGGCCAGGTCGAAGCCCCGCTCTTCCGTCCACGCCCGGATGGCCGCGACGCGCTCGGGGCCGAGCGTCCCCCGCGAGAGGAGGAGCGTGCCCGTGTTCCAGGACCGCGCGAACGCGATGTGCTCGCCGGGCCGCTCGATCCCGGCGCGCTCGGCGGCCTCGGTCAGGGTGGCCAGCATCTTCACGGCGTCACGCGGCGGGCTGCGCAGCCAGCGCGTCACGGCCAGGACCCCCTCCGGCGCCAGGCGCTCCAGGTAGAGCTCGACGGCCTCCACCGTGTACAGGTAGCTCTCGCTGAGCGCCCGCACCCCGGCGGCGGAAGCCGTGAAGGAGTCCAGGAGCGAGATCTGGATCAGGTCGAAGCGGGCGTCGGGATGGGCCTCGAGCCACCCGCGCGCCTCCGCCAGCACGGGCGTCACGTCGGGCCGGCCGTACAGCCCGCCCGAGAACTCGGCCAGCGGTCCCCGGAGCAGGGTGAAGACGCTCGGATCCACCTCCACCGCGGTCACGCCGCGCGCTCCGTGCACGAGGGCGTTCAGGACCTCCGTCCCGCCACCCGCTCCGACCACCAGCACCCGGGGACGCCGGAGGACCCGGTAGGGCAGCGCCGGGGTCACGTAGTCGAGGAACGCGAACGGTTCCAGATCTCCCCGAAAGCGGTGGACCGGCGACACCGCGTCGGCGTCGAAGTAGAGACCCACCTGCTCGGGAAGCTCGCCCAGCTCGCCCATCGGATAGCCCGCGATCTGCCCCGGCGTCTCGCGAATCAGGTCGGAGGAGACGGCCGACACGACCGAGACCGGGCTCTCGGCCTCCGCGAGAACCCGCGCATCCGGAAGGTCGAGGGCGTAGGCGAGCCCCTTGTACTGCGAGATCCGCACGTCGGGCGAGCCGATCAGGAAGAGGAGGAGGCCGGCGACCGCCAGCCCCCCGAGCCAGCGCGGCCGCCCTCCGTTCCTCCCGGACAGCGAGGCCAGGAAGCCGGCGGCGACCGGGGCCGCCAGCAGGAGCGGCACCCGGCCGGGCGAGAGGAGGAACAGGACGCCCACCGCCCCCATCGCCCCGAGCCCGGAGCCCACGAGGTTCGCGAAATACACGCCCCCGACCCGCTCGGAGGCGAGCAGGAAGCCCAGGGTCACGCACCAGGAGACCAGGAAGAACGGCACCGCCAGGACGCCGTAGAGAAGGAAGAGCCAGCCGAGCTGGCGCGGACGCACCAGCAGCTCGAACGTCTCGAACGGGATCGCCTGGACGAGGGCGTGCGAGCCCGGAAGGGCTACCACCAGCAGGAGCGCACCCCAGCGGAAGGCCGTCTCCTCCCGGCCCCGGAGCCGCCGGCGCAGGAGCGCGATCGCCGTGCCGCTGGCCGCGAACCCCAGGAGCGCGACGCTGATGATCATGTAGGCGAAGTGGTGCCACTCCGCGATCGAGAGGACGCGGGTGAGGGCCACCTCGTAGCCCAGCCCCGCCGCGCTCACGAGCCCCACCGCGGCGAACAGGGCGCGGCGGCTCAACGCCCTCTCACGTGGCGGGCGAGCCGCCGACGGGTGGCGTCCCGCGACCGGCCGGCGAGCCGCCGGCGCTCGCCGGGACGGGTCCGCTCAGGGCTCGGCCCGCGTGAACGGCACGAACTGCACGGGGGCGATGGAGCGCTGGCGCACCGAGCCGTCGGGCCGCTTCTCGACCAGCATCAGTCGCTGGACCCGGAAGGGCGGCCCCACCGGAATGACCATGCGGGCCCCCGGCGCCAGCTGCTCGATCAGCGGGGGAGGGATGTGGGCCGCGGCCGCCGTGACCACGATCCCGTCGAACGGGGCTCGCTCCGGCCAGCCGAAGTAGCCGTCCCCGTGCCGCGCGGCGACGTTCCCGTAGCCC
>CAYMQZ010000213.1:0-4672 GCA_964392705.1 uncultured Gemmatimonadota bacterium
ACGCGGAGGCGTCGACGCGGAGGCGTCAAGGCGGCGCCGGGGTTCCTCACGCCATCCCGCGCGGCGGGCGCCGTGGGTCCCAGCCGCCCTCCTCCCACGGCCCCTCCTCGCCGCGGCCCTCCTCCCGACGCTCGGCCTCGCGGAGCCCCTCGAGCCGACGGCGGTCGCGTCGCCGGCGTCGCCAACCCATCCAGAGCAGCAGGAGCGTCACGGCGACCCAGAAGACCGACGCGCGGGAGACCACGTACAGCCAGCCGTACCGGGCTTCGACCCGCTCCCGCCACCGCTCCTCGAACCGGCCGAGCGTGAGCCCGTAGACGCGGCGTAGGGCCGCGTCCGTGCCCCCGCCCTCGCGGTACGCGCCGAAGAACGCCGCGAGTCCCCGCTCCCCGCCCATGGCCGCCAGCTCGTGGACCGCCGTGTAGGAGAGCAGGTAGGCCAGCCGCGCGCCCTCGGCGTCGCGCGGGAAGCCCAGCGCCAGCTCGCGCAGCGCGTCCTCGCCCCGGAACAGCAGCGCCACGCGGAGCCGCCACGCCTCCTCCCAATTCCACGACCCCGAGGCGTACTGGGCGTACCCCTCCTGGAGCCACCGCGGAGCCCGCCCGTCGGTCGCCGCGTAGAGGCCGAGATGGGCCAGCTCGTGCCGGAACACCGTGGCAAGCGACCCGGGTCCGCCCCCGCCTCTCTCCGCGCGGAGCGCGATGTAGCCACCCCGGCCCGAGGCCAGCCCCGCGACCCAGTCCGGCTGGGCCGGGGCCAGCCCATGCGCCTCCACGCACCCGAGATCGCCGAGGATCCACACGGTCGGCCGCTGGAACGCCCCCGCCAGCGCCGCGGCGGGATCGCCGATCCCCGGAAGCGGCGCCAGGAGGGCTCGATTCTCCGCCAGGGCCCGGGCGATCGGCCGGAGATCCGGCTCCGCGCGCCAGATCAGGGGGCTCCCCTCCACGTCCACCGGAACGGGCTCCGGGCATGGATCGGGCTGCGGCACCGCGGCATGGGGGAGCCCGAGCACCGCGAGCAGCGCCAGCGCGAGCGGGAACGGGACCCATTCGAGGCTCGACCGGTCCGCTGCAGCCTTCGTGTCGGAGCTTCGACGCATTCTCACGCCGGAGGTCATCTACCGGGCCGTCTCGCGCGCCCACGCCAGCGCCGAGGCCAGCGGTTCCGGCAGGTCGGAGGAGAAGGCCAGGCGCTCGCCGGTCAGGGGATGCCGAAAGGCCAGGCGGGCGGCGTGCAGGAAGAGCCGCTCGGCGCGCCGGGCCAGCTCCTCGGCCCAGCGCCCCCCCGCGCCCAGGAACCCCTTCTCCCAGCGCGGCGCGTACGTCTCGTCGTTCACCACGGGATGGCCCAGGTGACGCAGGTGGACGCGGATCTGGTGGGTGCGACCCGTCTCCAGCCGCACCGCCAGCAGGTCGGCCGAGTGCCAGCGCTCCAGGCGGCGCACGCGGGTCACGGCCCGCTTCCCGCGCTCCACCACCGCCATCTTCTTCCGGTCGCGGGGGTCGCGCCCCATCGGCCGGTCGATCGTCAGCTCGTCCCGGTCCAGGTGACCCCACGCGGCCGCCAGGTAGCCGCGGCGGACCTTCCGGCGCGCGAGCGCCGCCTGCAGCTTCCGGTGGGCCTCGTCGCTCTTGGCCACGATCAGCAGCCCGCTGGTGTCGCGGTCCAGCCGGTGGACGATCCCGGGCCGTCGATCGCCCCCCACGCTGGAGAGCCGGTCCAGGTGGTGGAGGAGCGCGTTCACCAGGGTGCCGGACTCGTGGCCCGGCGCGGGGTGCACGACGAGCCCGGCCGGCTTCTCGACCACGGCCAGGTGGTCGTCCTCCCAGCGGATCTCGACCGGGATCGGCTCGGGCTCGAGCCGGGTCGGACGGCGGGGCGGGATCCGGACCTCGATCTCATCGCCCGGCTCGGGAAGGTGGCTCTTCTTGACGACCTCGCCGTTCACGCGCACGAGGCCGTCCTCGATCAGCGCGGCCAGACGCGAGCGGCTGAGGCGCAGGCGGTCGGCCAGCCAGCGATCCAGGCGCTCGGCCTCGGGGGCCTCCACCCGGAGCCGCCGGACCTCGAGCTCGCCGCCCTCCGGCGTCACGGGCGCGTCTCCGGACGGAGCCGGCGTCTCGGCGGAAGGCGCGGAGGGGTCCGGTCCGTCTCCCCGTGGGGCTCCGGACCGCTCCCTACCGCCCTCCCTCCGGGGCTCGGGCCCCGGTCCCGGCCTCCTCGGCCTCCGCCTCCGCTCGCCGCTCCTCCGTGTAGAAGGAGACCAGCAGCAGGATCGCCCCCGTGCTCACCGCCATGTCCGCCACGTTGAACACCGGCCAGCGGTGGGGCCCGATTCCCACGTCGAGAAAGTCCACGACGCCCCGCTCGTAGCGGATCCGGTCGAGGATGTTTCCGAGCGCCCCGCCCGCGACGAGTGACAGGGCCACGACCCGCAGACGGTCGGAGGCGGGCGTGGAGCGGTAGATGAACGCCAGGACCCCGAGGGCCACGATGGAGAGGACGAGGAAGAAGATGCGCGAGTGCTCGCCGACGTGGATGCCGAAGGCGGCGCCCGGGTTGTGGGTGTAGGTGAGGCGCACCCAATCGCCCAGGATCGGGACCTGCTCGTAGAGCCCGAACCGCTGCACGACCCACAGCTTGGTGAGGACGTCGAGGACGAGGACGACGCCGAGGACGATGAGCGCGAGGCCCCGCTTGGACAGCCTTCCAGGGGCGGCCGTCACGTCGAGAACCGCCCCCGACTCACCGGGCGGCACCCGTCTCCTCTTTCTCCTTGCACCGGATGCACAGCCGGGCGTGCGGGAGCGCGTCCAGACGCTCGAAGCCGATTTCCTCGCCGCATTCCTCGCACTTGCCGAAGTTCTCCGGATCGCGGTAGAGGCGACGGAGCGCCTCGTCGATGTGGTACAGGAGCCGTCCCTCCTTGGACGCGAACAGGAACGCCTTCTCGCGCTCCATCGCGTCCGTGCCCTGGTCGGCCATGTGGAAGCTGTAGGCCGAGAGGTCGCCGTCGGCGCCCTGCGGCGTGTCGGAGAACGACTCGTCGTAATGGCCCAGCTCCTTGAGGACGCGATTCCGCTCCTTCAGGAGCCGCTCCTCGATGTGCTCTCGTTCCTTCTTCTTCATGCCACCTCGCCCTTTATTCCGCCGCCCGGGGGGCCGCTCGCCCCCCGGTCTCGATGCCGCCCGCTTCTATCGTCGCCGCTCAACCCTCCGCCACCGGCTCGAGTCCGATGCGCGCCCGGTCGTCCTCGATCGCCACCTCCTCGGTGTGGGCCAGCCGGCCCACGGCGCCGTCGCCCACGCGGACCTCGCGCGCCAGGGTCTCCCCGGCGATGTAGGCGCGGTGCGCCTCCGCGGCCGACTCGATCTGGGGCGCCCCGGCCACCGCCAGCCGGATCCGATCGGCCACGGCCAGGCCCGCGTCGCGTCTGAGCCGCTGCACCCGGCTCACCAGCTCCCGGGCGATCCCCTCGGCGCGCAACTCCTCGTCCAGCTCCGTGTCCAGCGCGGCCAGGTAGCCCGCCTCGGAGCTCACCGCCAGTCCGGCGGCGGCCTCCTCGAGCAGCTTCACCTCCTCCGGGCGGACCGTCACGGTCTCGCCCTCCACGTCGACGTCGACCGCTTCGCCGGCCTGGAGCCGCCGCGCGTCGGCCTCGCCGATCCCCGCGATCGCGCCCGCCACGGCCGGCGTCCGCGGCCCGAACCGGGGGCCCAGCGCACCGAAGTCAGGCTTCACGGACAGCCTTGTAATTTCGCCGGCTTCGGCCTCCAGGACAACTCTTTTCACGTTCAGCTCGTCGCGCAACAGCTCGAGGATCTCGAACGAGAGCCGCCGTCCGCCGGGCACCACGGCCCGGAGGGCCCGGAGCGGCTGTCGCACCCGGATCCCCGCCTCCTCCCGCGACGCCCGTCCCAGCGTCGCCAGCCGGCGCGCGTCCTCCATCTCGCGCTCCAGCCCCTCGTCCCGGCGGCCCCCGGGCTCGGGGTAGTCGGCCAGGTGGACGGACCGGCCGGGCGCGCCGGACTCGCCGGGCGCGCCCGCCTCGCCGCCGGTCAGCCGGCGGTGCAGCCAGTCCGAGAGGAAGGGGGCGAACGGAGCGAGGAGCCGCGCGCAGGCGAGGAGCGCCTCGTGCAAGGTGGCGAACGCGTCGGCCGTGTCGCGGCCGTCGGCCCGCTCCGGATCGGTGGCCCAGAAGCGGTCCCGGCTCCGACGCACATACCAGTTCGAGAGGTCGTCCAGCACGAAGCCGGAGAGGCGGCGCGCCGCGCGCGTGAGGTCGTAGGCGTCGAGGTCGGCGCGAACCTCGGCCGTCAGGCCGTCCAGGCGGCTCAGGAGCCAGCGATCCAGCGCGGGGCGATCGGCCGGCGGCCGCGCCGCCGAGCCGGGCTCGGGCGCCGAGCCCGCCTCGCGCGCTGTCGAGTCCCCCTCTCCCGCTGCGGGGGCGGCCCCCTCCGGGCTCTCGTGGCTCCAGCCTTCCAGGTTCGCGTACAGCGCGAAGAACCGGTAGGTGTTCCGCAGCGTGTCGAGCAGCTTCCGCTCGACCTCGCGGATCCCCTCGGGGTCCCACCTCTTCGGCAGCCACGGGTTGCTGGAGGAGACCAGGTAGAAGCGGATCGCGTCCGCGCCGTGCTCCCCGATCCCCTCCCAGGGGTCCACGACGTT
>CAYMQZ010000214.1:0-4632 GCA_964392705.1 uncultured Gemmatimonadota bacterium
GCCTCCGACCAGGGGCCGTCGGGCGCGACGGTCAGCCGGATGCGGCGGCCCGCCTCGCAGGCCTCGCACAGGAGGATCCGACCGTCGGCGTTCGCCTGGACGGGCCTTCCGTCGATCGCGTAACGACCGGGCGCGCTCGGAGTGAGGAGCTCGAGGCTCCGGCCGGAGAGACTCCCGGGCACCCGCCACTCGCCCCGGCGCGCCCCGCCCTCGTCCTCCGTCCATCCGGTGAGCGCGATCGGCGTCCCCCGGGGGTCGAGATCGGGGGCGGACGCCAGGGGAAGTCGGCCTTCCACCCGTCGATCGTCGCCGTCGACCCTCCAGCGGAGCCGCGCCTCGATCGAGCCCGAACGGACGGCCCTCTCCATCTCGTCCAGCGAGACGGGCACCGAAAGGGTCCGGGCACGCCCCGGTCCGTCGAGCTCGGTGACCCGCTCCACGTCGCGGCCGCCGACTTCGAGCTCCAGCTCGACCCGCTGGGGAGCGGGCTGTGGCGGGGGGGGAGACGGGAGGAGGCGTTCCCGGAGCGCCGCCAGGCGCTCGGGCTCGGGATCCTCGGTCGCTTCGCCCCCCGGAGGCTCCCGACCGCGCACGTCGCGCGGCCGCCGCCCGCCCGGCTCCCGCTCCGCCGCCGCCGCCTCCTCCTCCTGGGCGCGCGCGTGCGCCGCGACGACCGACTCAGGCGCTCCCCACGGCGTGAGCGCGAGCCGCAGCGAGGCCCGCAGATCGGCGTCGCCGGTGGCCCACGACAGGGCGGGGGCGACGGTCGCATCCGCGGCCGTGACGAACGCCCGCGGGAAGGTTCGGCGGACGCCGGGCGGGCGTGAGGCCTGCACCTGCAGTCCCTCGAGACCCGATGGCTCCTCGTCCCCTTCGTCGCTCGGGGTCGCGACCGGCTCCAGGCGAACCTCCACGCGATACGGGCAATCGCTCGCGGCGACCGCGGCGAGCAGCGTGTTCCAGCCCGCCGCGAGCCGAACCGCCATCGCCCGCTCCTCGCGCTCGCGGCCGCCCTCGGCACCCTCGACGGCAGAGCCCGGGGCCGCCGGGGTCTGGCCCGGCACGAGCGGCACGGAGTTCAGCCGGAGGCGGGCCGCGGCGCAGGAGGGAACGCCCCAGCGGAGACGCACCGTCCGCTCCGAAGGCGAGCGGATGTAGGCATGCGCGTACGTGACGGCGGGCGACGGCCGGTTCGGGAAACGGGCGTCCAGGTCGAGGACCGAGCTCGAGTCATCGCGGACCAGGTGCCAGTACGTGCCCGCGACCTCGACGTCGCGGTCCGGGAACAGGGCACGCTCGGACTCGGCCTCGAGGTGGTGGGTCTCCAGCGCCTCCGCCGCCCCGTCCACCCCGGCGGCGAACGGCTCGGAGACGAGCCACCGATCCAGCGGGATCGAGGGCTCCTGAAGGTCCGGCGGGGGCGCCCAGGCAGCCGAGCCCATCAGCACGAGGCCGACCAGCCCCTGGTATGTAAACGCTTTACCTGTCTGCTTTACCATACGCGCTGTTTCCTCCGCTTGACCGGCCCCCGGGCCGCCCCCAGTGTGCAGGTGGCGGCCGAGCCTCCGCATCATTCCCGCGCGGAGGCGCTGCCGGCAACGGCGCGGTGGATCGCGCCCGCATCTGTCGACGGGGGAGAACCATGAAGGATGTCGTTCGACTCCGCGTCAACGGCGACGAGCACGAGATCGGCGTCCCGACCCACTACACGCTCCTCGAGACCCTGCGCTACGTATTGGGGCTGACGGGCTCGAAGCAGGGCTGCGACAAGGGAGATTGCGGGGCCTGCACCGTATTGCTGGACGGCGAAGCGGTGCTCTCCTGCATCCTGCCCGTCTACGAGGCCGAGGGCCGCGATGTGCGGACCGTCGAAGGGCTCGCCCGCGGCGGGCGCCCCCATCCGCTCCAGGACGCCTTCGACCTGTGCGGCGCCGCCCAGTGCGGCTTCTGCACGCCCGGGATCCTCTGTAGCGCGTACGGCCTCCTGCTCCAGGATCAGGAGCCTGCCCGTGGCGAGATCGCCGATGCCCTCTCGGGCAACCTCTGCCGCTGCACGGGCTACACGAAGATCTTCGATGCGGTGGAGCTGGCCGCGGAGGCGCTCCGTACCGGTCGGGATCCGGAGGAGATCCTCGCGGAGAAGGGCCAGCCTTCGGCCTCGACCCCGGTGGCGGTCCGCTCCGACGGATAGGTTCGGTCGCATCCGTCGTCACCACAGCTTCCACCACGGGGTCCGGCGGGGGGCGAACGCGAAGCTCGGGCCGGCCGTGTCCACGACGATCCTCACCCACCCGATCTCGGGCGATCCCATGACCTGCAGGCGGGTGAAGTTCTCGAGCGTATCGCCGGTCGCGGGGTCGACCAGCGGCCGATCGACCGTGTACTCGTGACTGTCGCCGTGCGCGAGGATCACGAGCCCATCGAAGCTCCGGATCCGCTCGACGAGCCTCGCCCGGAAGGGCTCGAAAAGCTGGCGATAGCTGTTCTCGGGCGAGGCCTCGAAGACGAGGTCGGCATGGGTGGCCAGGAACACGGCCCGCGCGCCGACGCGGCGCGCGTGCTCGAAGGCCTCGTCCAGCCACGCCGCGGCGGCCTCGGTGCGCCGGCGCGCCTCCTCGTCGCTGTCGACCGCCCGTCCCGGAAACGGGTAGAAGGCGTTCCCGCCTCCCACCAGGTGAACCGTCGCGAACACGATCCCGGCCCTCGTCCAGCGGCGGTTCTCGACGAACTCCCGCCACTCCGGATCGCTCGCCTGGGTGGAGAGCTCGAGCCGGCGCTCGCCGAGGCTCCGCTCGGGCTCGGCGAAGAACAGCTCCCGTAGCCGGGACAGGCGCTCGAGTGGCCGGTGACCACCCTGCTTCGGGCCCCAGCAGTCCGTCCACTCGTTGTCGCCGGGCGTGTACACCACCGGGTGGTCGAGGCTCTCGAACGTCTCCAGTCGATCGCGAAGCGTCCCGTCCGAGCACGGCGCGTCCAGGATGTCGCCGACGTGGATGATCCAGGCCAGGTCGTCCGCCTCCAGCTCATCGACCAGGTGGTCGAACCGCTGTTCGTCGAAGCCGGAGTACGGGGCATCTCCGAGCACGGCGAACGCGAAGCCGCCCGGGGGGTCGGCCGGCGGCGGCTCCGCGCCACATGCCCCGGCGGCGAGCGCCGCGAGAAGGATCAGGTTCGACATCCGACGCTTCATCCGGGCTCCGGCTCCTGGATCGAGTCTGACGCCCTCGGGCGCGCCCGCCTCCGTCCCGTCGACGAGGTTCACGAGATCGCTGGCCGCCTACAGCGCTGCGGAAAGGTACACGCCGAGCGTGGCTCGACCAGGGCGTGGAGCGATTCGGGGGGTGCGACGGCGCTCCCGCTTCCGCACGTTCCCGGGAAGGGCTCGCCAGCCGTCGGGGAGGACGCGTGGAAGCGCTCGGAGGTCTCCTGATCCTGGTGGTCGCCGCGTGCGCTTTCTTCGCGGCGCCGCGCGCGGCCACGCCGCTGCGTTGGACGTTGGGGGTCGCGCTGGTCGTGTTCGTGATCGGCGTCTACCTGCTCTTCTGGGCGCCGAGCGACTACCTGCTGCGGCTCCCGGCGTTGGCCACGGTGCTCCATCCCTATCTGGTGGCGGGTTACGTCGCCGCGTCCCTGGTGCTCGCCACCGGCATCTCGCTGGGCCTCCTGGCCAGAACCATCCATACCGCGAGACAACGGAGACGGACCGCGAACGACGACGACCCCTGAGCCCCGCCCTCGAAGCCGGGAAGGTCCGGGGAGCGGTCACCCGGGAGTGAGATCGAGCCGCCACCTCGTTACATTGTAGCCCATGCGCTCCGAAGAGCTGAACCCCAAGCAGGCGGAGAGCGCCGAGAAGCCCGAGGCGCTGCGCGAGCTGGCCGAGGCCGAGCACACGGCGCTCGGCCGCCGGGCGCGGCGGGTCGAGGGGCTCCGCAAGTCCACGGGGAAGGAGATCTACACCGACGACATCGTCCTCCCCGGCATGCTGCACGGGAAGATCCTCCGCTCGACGAAGCCCCACGCGAGGATCGTCTCGATCGACACCTCGAGCGCCGAGGCCCTGGAGGGGGTGCACGCCGTGATCACGGGCAAGGACCTGCCGGGGGCCTACGGCATCATCCCCTGGACGCGGGACGAGCACGCGCTCGCCCTCGACAAGGTGCGCTTCGTGGGGGACGCGGTGGCCGCCGTCGCCGCGGTGGACGAGGACACGGCGAACGCCGCGCTCGACCTGATCGAGGTCGAGTACGAAGAGCTCCCCTACTGGCTCGAGCCCGAGGAGGCGATGGGCGAGGAGGCGGCCCGGATGCCGATCCACGAGCCGCGGAAGGAGGGTCGCCACGGGAACGTGCTCAAGCACGTGCACCTCGAGTTCGGCGAGGTCGACCGGCTCATGGCCGAGGCGGACGTCGTGGTCGAGGGGAGCTACTACTTCCACGGAACCACGCACACGCCGATCGAGCCCCATTGCGCGATCGGGCGGCTGAACGAGAACGGCGTGCTGGAGGTGTGGTCCTCCACGCAGGTGCCGCACTACCTGCAGCGCGAGATCGCGCGCGTGCTGGATCTGGACGTGGCCAAGGTGCGGGTGAAGCAGCCCGCGGTGGGCGGGGCGTTCGGCGGGAAGTCCGA
>CAYMQZ010000215.1:0-4598 GCA_964392705.1 uncultured Gemmatimonadota bacterium
CCTGGATCGGTCCGGTCGCGCTCATCCTGCTCGCGATCGGGCTGGTGATCGTGCTCGCCACCGCCTGGGTCCAGTCCCACCCGCTGCTCGAACATCGGGCCCGGGCCGAGGACGTGCCGGGCGCCTGGGATGTCGGATTCGGGGAGCTGGCGAGCTCGGTCGCCCGCGGCCGCCTCCCGCACCTCACCTGGAGCCGGGCGATCGTGGGCGGGGTCGTGGCCTTCTCGCTCCTGTTCGGCTTCGCGGGCCTGGTCGTCGTGCTGCGGGACCGCGGCGCCTTCACTCCCGAGGAGGCGATCGCCGACGAGGCGGCGCCCGCGGTGGCCGTGCTGCCGTTCAGCGTCAGCGGCCCCGATGTCGAGTTCTGGCGCGAGGGGATGGTGGACGCGCTCTCGACCAGCCTGGACGGGCTCGCGGGCCTCCGGGCGATCGACAGCCGAACCGTGCTGGCGCGCTGGCGCGAGGCGGCGCCGGGAGAGGGAGCGCCGGATCTGGAGAAGGCCCTCGCGGCGGCGCGGCGGACGGGGGCCCGCTTCGCGGTCCTGGGAAACGTGGTCTCGACCGGGAGCCGCGTGCAGCTCGCGGCCGACGTGTACGAGCTGGAGAGCGGACGGAAGCTGGGGGGCGCCCGCGCGGACGGCCCGGCCGATGCGGACAGCGCGTTCGCCCTGGTCGACCGGCTGACGCTGGAGACCCTGCGGGTGGTTCCGCGCCCCGAAGGCGAGGAGGTGCCGCCCGTGGACCTGGCCGCGCTCACCACGCGCTCGGTGGACGCGCTCCGGGCCTACCTGGAGGGCGAGGGCCACTTCCGCCGCACCGACTGGCGGCCGGCCATCGCCGCCTACGAGCGGGCGATCGAGCTGGACTCGACCTTCGCGCTCGCGCATTACCGGCTGTCGCTAGCCTACGGCTGGGCTGAATCTCAGAGTAACCGAGGCGATCATCATGTAGCCGCCGTCCGGTTCTCGGAGCGTTTGCCCGAGCGCGACCGGCTGCTCGTGACGGGCCATCTGGACTACTCGAGGGGCCGGGCCGAGCCGTGCATCGAGACGATGGAGGAGGTCACGCTCAAGTACCCGGACGAGGTGGAGGGATGGTATCTGCTGGGCGAGTGCCAGCTCCACTTCGGCGACCAGATGCTGCGGGACGGCATGCAGTGGAGCGGCGAGGCGTTCCAGAAGACGGTCGAGCTCGACCCCGGCTTCATGCCCGCGGTCAGTCACCTGGTCGATGTGGCCTGGGACGCCCTCGATACGGCGGCCATCCGGGAGCTGCATGCCACGTACGAGAGCGACGAGCCGTGGCACGTGGGCTCCAGGCTGGCGTTTGCGTGGGCGTTCGGCGACAGTGCCGGACGGGCTGCGGCGGAGGCGGCGCTCGACACGCTGTCCCCGGAGGTCGCCGGACGCCTGCTGACGCGGCTCGCGCAGCCGGCGCTGGTCCGGGAGCAGGAGGAGGCGCTGGAGCGCTTCCGAGGGCGGGCCTCCTACGTCGCGATACCCGATCCTCCGGATGCCTGGTGGCGCTCGCTGAACGCCCTCGCCCGCGGTCAGCTCGCCGAGTTCGAGGGGACGCTGGACGACGAGCGGATCGGGCTCGGCCGGCGGCGACTCTTCGCCTACGAGGCGCACGCTCAGGGCGTTCCGCTGTCCGAAGACGTGCTCGAGCGCCTGCTCGCTCTCGAGGCCGAGGACGACCCGTGGGAGGCGCTCTGGTCGGAGCCGCCCGGCGCGTTGTCCAGGCTGGCCTACGCCGCGGAATCCGGCGCGGCGGCCGAGGTGCGCCGGGTCACGATCGAGCGCGGACGCCGCCTGGCCGACAGCCTGCTCTCCGTGGGCGACACCCTCGGGGCGAGCTTGGCCCGCGGACTCACGATGGCGCAGGAGGGCTTCGCGGCCTGGCAGCGGGGCGAGCGGGAGGAAGCCCTGCGCCGTCTCGCGGCGGCGCAGGCGGGACCCGCCCGGGGCTGGGGAGCCGTAGGTGCGGTGAACGGGCTGCTCCGCATCTGGATCGCCGAGCTCCTCCTGGAGATGGACCGGCCCGACGCGGCGGAGCCGTACCTGCGCTCGCTGGACGAGTGGGGGGCGTATCCCCTCGTCTGGCTCCGCCTGGCCGAGATCCACGACGCCCGCGGCGAGCTCCAGCAGGCCGCGGAGTGGTACGCGAAGTTCACCGAGATCTGGGCCGAGGCGGACCCCGAGCTGCAGCCGATGGTGGAGCGGGCGCGTGGCCGGCTGGAGCAGATCCTGGCGGAGCGGGGGTGAGGTGGCGAGGGAAAAGTGCACACCCAGCGTGGAGGAAGTGCGTTGCCCAACCTGGAGATCGGCGCCTACCGAGTCGGCGCCCTGAAGCGCGAGGACAGCGGCGTGACCCGCTTTCTGGTCGTCGAGCCGGTGAAAGGATACGCGGGCCCGGCGGCCGCCGGGGGCTGGCTCTATTTCTCGGAGGGGCCTCCCGAGCTGGGATACGCGACCGAGTCGATGGTCGTGGGTCGGCTGCCCTCGAGCCTGTTCACCGACATGTACCACATCGTCCAGACCGAGCGGCCCGTCTATCTGACCTGGGAGCAGGAGCCGGAGGGGAACCGCCTCGTCTCCTGCGGCCTGACCACGGCCGAGGAGCCCCCCGGCGAGGGCTTCCACGACCACAGCGGGTGAGCAGGGCGGGTGAGATCGCGCGCGTGAGAAGCGACCTCGGTGATCCTGTGGACTCCTCGCCGGCCCGCGGAGGGGGAGCTCCGTGAGCAAGGCGCACCAGCTGTGGCGCGAGCTCTCGGCGCAGGCTTCCGGACGGTTCTCCTGGAGGCCGTCCTGGGGCACCGTCGTGTCCTATCTGGTGATCGGTCTGGTGTCGCTGTACTACGTCGACCTCGCGCTGGCGTCGGCCATTCCCGGCTGGGCGCGACCGCTGATCGTCGTCCTGTTCTTGGGCGGACTCGTGGTTCTGGTCGGACGGATCGTCGCGACCCGCTGGGGTCGTTGAGTCGAGGCCGCGCAGGAGCGTCTGGAAGCGATGGTGGCGGAGCGAGGATGAGCGCATGAAGAAGCTGAAAGAGATCATCCACGAGGTGCACCGCCGCTCCCTGTGGCAGGTGATGGGGATGTACATCGCCGTCTCCTGGGTGGTGCTCCAGGTGATCGAGGTGCTCGGCGACACCGCTGGACTTCCGACCTGGGTAGGGCCCGGCGCGATCGTCCTGCTTCTGGTGGGCCTCCCGATCGTCATGGCCACGGCGTTCGTGCAGGAGGGTGTGGGCGGTAGGGGGGAGGATCCCGGAGCGAAGCCGGGAGCGGCAGGGAAGACGGGCGCGAGCGCGGGGGACGCGACCGAAGCCGCCGCCTCCGTCCCGGTCGGGACTCCGGCGGCCCCCGCACGCGAGGCCGCCGCCCCGTCCGCGGGCGAGGCCGGTCGATCCTCGGCGCTCGGCTCACGACCGACCGGTAGACATCGCTTCCTCACCTGGCCGAACGCCATCCTGGGGGGCGGGGTTGCCTTCCTCCTGCTCGGGCTCGTAACGGGCGGCTACCTGGCGATGCGCTCCCTGGGGATCGGGCCTGCGGGGACCCTGGTGGCCAAGGGCGTGCTGGAAGAGCGGGACCGCATCCTCCTGGCGGACTTCGAAGGCCGTGGCGGGAGCGACCTCCTGGCCGAGACGGTGACCGAGGCGTTACGGGTGGACCTGGCCCGCTCTCGGGTCGTGCGGCTCACGGAGCCATCCACGGTGGCCGAGGGGCTCCGCCGCATGGAGCGGCCGGCCGACTCGCGGCTGGACCCCGAGCTGGCCCGCGAGCTGGCCGAGCGGGAGGGGATCAAGGCGGTGCTGACGGGCGACGTCTCGCCGGCGGGAACCGGCTATGTCCTGAGCGCCCGACTCGTGGCCCCGGCCAGTGGCGAGATCTTCACCTCCGAGCGGGTGACGGCGCCGGATTCCGTCCAGATCCTTCCGGCGATCGATCAGCTGTCCAAGCAGCTCCGGGAGCGGATGGGAGAATCGCTCCGGACGATCCGCCGGGAGAAGCCTCTTCCCCGGGTCACGACGGGGGACCTGGAAGCGCTCCGCAAGTACACGCTGGCCCTGGAGGCGATCGAGGTGGACGGCGACTTCGAGCGGGGCGTGTCTCTCCTCGAGGAGGCGGTGGCTCTGGACTCCTCCTTCGCCATGGCGTACCGCAAGCTGGGGATGGAGCTGATGAACCGGGGCGAGGACCGGGAGCGGGCTCTCGAGGCCCTGACCCGGGCGTACGAACAGCGGGAGCGTTTGGCGGAGCGGGAGCGCTACCTGGCGGAGGCGGCCTATCACAGCCGGGTGGCCGACGACACCGAGGCCACGATCCGGGTCTACGAGAACATGCTGGCCCTGGATCCTGAGGACCCCTGGGCGCTCAACAACATCGGCGTCGAGTACTCCAGCCTGGGCGAGTTCGCCCGCGCGGAAGAGTACTACGAGCGGTCCACGGCGGTCGATTCGGTGGGCGTCCTCTCCTTCAGCAACACGGTCTACATGGAGATGGCGCAGGGGAAGTGGGAGGAGGCGGCGGCCACCCTGGACGCCGTGACGAAGCGGTATCCGGACAACTACCAGGTCCAGCGGCTGCACG
>CAYMQZ010000216.1:0-4598 GCA_964392705.1 uncultured Gemmatimonadota bacterium
TCGGTCCGGGCCGGCACGTCCTCCGGGTGGTCGTGACGGCGGAGGGGCCCGACGGGCGGACCGAGCGCGGCGAGGCGTCCTTCCACGATCTGGTCGTCTGGTAGGGCGGCCCGCCCGGGAGCCGCGGTCGTCCCAGCCCGACGTGGGTGCTAGGACGCCCACACCGCCGGACACCGCCCGGAGCCCTCACCGAATCCCCAGGTCGCGCTCCACGCGCGCCGACAGCTCCTCGAACCGCGGGTCGGCGCGCAGCGGATCGAGGGCCGGGTCGAAGCGATTCGCCCGGTGGGGCCACTGCCAGGGGCTTCGACGAAGCCACGCGAAGGCGCTGTCCGGCTGGTTCAGCGCCACGTAGGCCCGGGCGATGTTGAATGGAGCGGATCCGTCCTGCCTGGCGCGACTCAGGATGGCGACGGCTTCCTCCCGGTCGCCGGCCGCGGCGAGCACATAGGCGAGGTCCGCGAGAAGCCCCGATGTGCGTGGTTGCTCCTCGACCACCTCCCGCATGACGCGGATTGCCTGCCCGGACCTCCCGGCCTGTACGTAGCACATGGCGATCCCCGACCGACCCATCCACCAGGAGACGCCCAGGTCCAGCGCTTCCTGCCACTGTTCGATCGCCCGATCATACCGGCCGGCATTGCAGAGGAAGGATGCGTAGGTGACGCTGGTCACGGGCGCGAACGGGTCTACGTCGTGGGCGCGGCGAATCTCCCGCATGGCCTCCTCTGGACGTCCCCACCCCTGAAGCAGCAAGGCGTACCACGTGCGAGCCGCCGCATGGCCGGGATTCAGCTCCAGGGCACGGAGGAGCTCGCGCTCCGCACCGGGCCAGTTGCGCTGCCACCAGTGCGTGACGGCGAGCGCCGCGTGGGCGTCGGCGGACGACTCGTCCAGAGCGAGGGCCCGCTCGGCCGCCCACTTGATCCGCGAGTACGCCTCGTCTTCCGGCGCACCGGAGAAGTCCAGCTGATGCCTCGTCAGATGCGTGAAGGCCAGCCCCGCATAGGCATCCGCGTACGCCGAGTCCCGTTCGATGGCGGCCTCGAAGAAGGCCTGCGCGCGGTCGTGTCCTTCGCGCGTGCGCGCTGTCCACAGGTGCCGCGCCCTCAGGAACAGCTCGAGCGCCTCCGGATCCCGCGTCCCGCGCCTGGCGGGCGAAACGTCTCCGCGCGCTCCTAGCTTGGTCTCGAGCGCGCGTACGACTTCCTGCGCGATGCGCTCCTGCAGGCCGAAGATGTCGGCCAGCTCTCCGTCGTAGCTCGACGACCAGAGCTGGTATTCCGATTCCGGGTCGATCAGCTGGACCGAGATTCGCACGCCGTCGTCGGCCTGGCGCACGCTCCCCTCGAGGATGTGAGCCACGCCCAGCTCGTCCGCGATCTCGCGCAGCGACCGGTCGCTCCCCTTGTACCGCATCGCCGAGGTTCGGGAGATGACTTTCAGGTCGGGAACGGCCGACAGGTGCGTGATGATCTCCTCGGTGACGCCGGCGCTGAAGAACTCGCGGTCGTCCTCGGGGCTCACGCTGACGAACGGAAGAACGGCGATGGAGCCCTGGGGGATGCGGGGACCCGGCCAGCCGGTCCGCAGCGCGATCGTCATGGCGAGCAAGCCGAGGAGCAGCGCCGCGACGGCACCGGCGAGGCGGCGCGGGGATCGCCTCCAGACGGCCGAGAGTCGGGGCGGACGAGCTCCCGAGCGTACCTGTTCCAGATCGGCCAGGAGCTCTTCGACATCCCGATGGCGTGCATCGGGATACTTTCGCAGAAGGCGCTCGACGATCCGGGCCAACGGGCCGGGCGCTTCGGGTCGCAGGTCGCAGAGAGGCTCCGGCTCCTCGTGCGGGATTCGCCCGAGGAGGACCCGGTCGCTCTCGCCCCGGAACGGCCGCACGCCCGTCAGCATCTCGTACAGGACGACGCCCAGGGACCAGAGGTCCGTCCGCGCGTCCACCGGCTCTCCGCGGACCTGCTCGGGGGACATGTAGGCCACGGTTCCGGGGGTGGTGCCCGGCCGGGTGAGGGTGACGTCGGCGACCTTGGCCAGACCGAAATCCAGGAGCTTGACCCCGCCGTCCGCTGTCAGCATGACGTTCCCGGGCTTGACGTCCCGGTGCACGACCCCCCGGGCGTGGGCCGCCGCCAGGCCGCTCGCGATGCGGGTGGCGATGGCGACCGCATCCGCCATCGGGAGGGGCCCGCGGGCGATCCGCTGCTCGAGCGTCTCGCCCTCGTAGCAGGCCATGGCGATGAACAGCCGTCCGTCCTCGGACTCCTCGATCTCGTGCACGGTGCAGATGGCGGGATGCTCGAGGGCCGCGGCCGCCCGCGCCTCGGCCAGGAACCGATCCTTGGCCCCCGGGTCGAGGCCCAGGTGCGGAGGGAGGAACTTGAGCGCCACCTCGCGTTCCAGGCGGGTGTCGCGGGCCCGGTACACGACCCCCATGCCGCCGCTCCCGAGCCTCCCCTCGATCCGGTAGTGGCCGACGCTCCGCCCGAGCAGGGGATCGGCGGTGGAGGCGCCGGACCCCCGGGGCTCCGTCGGAGCGAGGCGTGCCGGCAACGTCTCCAGGCAGGCCCCGAGGCCGTCGAACAGTCGCTCCGCCGCGGGCGCGCGGGCGAGCAGCGACTCCAGCTCGGCACGCAGAGCGGGATCGGGACACTCCCGGTCCAGGAAGGCGCTCCGCTCTCCCGGCGGAAGGGCGAGGGCGGCCTCGAACAGCGTCTCCAGTTGGTCCCAATCCGATGGAGCCCCGTTCGCGCTCACGCCGCTCCCCCCGCGAATCCGCCTTCCAGAGCCCGTTCCATCTCGCGGTGCAGCCACGCCCGGGCCATCGACCACCCTCGCTTCACGGTAGCGGAGGAGATGTCCAGCGCCTCGGCCGTCTCGGGCACCGTCATGCCGGCGAAGAAGCGACACTCGACGATGCGCACCTGTCGCTCGCTGTGGCTCTCGAGCCGCTGCAGCGCAGCGTCGAGCACGACGAGGAGCTCCGGCACCTCGGCCAACACCTGTTCGCCCGAGGTGGCGAGCGACGACTCGACCCGCTCCAGGGAGAGGTGGGGCCGCCGGCCTCCACGCTTCGCGGTTCGCGCGCCACGGGCGTAGTCGATCAGGATGTGCCGCATCGCCGTGGCCGCCACGGCGCGGAAGTGGGCGCGATCGCGCCACTCCGGCGGTTCTGCGCGCACGAGCCTCAGGTACGCCTCGTGGACCAGCGCCGTGGTGTTCAGGGTCTCGCCGCCCGCCCGGCGGCGCTGCCCCCGGGCGAGCGCCCGCAACTCCTCGTAGACCAGGGGGAAGAGCTCGTCGAAGGCCTCGCGATCGCCCGCGGAGGCCTCCCGGAGCAGACGGGTGACGGTCGACTGGCGGGTGTCCTCAGCCACCTGGGTGCCTCTCGGCCGCAGCGTGCCAGCCTGACAAACGGAAACAATCAAAATACGGATGGGCGACTCCCGCGGCACGCTCGGAGGCGCGCCGGCGTGTCCGTGATCCCCCCCGTGATCCCATCGCCAGCCCGATTCTCGTATCCAGGGTGGAGACGGACCGATCACCCCCGTTTGAGGAGGAGCTTCCATGCGCTACCATCAGCTATCCCTTCCATCCGGCCTTTTCTGCTGCCTCGGAGCCGCGCTCCTGGTGGCCGCCGCGGCCTGCGACTCGCCAGTGGATCCCGCGGTCACGCCGGATCCGGCGCTCTCGGTGAGTGCCCACCAGTCGACGGCGGTGGTGAGCTGGCACCCCCAGCAGGCCGTGTTCGGCAGAGCAGGGCAGGTCGAGGGGGCCCGGGCCAATCTGGTGCGCAACGGAAACGGCCTGTCGTATCGGATCACCACCCACTCGCTGACGCCGGGCAACGCCTACACCCTGTGGCTGGTGGTCGTCAACAATCCCGAGGCGTGCGACCCCAAGCCCTGCACGGGTCCGGACATCATTCTCGACCCGGCCACCGACTCGCAGGTGCGTTACGCGGCCGGCAGCGTGGCGGGAGGATCGGGCAGGGGCACCTTCGCCGGCTCGGTCCGGGAGGGGCCGCTGTCGGGTTGGCTGCCCGACCGGTCGCTCGAGGATGCCATGGCAGCGGAGGTGCACCTCGTGATCAACGACCACGGCCCGATGCTGCCGGCGTTCATGCCGGGAATGATCCGCACGTATCGGGGCGGATGCGCCGACACGAGCCCCTTCCCGCCCATCTTCCCCGCCACGGCTCTGGCCGACGGCGAGGTCGGGCCCAACGAGTGCCGGCTCTACCAGTCGGCGGTGTTCACGGCACCGGCACCGTAGGATGCGCCGGCACCACCACCTGCGCGAGTCTCCCGGCCGCCGCGCCCGTCCCGCGACCCAAGGCGGACGGTGGCCGGCCTCGCGACCACCCGGGGGACTCGCGGGCGCGCTCCTCCTGGGCGCCGCGCTCGCGGCCGGCTGTGGGGGCGACGGGGCCGTCGAGCCGCCGGACGCGGAGGCGGGGGAGTTCCGGGAGGTCATCCAGCGGTTCGAGCTGGGGCCGCTGCCGCCGACCCCCTATCCTCCCGACAACCGGTTCAACCTGGAGCGGATCGCGCTCGGCAAGCTCCTCTTCTTCGATCCGATCCTGG
>CAYMQZ010000217.1:0-4597 GCA_964392705.1 uncultured Gemmatimonadota bacterium
CGCTACGCGCTGCGGCAGATGCGCCGCCAGCCGGGCTTCGCCACGCTGTCCGTCGTCACGCTTGCCCTCGGCATCGGGGCAACGACCGCGCTGTTCAGCGTGACGGAGACCGTGCTGCTCGAGCCGCTCCCCTACCCCGACGCCGAGCGCGCCGCCGTGCTGTGGAGCGGCTGGACGGACTTCCCGCGGACGTGGGTCTCCTACGACGAGGTCGAGGCCTACCGCGAGGAGGTCGAATCGTTCGACGAGGTCGGCATGTTCATGGACGGGCAGGCCAACCTCACGGGCGGGGACGCGCCGGAGCGGATCCGCTTCGCCGCCGTGAACGCCAACCTCTTCCGCATCCTGGGCGTCGCTCCGATCCTGGGCCGCGGCTTCCTGCCCGAGGAGGATGTGCCGGGCGGCGCGCCGGTCGTCGTCCTGGGACACGGCCTGTGGCAGCGCCGCTTCGCCGCTGACCCCTCGGTCGTGGGCCGGACCCTCGAGATGAACGGGACGGTCCGACTGGTCGTGGGCGTGATGCCATCCGGTTTCCGGCTGCCGCTCGACTTCGGCGCCGACGGGCCCACGGAAGCCTGGGTCCCGCTCGCCGTCGACCCGGAAGCGTTCGGAGCCATCCCGGGTCCCGCCATGCAGGAGAACGGCGGGAGCCACACCTTCTACGCCCTGGCCCGCCTCGCGCCCGGGGCCACGATCGAGCGCGCGAACGCGGAGCTCGACGCCCTCACCGACCGCTGGAACGCGGAAGGCGTCTACCTCGAGAGCTGGGACTTCCGAGCCACGGCGGTTCCGGTGCGCGAGGAGATCACCGGCGACGTACGACCGGCGATAATGGTGCTCCTGGGCGCCGTCGGGCTGCTGCTGCTCCTGGCCTGCGCGAACGTGGCGGGCCTGTTCATGGTGCGCGGCGAAGAGCGTCGCCGCGAGCTTGGCGTCCGGGCGGCGCTGGGCGCGGGAGGGGGCCGGCTCCTTCGCCAGCTGCTGACGGAGAGCTCCGTGCTGGCGGCGGCCGGCGGCGCCGCGGGCCTGGGCATCGCCTGGCTCGGCGTGCAACTGATCACGGCCACCGCTCCCGCCTCCCTTCCCCGCATCGCGGGCGTCGGGATCGACCTCCCCGTCGTGACGTTCGCTCTCGTCCTGACGGCCCTCGCCACGGTGACCTTCGGTCTCCTGCCGGCCCTCCGGGCCCGGCGGCTGGATCCGGCCGAGAGCCTGCGGGAGGGAGGCCGAGGAACGACGGCCGGAGCGGCCCGGCTCCGGCTCCGGAGGTGGCTGGTCGTGGGCGAGGTTGCGGCCGCCGTGGTCCTAGCCGTGGGCGCCGGCCTCATGGTGCGCACCGTGGGCGGCCTGCTGGCGATCGACCCCGGCTTCGAGTCCGAGCGCGCCCTGGCGCTCGAGATCTCGGTCCCCTCCAGCGACTATCCGGAGGCCGAGGCGGTCGTGGCGTTCCACGACGCGCTGCGCGGCGAGGCGGGGGGCCTTCCCGGCGTGCGGGCGGTCGGCGCGGCGCGCGTCCTTCCCCTCGCGGCGGAAATCGGCAATACCGGCCTCGAGGTCGAAGGTTACACACCGCCCGAGGGCGAGGGGAGCCCTGGCGACTGGCAGGTGGTCACCCCGGGCTACATGGAGGCGATCGGGCTCGAGCTCCGGACCGGTCGCTTCCTCGAGGAGCGGGACCGGGCCGACGCGGCCCCGGTCATGGTCGTGAACCGGACGCTGGCCGAGACCTACTTGGCCGGCCGGGATCCGATCGGAGGCCGCATCCGGATGGGATTCGCCGGACCGGACGGGCCCTGGTTCACCGTCGTCGGCGTGGTGGAGAACGTGCGCCACGACGGCCTGACCGCCCCGGTGCGGCCCAAGTTCTACGCGTCCTATGCCCAGTTCGCCCGCTGGGCCGGTTTCGCCCCCCGCACCATGAACCTGGTCGTGCGGACGTCGGGCGAGCCGACCGCCCTGGCCGGGCCGCTGACCCGGACGATCCGGACCCTCGACCCGCGGATCCCCCTCTCCGGGATCCGGCCGCTGGCGGACGTCGTGGCGAACTCGATCGCCCGGCCCCGCTTTACGATGGTGCTTCTCGTGAGCTTCGGCGTGCTCGCCCTGCTCCTGGCGGCCGTCGGCGTCTACGGCGTCGTGGCCCAGGCCGTCGCCTCGCGCCGGCACGAGCTGGGGATCCGCCACGCCCTTGGGGCGGACGCGAAGGACCTCATCTGGCTCGCGGGCCGCGGGGGCCTCGAGCAGGGGCTGGCGGGCCTGGGGATCGGTCTGGCGGGGGCGGTCGCGCTCACGCGACTCATGTCGGGCCTGGTGTACGGCGTGCAGCCGCTGGACCTCCCCACCTACACCGTGGTCGCCCTCCTCGTCCTCGCCGTGGCCGCGGCTGCGACCCTCGTTCCCGCGCGCCGCGCCGCCCGGGTGGACCCGATGACCGTGCTGAGGGAGGAGTAGCGATGGATGCCCTGAGACGGGACCTTCGCTACGCGCTCCGTCTGTTGCGCCGGAGTCCCGGCTTCACCGCGATGGCGCTCGCCACGCTCGCCCTCGGGATCGGCGCCAACGTGCTCCTCTTCAGCGTGGTGGACGGGGTGCTGCTCCGCCCGCTCCCCTACGGCGAGCCCGAGCGGGTCGTCGCCGTGTGGAACCGCTGGGTCGATTTCGAGAAGACCTGGCTCTCGGAGCCCGAGCTGATCGATTACCGGGAGGCGGAGGGGTTCGAGACCGTCGCTGCGTACCAGAGCTTCGGGGCGAACCTCACCGGGGGAGATGAGCCGGAGCGCGTGGTGGGAGGGCTCGCCACGCCCGACCTGTTCCACGCGCTGGGCGTGGGCGCGCGGCTGGGACGTACATTCGTCCCCGATGAAGGCGTGCCCGGGAACGACCAGGTAGCCGTGCTGGGACACGGTCTGTGGGTGCGCCGGTTCGGCGCCGACCCCGAGGTCGTGGGACGGACGGTCGAGGTGAACGGGACGGAGCGAACCGTAGTGGGCGTCCTGCCCGCGGGCTTCCGCACCCCCGTGGACTTCAAGGTCTCCGACCCCGCGGAGCTGTTTGTCCCCCTGGCGCTCAGCCCGAACCCGGACAGCCTGAGCTCGCGCGGCAGCCACTACCTGTACGCGGTGGGACGGTTGCGTCCGGGCGTCACCGTCGAGCGGGCGAACGCGCAGCTCGACCGGATCGTGGCGGGGCTCACGGCCGAGGGACACTACTCCCCGACGATGGACTTCGAGGCGTTCGCGGTCCCCGTCGACGACGAGGTGCTCGGGTCCATCCGGCCCGCCCTGTGGGTCCTGCTCGCCGCCGTGGGCTTCGTTCTCCTCATCGCGTGCGTGAACGTGGCGAACCTCCTGCTCGTGCGGGCCGAGGCACGTCGCCGGGAGTTCGCGGTGCGGGTCGCCCTCGGGGCCGGCCGGCGGTCCGTCCTCCGGCAGCTCCTCGTGGAGGGCGGAAGCCTCGTCCTGCTCGGCGCGGGCCTCGGCGTCGCCGTCGCGTTTCTCGGGCTGAAAGCCCTGGCGATCCTGGATCCGGGCAACCTGCCCCGCCTGGCCCAGGCGACGATCGACGGGCGCGCGCTTGCCTTCGCCGTGACCGTGGCGGCCGTTTGCGGGGTCGCGTTCGGGCTCGCTCCGGCGCTCCGCCTGTTCGATGCGGACGTCCAGCCCACGCTGAAGGAGGGCGGGCACGCGACGACGGTCGGCCGCTCGCGCCTGCGGATCCGCCGCGTACTGGTGGGAGCGCAGGTCGTGCTCGCGCTCATCCTCCTCCTCGGCGCCGGCCTGATGATCCGCAGCTTCGCGAATCTGCTGGCCGTCGATCCCGGCTTCTCGGCCGAACGGGTGCTCGCCATCCGACTGTCCCCACCGTCCGGAGACTACCCGGAACCGGCGAGCGTCGTCGCGTTCTACGACCGGCTGCTGGAGCGGGTGCGCGCCCTGCCGGGCGTCCGCGCCGCCGGGGCGACGCGCCTCCTCCCGCTCTCCGGCTCGATGGGGGACTGGACGATCGAGATCGAGGGACGGGAGCCGCCACCCGGGCAGGACTTCGACGGTGACTGGCAGGTCGTGGCGCCGGGCTACTTCGAGGCGATGCGGATCCCCCTCGTGGCCGGCCGGCTCCTCGAGGAGCGGGACCGGACGGAGGCGGACCAGGTGATCGTGATCAGCGAGCGCATGGCGCGGGACTATTGGCCCGGGGAGAGCCCGCTCGGGCGCCGGATCCGCTTCGGCGGGAGCGACGCCCCCTGGCGCGCGGTCGTCGGCGTGGTGGGGAACGTCCGCCACAGCGAGCTGACCGAAGAGTTCCGCCGCACCTGGTACGTGACCCATGCCCAGTTCCCCGCCGCCACGGGGAACGCGATCCGTGGCATGGATCTCGTGATCCGGACCGCCGGCGACCCGACGGCGCTGGCCGGACCGGTGCGCTCCGTCGTGCGCGGCCTGGACCCGCGGCTCCCGGTCTCCCACGTGCGACCACTCGCCGAGGTCGTGGGAGCCTCCCGCTCGGAGCCCCGCTTCACCATGGCGCTGCTCCTCTCCTTCGCGGGGCTGGCGACGACCCTCGCCGCGGTCGGCCTCTACGGCGTCATGGCCTACGCGGT
>CAYMQZ010000218.1:0-4576 GCA_964392705.1 uncultured Gemmatimonadota bacterium
CGCCCGTGATGCCCGGCGCTCGGCCCGTCCACCGGTCGCCCGTGAGCTGGGAGAGCATGAAGTGAGCGACGTCGGCCCGGTAGACGCGGGGAAACCAGCCGACCTCCAGGTCCTCGGCCACGCGGTAGCGTCGGGTGAGCCGCCCGCCCGTGAGCATCGTGGGTCGCACCAGGACCCACTCGAGGCCGCTCTCGCGGACGACCGACTCCATCGCCTCCGTGTCCTCGTACTCGCGAGCCACGACCCGGCGGATCCAGCGGCAGTAGGGACCTCGGTCGCGGCTGTCGCCCGCCCCGAAGGCCGATTCGGCGACGAGGCGTCGGACGCCCGCCGCCTTCATCGCGGCCACCAGGGCCTGGGTACCCTCCGTGCGCACCCATCCCTCCCTACCCACACGGCCCCCGAGCACCGAGAGCACGGCTTCCCGACCGCGGACGGCCTCGGCCAGCACCGCGCGGTCCCGCACGTGTCCCTTCACGACGCGGAGCAGGGGCGAGACGGAGCCGCCCTCGAGGGGGCGGTAGAGCCGTCCGGGAAGCTTGCGAGGAGATCGAACGAGCGCCGCGACCTCGTGACCCAGCTCGAGCGCCTGGGCCAGGAGGTGGGCGCCGGTCCGGCCCGTCGCGCCGACGATCACGATCCTCACTCGGGAATGGTCGAGGCTCGGGAGGGAGGCGGGCCGATCAGTAGTCGACGGGCCGAAGGTACCATTCGCCGATCGCCGTGTCCGAGAGCATGGCCACGGTGGGCAGATGCCGCTTCCAGTGGGTCCCCTCCAATCGCTCCCGCACCAGGCGGATGTCGTCGCCGGAGAAGCCTCTCTCGACCAGTCGGGCCTGGCTCCAACCGTTCAGCAGCCAGTGCAGGATGAGGTCGGCCTCGGGATACGAGACGCCCAGGTCTCCCTCGTCCGTCTGGCCGCGGATGAGGTCGGCCGTGGCAGGCTTCTCCACCACCTCCTCGGGGATCCCGACGTGTCGGGCCAGCTCCCACACCTGGGTCTTGAACAGGTCGCCCAGGGGATTGATCGGGGGTGAATCGTCGGCGTGCCAGGTGTAGTAGCCCAGCAGCCGCTCGGACTTGTTTCCGGTGCCCACGGGCAGCGCGTCCAGCTTCGCCGCCTGGTCGAACAGCACGATCATGCGCTGTCGCGCCGCGACGTTCCCCCGACGGTGGTCGCTGGCTTCGGGCTCGTTGCGCTCCAGGTATCCGTCCACCGCCTCCGTGATCTCGATCCGCTCGGTCGCGATTCCCAGCCGCTCGGCCACCGTCCGCGCGTGCTCGGCGCTCTCGGCGCTCGAGGTGCGGTACGGCAACAGGAATCCCGTGACGGCCTCCGGGCCGAGGGCGCCGGCGCAGAGGGCCGCCGTGAGCGACGAGTCGACCCCGCCGGAGATCCCGACCACGACCCGCTCGAAGCCGCGCCGCCGCCGGATCTCGTCGCGCAGGAACTCGAGGAGCCACCGCTGGACCAGCTCGGGATCGATGTCGAGCGGCGACCGGTCCTCGGGGTCCGGCAGCAGGCCGGGCGGCGCGTCGAAGGCCTCCTCCGGAACCCGGTCGCCCCCTCCGGAGGTCTCCGCCCCGCCGCCCTCGCCACCCTTCGGTCCGTCGGCCCCGTTCGTCGACGACTCGTCCGGGTCGCCGCTCTTCGGCCGGGCCGGCGCGGGCCCCCCGGTCCGGGGACCCGCTCCCGCGGCGGGGCTGGTCTCGAGCAGGCGGGGCCACGCGGTCTCGAGATCGGCGAGGAGCGGCTCCTCGACGCGGGCCCGGAAGATCTCCTCCAGCTCGAGACGGGCCGGGACCACTCCGTCGTCCCACAGCGGCCCGCGCACCAGCCGCTGGCCGCGAGGCGTGAAGACCACCGAGCCCCCGGGGAACCCCTTCCCCCCCTCGAACCCCACGAGCTGGGCGACCACGACGTACACGCCGTGCTCGGCCGCGATGCCCGAGGCCAGCCGGTCCCAGCGCTCCAGGTTGCCCGGAACCCCGGGTCCCCGTCGGACGCCGCGCGCGGGCGAGGCGCTGTGGATCAGGATGACCTCCGCGCCGTCGAGAGCCGCCAGGGTGGGCGTGATCGAGTGGAAGGCGTCCTCGCAGATCAGCATCGCCGCCCGCCCCCAACGCGTCTCGAACGCCCGCACTCCGGGGCCCGCCTCGACGAACCGCTCCTCCTGGAACACGCCGTAGGTGGGCAGGAAGACCTTGCGGTGGACGTGCAGGATCCGGGGATCCGACCCGCCCAGCTCCGCGTACAGGGCGGCGTTGTAGACCCGCTGATCGCGCACCTCGAAGAAGCCGAGCGCCACGTCCACGGGCTCCTCCGCTCCCAGGCGGGAGTAGCGCCGCTGGAGGTCGCCGAACAGCCTCTCGGCCGGCCAGGCGTGCTCCCGGACCCCGCCCTCCAGGAAGTAGCCCGTGAGGGCGGCTTCGGGGAAGACGACCAGCCGAGGCCTGGGCACGCGCTCGAGCGCCCGGGCCAGGGTCGCTTCGAGGACGTCCAGCGTGCGGCTCGGGTCGCCCTTCGTGGGTCGGAACTGCACGATCGCCAGGTCCAGGGTCATCGCTCGGAAGGTCCGGGGCTCGCCGCGGCCTGTCAACGGAGCCGCGGGGCCGTTGCAGAGGGGTCGAGAATTCCGTATCCACAGTGCGGCTCCGGCGGGCGGGGTCGTCAGGCGTGCGCGGCTTCCCGCCCGGAGCCTTCGCGGTCGACGCCGCACGGCGAGAGAGGAGCATGGAACCCGGCGTGATTCTCCAGATCTACGCGATGCTCCTCCTGATCGGGCTTCCCGCCCTGGCCACCCGGGATGCGGGGCGTGTGGACGAGATCGAGCGCGCCGCGGAGTTCCGTCAGGCCATCTACATCTCGGTGGCGCTCTCCCTCCTCCTCGTGGCGGCCGTGACCGTGGGCGTCGGGGTCTGGCGGAAGGTCCCGGGCCGCGAGCTGGGCTGGAGCGTGACGGAGGCGGCTCCGGCGATGGCGTGGACCGGGGGCGCCACCCTCGCCGGACTCCTGGTGATCTGGGGGGTGAGCCGGCTGGCCCGCCGCGCCGGCTGGAGCGAGGGGCGGATCGCCTGGCTCCTCATGCCACGCTCCGCGCGCGAGAAGCGGGCGTTCCTCGTGCTGGCCGGAGTCGGGGCGGTCTGCGAGGAGTACGTGTATCGTGGCTTCCTGCTGTGGCTCGTGGCGAGCTGGTCGGGCAGCGTGGGGGCCGCCGTGGTCGTGACCTCCGTCTCCTTCGGGTTGGCCCACGGCTACCAGAAGGTCCCGGGCATCCTCCGCGCGACGCTGTTGGGAGCCCTGCTCGCCGCTCCCGTGGTGGTGACCGGCAGCCTGTTCCCCGCGGTCGTGGCACACTTCTGGATCAACGCTGCGATCGGGCTCGGCGGCTGGCGCTGGATGGTCGGGGAAGAAGGGAACCCGAAACCGTGATACGGGAGGTCGGCATGAGGGCGCGCGGTCCGGTCACGCTGCTGGCGCTGTGCCTGGGTTCGGCGCTTCCGGTGGGACCGGCCGGGGCCGCCCCTCTGGGGGCGCAGGCCGGCGGCCCCCCCTTGACGATCGGCGGCCTCCTGCGCACGGGTGCCCGCTTCGAGCCGGAGGATTCCCCGAGCCGTGACGGCTTCGAGATCTTCGACGCCCGCGCGAGCCTGGGTGGGGAGGTCGGGATCATCTTCGACTACTTCATCGAGGGGGCGTTCGAGGAGGACGATCGCCTCCTCTCGGGTGAGGAGGGTGGAGGGCTCGAGTTCGAGCTCCTGGACGCTCGGCTCACCCTGCCGTTCCGTCCCCAGCTGCAGCTCAGCGCCGGCCAGTTCAAGGCGCCGTTCGGGGGAGAGACCCTGCTTCGGAAGGACGCCATCCGGTTCCTCGAGCGGGCGCTGGCCAGCCGGGCGATCGCCCCGGGGCGCCAGGTGGGGATCGAGCTGCACGGCGAGGTGCTCGAGGGGCGGCTCGCCTACCGGGCCGGCGCCTTCAACGGGAACGGCCGGAGGCTGGAGAACGACGACGACTCGTTCCTCTACGCCGGGCGGGTCCACTACAATACGATCGGCCCGATCGAATTCTACGAGGACCTGGTCGTGCAGGTCGGCGCGAACCTGGCTTTCTCGAGCGACAGCGCCGTCCGGTTGGGCCCGGGTCTCGACGGATCGCTTCCGGGCGAGGGAGGCCTCCCCCCCGGGGTGGACCTGACGAGCTGGCGGGGGGATCGGTTCCTGGCGGGATTCGACCTGCACACCAGCTACCGGGGGTGGGAGCTGAACGGCGAATACCTTCATGTCAACCTCGACCCGGCGGCCGCGGGCACCGAGGATCTGACGAGCTGGGGCGGCTACGTGGAGGCCGTGCACGAGTTCCTGGGCGCCGTGGAGGCGGCCATCCGATACGACTATCTGGATTCGGCGGCGGGACCCGACCGGGAGTTCGTGATCGTGGGCGTGAACGTGTTCCCGGGCTTCCACGCGAAGTTCGGGCTCCAGTACGCCTTCGGCGTGGGCGGCTCGCCGAACGCCCCCGGGCTGGCGGACGATCAGTTCATCCTGCTCTCCCAGCTGTCCTTCTAGCCTGTCGTTC
>CAYMQZ010000219.1:0-4567 GCA_964392705.1 uncultured Gemmatimonadota bacterium
TCTCGCATGCTGTACACGCTCCCCCCGCGCACCAGCAGGCTACCGTCCGCGAAGCGGCCCTCGACCCGCGGGGAGGCCAATCCCTCCAGCGGCTGGAGCGCGTGGGAGCGGAGGAAGGCCCCGTCCGGTCCGAAGACCGAGAGGCGCCGGAGCCGCCAGTCGTAGGCCAGGATCGAGTCGCCGGGCAGGAGGAAGACGCCCGCGAGGTCCTGGAACTCGCCCGGTCCCTCCCCCTCGGCGCCGGCTCGGGCCAGAAAGTCGCCATCCGGACCGTAGAAGCGCAGCTCGTGCGTGCCGGCGTTGGCCACGACCAGCCGGCCGTCGGAGAGCCGGGTCGCGTCGGCCACCCGGAAGAGCTGGTACTCGGGCGGCCCCTCCAGGACGCCGATCTCGACCGCGGGCGCCTCGGACACGGTCCAGCCTTCCTCCTCCGCCCAGGCGGGCTCGCGATTCTCGACGATCGTCACCCCCGCGCTGTCCCGGACGACCGCGCGCGCCGCCCCGGCCTCACCACCGCAGGCGGCCGCCACGAGAACAGCGGCGGCGGCAGCCGCGGAGAGTCGGCCGGCTCCTACCGCAGCCGCCCGGAGTCCGCCCGCCGTCGCCGCCATCACCTCAGCCTCGCCTGTCCAGCTCGTAGAGCTCCACATGCTCCACCTCCAGAGTGTCTTCGCGGACGCCCAGGGCCCAGTCCGGGCCGATGTCCGTGGCCCGAAAGCCCTCCGGCAGCTCCACCGTCCCCAGCCAGCGCCCCTCGGCCGAGAAGACGTTCCAACCCTCGGGCCCCGTCTCCCAGGGAGGCCGGAACGCCCGCACCCACAGCGCCCCTTCGCGATCGATGAGCAGCTCCCGGTGCGCCGGCATGCGCTCCGGAAGCTCGAGCGTCTCGAAGCGCTCCCGAACCCGGCGCCGATCCGCCTCCTCCTCGACGCGACCGAGGGTCTCCTCCAGGAGTCGATCCCGCACCTCATCGGTGACCGGCCGCGGCTGGGCCGCCCGACGGATGCTCCGCTCGAGCCGTCCGTCGGGACCGTAGACCTCGAGGAGCCACTCGAAGGAGCGGCCCACGACGAGCCGCCCCCCCCGCACATCGGCCGTCGAGCGGCGGTAGAAGTGGGGCGACGTCGAGAACCGCCGGGTGGCGAAGATCTCCTGACCCCCGACGGGGCCGATCGCCTCGGGGATCGTTCCCTTCGGCCCGTACCGCAGGTGGGGAACGGAATCCCAGTACAGCGTGGGCTCCGGCCGCATGTTCGCCGGGACGGCCCGCGGAACCATGACGAAGCTCCCGTCCGGAAAACGGCCGCCCAACCGGTAGAGACGGAGCGGCCGGATCGGATCCCCGGTCGGCTCCAGGCGGAACGAGAGCCGGAAGGCTCCCTCGAGATCGAACAGCGAGACGCGGCCGGTCGCCGCGTCGAACGCGAACAGGGAGTCGCCGGAGACGGCGATGCCCGCCAGCCGGCGCAGCTCGCCGGGTCCCTCCCCCTCGCCGCCGATCGCGGCCCGGAAGACCCCGTCCGGCCCGTACACCCGCACCTCCGAGCTGCCGCGGTTCTCGACCAGGAGACGGCCGTCCTCCAGCCGGAGCGCGTCGCCCACGCGGAACAGCCGGTCGCCCTCCGATCCCTCGGCGGAGCCGATCGAGAGCGACGGCGCCTCGCCGACCGACCATTCCTCGCCCGGCCCCCACGCGGGCTCCCGGTTCACCACGACCTCCACGTCCGCGCTGTCCCGCACCACGACGGGCGTCTCGCCTCCGCCGCACGCGAGCGTCGATGTCGCGGCCGCGAGCGCCGACGCCACGGCTCCGAGCGCGAACCAGCCGGAGATGGGATGTCTCGCCATCGGACTTCGGACCCTGAAGTGTCGTCCACGCGCCGAGCGCCGAAATGAACATCGAAAGGTAACGGCCTTCCGCACGTGCGCAGAACGGCGTCGCGCAGTATCCTGCGTGTCCGGTCGGCGCAGGGAGACGCGAGAGGGCCGAAGCCGCGCATGATTCGTCGGGAAGACAACGAGGATGGCGTGGTCGTCCTCCGGCTGGAGCACGGGAGGGCGAACGCGATCGACCTCGAGCTGGCGAACGCGCTGGCCGAGCGCCTGGAGGCCCTGCGCGCCGAGCGACCTTCCCCGGCGGTGGTGCTCACGGGCTCCGGCACGATCTTCTCCGCGGGGGTCGACCTGTTCCGGATCCTCGAGGAGGACGAGTCCCACGTCGACGTCTTCCTCCCGGCGTTCGGCCGCGCCCTGGGAGCGCTGACGAGTCACCCTCGCCCCGTGGTGGCCGCGCTGAACGGTCACGCCGTGGCCGGCGGTTACATTCTGGCCTGCGCCTGCGATCGGCGGGTCATGGCCGAGGGGGACGGCACCGTCGGCGTGCCGGAGCTGTCCGTCGGCGTCCCGTTCCCCGGGCTCGCGCTGGAGATGCTGCGGGCCGTCGTCCCGGCGGGCCGCGTGCGCGATCTGGTGTACGGGGGACGTACCCTCGGCCCCGTCGATGCGCTGGCCGCGGGCCTCGTGGACGAGATCGTGCCGCCCGAGCGGTTGCTCGAGCGAGCCCGCGAGGTGGCGGCCCGGCTCGGACGGGTCCCGCCGGAGGCGTTCGCCCTCACGAAGCGCCAGCTTTCGACCCCGCTCGCCGAGCTCGGGACCGAGGCCGGCGAGGCCGGGGACCCGGAGGTCGATCCGGCGGTGCTCCGCTGCTGGAAGGCGCCCGAATCGCGAAAGGCGATCCGGAGGTACCTGGAGCGCACGCTCGGCCGCTCGCGCCGCGAGGCGTGAACCGTCGCGAGGTGATGATGCGTACAAGGAACCCGCCCACGGACGACGAGAGAGCGACGATCCCACATCCGGAAGACCCAGGAGGAGACCGACGTGCCTGACACCGTCACGATCATCGACAACCGCACGGGGGAGGAGTACGAGCTCCCGATCATCTACGGTACCTATCCGACCTACGGCGCGGCCATTCGCGCCGGCGAGCTCCGGCAGATCAAGGCCTCCGAGGACGATTTCGGCCTCATGACCTACGACCCGGGGTTCACGAACACCGCCTCCTGCAAGAGCGCGATCACGTTCATCGACGGCGAGCGGGGGATCCTGCGGCACCGCGGCTACTCGATCGAGCACCTGGCGGAGGAGTGCTCCTTCCTCGAGGTAGCCTACCTGATCCTCAACGGCGACCTGCCGAATCGGGACGAGCTCGAAGCGTGGGACCACGAGGTGACCCACCACACGATCATCCACGAGAAGATCAAGCACTTCCTCGGGGGCTTCCGCTACGATGCCCACCCGATGGGGATGCTGGTGAGCACCGTCGCGGCGCTCTCCACCTTCTATCCCGAGGCCCGGACGATCTCCGACCCCGAGACTCGCTGGAAGCAGGTGGTGCGGTTGATCGCAAAGATGCCGACGATCGCGGCCTTCGCCTACCGCAACTCGATCGGCATGCCGCTCGCCTATCCCGACAACGACCTGAGCCACACCGGGAACTTCCTGAACATGATGTTCAAGAAGACCGAGCTGAAATACGAGCCGAACCCCGTGCTGGAGCGGGCCCTCGACGTGCTGTTCATCCTGCACCTGGACCACGAGCAGAATTGCAGCGCCAACGCGATGCGCAGCGTCGGGAGCTCGCACGCCGACCCGTACGTGGCCGTGGCGGCCGCCGCGGCCGCCCTCTACGGGCCGCTGCACGGCGGGGCGAACGAGCAGGTGCTCCGCATGCTGAACGAGATCGGCAGCGTGGACGAGATCCCCGACTACATCGAGCGCGTGAAGAACGGCGACTTCCGGCTCATGGGGTTCGGCCACCGCGTGTACAAGAACTACGATCCCCGCGCCAGGATCCTGAAGGAGCTGGCGCCCGAGGTGTTCGAGGTGACGGGCAAGAACCCGCTCATCGACATCGCGGTGGAGCTGGAGCGGATCGCGCTCGAGGACGAGTACTTCGTCTCGCGGCGCCTCTACCCGAACGTCGATTTCTACTCGGGGATCATCTACCAGGCGATGGGCTTTCCCACCACCATGTTCCCGGTCCTGTTCGCGATCCCGCGGACCGTGGGTTGGCTCGCCCAGTGGGAGGAGATGCTCGAGGACGACGAACAGCGGATCGCGCGCCCGCGGCAGGTCTACATCGGGGAGGACGAGCGGGAGGCGTAGGGCGCGGTCGCCGGGGCGACGGGGGGCGCGGACGACCCGAAACCGGGCGATCGGCCTCGACGTACGGAGCGGCGGGCGCTCGGAGGCCCCCGATCGCGGCACAGCAAACTCGGAAGACTCGGAGGATCTGGAATGCCGGTAGACTGGGTGGCGCTCGTCGCGGTGATCATGGGCACGTTGACGATCCTCATCCCGATCGCCGGGCTCACGCTGCGCTTCGCGCTCAAGCCCGTGACCGAAGCCGTGATCGCCTTTCGATCGTCCCAGGGCGTGGGTCAGGAGATCGAGCTGCTCGAGAAGCGCGTGGCGTTCCTGGAGCAGCAGAACTCCAACCTCGAGGAGTCGATCGACCGCCTGGTCGAGGCCGTCGAGTTCCACGACCGGCTGGCGGCGCCCCAGGAGT
>CAYMQZ010000220.1:0-3066 GCA_964392705.1 uncultured Gemmatimonadota bacterium
GCGGCGTAGATCTCCGCCTCGCTCCGGAGGTCGGCGGCCATCTCGTCCTCGAGCCCCAGGGCCTCGTTAATCGCCTTCGCCTCCTCGTAGAGGCGGAGCGCGCGGCGGAACTCCCCGGCCCCGAGGTAGATCGCGGCGAGCTGCTCGAGGTCGGCCGCCTCGTCCTGCCGCGATTCGATCGCCCGGGCCACGGCCACGGCGCTGTCCAGGTAGGCGATCGCCCGCCCCGGCTCTCCCATCGCGGCGTAGGCGATCCCGAGCTGCCCCAGCGTGTTCTCTTCGTTGACGGGATCCTCCGCCTCCCGGGCCAGGGCCAGCGCCTCGAGCAGGTGCCGAGCGCCGACCACAGGCTCGCCCACGCGGACCTCGAGAAGGCCTAGCTGGTTCAGGACCCGGCCCTCGAGCAGGGGATGTCCCGCGGCCCGCGCGGCCTCCAGCGCCTTCCCCTGGAGGCGACGGGCCTCCGCGAACTCCCCCACCTCGGTGTAGGCCAGGCCGAGGTTGGACCAGGACTTGGCGAGGTTCGTCGTGTCCGAGGCGGCCTCCGCGAGCTCGAGCGCCCGCCCGTGCAGGTCGATGGCGTCGAAGTAGCGTCCCTCCTCGTAGGCCAGCAGGCCCAGCGCGTTGTAGGAGCGCCAGAGCTGGTCGTGGAGGCCCAGGCGCAGCTTGAAGGCCAGCGCCTCCTCCCCCAGGCGCCGGGCTTCCGGGTAATCGCTGACGCGCCAGGCCGCGAGCCCGAGCGAGGTCAGGATGCCCGCCTCGGCGGAGACGTCCCCGAGCTGACGCGCCAGAGGAAGGGCGGCCTCGTAGCCGACGCGGGCGGCCGGGAACTCTCCGCTCCAGTAGGCCTCCTCGGCTGCGGAGAGCAGCGAGTCGAGCGCGGACTCATCGGGGGCCGGCGCGGCGAAGCGCGCCTCGGCGGTCCGTTCCGCGCTCGCGTCGGCCGCCTCGAAGCACCCGCCCAGCAGGGGAACGTGGACGGCCACGAGACACGCGGCGGCCGACGGCCTCATCGGGCGATCCGGAAGCGTCGCACTCCGGTCGTCGCCTCGCGGCCGTCGGGAAGCAGGGCATCCACGAACCAGTAGTAGGTCTCGCCCCGCTCCCACCGGGTCCCGGCCGGAGGAACGGCTGTGGTGTCTCCGGTCCCCACGCGCCAGACCACCTCTCCCTCGGCGGTGGCCGCGGTCAGGCGGTAGAAGGCATCGGAGTCCACGCTCCTCCAGGTGAAGACGAGGGAGTCGGGCGGAACGGCCGTCCCCGGCCCCGGCGAGACGGCCGCGATGGGAGGAAGGCCCTCGGGGGCGCCGGGCTCGCGGAGCACGCCGCCCCGCTGCTCGCCGACCCCGTCCGGCCACAGCAGGACGACCAGCAGGGCGGCGGCCGCGGCCGCCGCGATCGAGGGCGCGAGCCAGCCCCTTCTACGCGATCCGCCGCGTCGCAGGAAAAGCGCGACCTCGGCCACCTCGCGGCGACACTCGGCGCACTCCGCCAGGTGGGCCTCGAGCTCGGTCCGCTCCTCCGCCGTCAGCTTTCGCTCGACGTAGGCCGCGACCCGCTCGCCGCAGGGGTGTCCATTCCCGTGTTCCGCGGAAGCACCCATCCGCGTCATCCGCCTCCGTGGCTCGAAATCGAGCGGGCGTCTCGCCCGCCCTCCTCTACCACTGGAACGGTCAACGAGGCCCGGCCTTGCGGAGACTCAAGGCTCGGGCCCTGCGATCCCGCGCCCGACGAGCCCGCGTCGCAACTCCTCGAGCACCTTCTTTAGCCGCCGGTAGACGTGGAACACCGAGGGGAAGTCCAGGACCTCGGCGACCTCGCGCACGGACAGGTCGTCCTCGTAGCGGAGCCGGAGGAGCAGCCGATCGCGGGGCGGGAGCCCGGAAAGAGCGGACGCGAGGGCCTCATCGAGCTCCTTCCTCCGCACCGCCCTCTCCGGGTTCCGCTCGGTGGTCCCCGCCAGGAGGTCGGGGTCCACCTCCACCCCTGTCAGGTCGACCAGGCGGCGGCGGAGGGTACGCCGCTCCTCCGTCTCCCGCGCCTCGCCATGGCGGTCGCGGCCGTAGCGAGAGCGCGCGTGATCCAGGCACATGCGGCGGACCACCACAACCAGCCAGCTCTCGAACCCGCTCCGGGCCCGGACCGCGTAGGAGCGGAGGCGCTGGAAGTCGTCGCACCGGAGGCCGTCGAGCGCGTGCTCGTAGCGATCCATGGCGGCGTCGTAATCGCCCCCGAAGGAGCGCGCCGCCCGCAGAATGAGGTCGCTGTAGCGGTCGAGGAAGGCGGACCACGCCCGTTCCCGCGAGTCCGGGTCGGTCTCCTCGAGGAGAGCGGCGAGCTCCGGTGGTGGTCCACCTGCCATCGCTGCCGTGCCGGGATGCAGGGGCCAGAGGAGGGGCGGCCGCGGACGGTCCCACCCCAACGAAATCCTTTCAGTATCGCCTCCGCGGGCCACCCGGGGCAACTCGGAGCGAGCGCGGGCCGCTCCGCCGGACCCCGCGACGCCGGGGCGACCGGAAGCCGGCAGGGAGGCCGCGCGGCTCGAACCGGGAGATCGCCGAGCGCCTCTCCCTGAGCCACCACACGGTGCGGCACCACGCCCAGCGGGTGCTCGAGAAGCTGGGCATCCATTCCCGGAAGGCCCTCGCGCTCACCCTGCTGGGCTGGGAGGACGGCCGCCGGCGCGCGTAAGGCTCAGCCGGCGACCGAGCCCCAGACCCGCTCGGCCGTCCCCGCCACGAGCCTGAGCTTGGCCGCCTGGTCCTCCGGCCCCAGCGGGCTCCCCAGCACCGAGGTGGAGAAGCCGCACTGGGGGCTCACGGCGAGGCGGTCCAGCGGATGGTAGCGCGCCGCCTCGCGGATCCGCGCCTCCATACCCTCCGCCTCCTCGCGCCGTCGGCGCTTCGTCGAGACCAGGCCCAGCACGACCGTCTTCTCCTCCGGCACCTCGTCGAGCGGCTCGAAGCCGCCCGAGCGCTCGTCGTCGAACTCGAGGAGGAGGCGGTCCGCCCGGGTCCGGGGAAAGATCGCCGGCGCGAGCGGGCCGTAGCCGCCCGACACGAGCCA
>CAYMQZ010000220.1:3166-4546 GCA_964392705.1 uncultured Gemmatimonadota bacterium
TCCATCACGCGGTTGTCCAGCTCCACGCCCCGCTCCAGCCACTCCTCGCCCCAGCCCAGCCGCTCGTAGAAGGCCCGGGTGCGGGGCTCGAGGTGCAAGGCGTAGTGGGGGGCGTCGAGCTGCACGTAGGTGCACCCGAGGCGCGCCAGCTCCTCCACCTCCTCCCGCAGGATCCGCGTCACGTCCTCGAGGAAGGCGTCCAGCGTGGCGTAGGCCTCCGGCGGGCGCTCGGGGTCCCAGAAGTTCGCGAACAGGCTGGGGCTCGGGAGGGTGACCTTGGCGATCCGGTCCGTGCGGGCCCGGAGGTAGGTGAACTCCTCGGTGCACAGGTGCCGCTTCCGGCGCAGCCGCCCCACCACCGCGAGGCCCGACGGACGCTCGATCCTCAGGTCGCCGGCCCCCTCGATGCCTCGCCACGTGCCCCAGGTGAAGGCCGAGAGGTCGTGCGGGGCGAACCCCTCCACCGCCTCCGTGAGCTGGCCCTGGAAGGACTCCCGGCGCATCTCCCCGTCGGTGACGACCGGGAGGCCCGCCTCCTCCTGGAAGGCCACCGCCTCGTCCACCGCCCGGTCCTCGATCCGCTTGAAGTGGGCGGGGGATATCCGGCCTTCCGCGAGGTCCCGGCGCGCTCGCAGCAGGCGCGGGGGGCGGAGCAGGCTCCCCACCACGTCGGCCCGCACCTGACCCGCCGCCGACGGGGCCTGCACGTCGTCTTCCTCGTCCATGCGCCGAAGCTTCCGCGACCGGAGAGGGATCTCAAGGCCCCGGGGCGACGGTCGGGGGGGGCGGCGGCCCCGCAAGACGAACGGGATTCCCGAGCCGCACTCCGAGTCGCGTGGAGGACGGGGGGGCGCCCGGGCTTCGTCCCCTACACCCCCAGCCGGAGCGGGCCCCTCGGCTTCGTCCGCTACAGCCCCAGCCAGTAGGTCAGCTTGACCAGGAAGACGTGGTCGCCCGGAGCGTCGAACAGGCCCCCGGCGTCGCGCCCGAAGTCGAAGGTCCCGGACGGGTCGCTCGAGCTCCGGTCCTGGGTCCACACGAAGAAGAGGGTGGAGCCGGGGGTGTACTCCCACCGGAAGACCAGGTTGCCCCGCAGCGAGCGGAAGGTGAAGTCCCGGTTCGGGATCGAGAACTCCGCGGCCGGGCCTTCCCCGTCCGGGTCGATGAACGTGATCGGTCGCTCGGAGCCGTCCTCGCCCAGGAGCGTCTCCTCGCGAGACGTGCCCACGTCCTCGCCGTAGACGCTCTTCGCCAGTACCCGCGGCGCGTCGAACTCCTTGAAACGGGAGAAGTCGTTGGCCGAGATGAGCGGCTGGGCGAACAGCTCGAGCGACATGCTCGGCGAGAAGGTCACGTTCAGGCGGGTGACCATGGAGAGCG
>CAYMQZ010000221.1:0-1928 GCA_964392705.1 uncultured Gemmatimonadota bacterium
CTCGATGCACCCGAACCGGGGAAGCGAGGTGGCCACCAGGACGAGGCCCGCGGCGGTGCCCACGGCGGCCACGGTCCGCCGGAGCGGCCGCGCGCCGCCGGGCGTCGAGCCCGGGAACCCGCGGCGCGCGAACGCCCCGGCCAGGTGCTCCCCGCCCAGCGCCACTCCCGCCAGCCCGAACAGGGGCAGGTGGCGGATGGCGAGCAGGGGAACGACCGCGCTCAGGGCCAGGACCACCATGGCCCCCGGACGCTTCGTCCGGTCGCTCCGGGCCAGTGCGGCGGCGAGAAGCGCCAGGAACAGGAGGTACCACAGCCCGGGGACCGAGGCGATCTCGACCGGCTGCCACTCGGTGATCTCGGGACGGGGCACGGTCGCGGTGCGGGCCAGGAAGGCCAGGAGCTCGACCCCGTACGGGTTGAGAAGCGTGGCCGCGCCCGAGGCCAGCAGGGCGGCGATCGGCCAGGCGATCGGGTGCCTCCTCGGGCTCGCCTCCTCCGGCCTGCCCGTTCCTTCGGGCCGGCTCGGCTCTTCCGCCGGCCTTGCCTCTTCCGCCGGGCTCGCCTCCCGCGGCGCCAGGCGGCGGCGCCACAGCTCCACGCCGACGTGCGTCGCCGCCCAGGCCCCGAGCACGCCCAGCCCGGCGAGGAAGCCCCCGTGCAGGTTCACCCAGATCGCGAACAGGGGGGGAAGCGCCCAGAGCCATCTCCATCGCCCGCGCTCGGCGGCCTCGAGCGCCAGCACGACGGCGAAGAAGAGGACGTAGGTGAAGATGTGGGGTCGGACCGTGGCGACCCCGATCCGGATGAGGGCCACGAGGAGCAGCACCACGATCCCCGCCCGCAGGACGTCCAGCCCCTTCCGGGACAGGTGGCGGTAGGCCACGAGCACCATCGCCAGCACCAGGAGCGCCTTCAGGCCGACCAGACCGGCGGGCCCGGCCAGCCGATAGACACCGGCGAAGATCGCCTCCGACAGCCACTCGTGGTTGATCCAGGTCTGGCCGGCGGTCAGGTACGAGAAGGGGTCGGAGCGAGGAACCTCGCCCGCGGCCAGGATGAGCTGGCCGAAGCGCACGTGGCCCCAGAGGTCCGGATCCGCCAGCGTCCGGGCCGCCCCCAGGAACGCGACCCCGACGACCACCGCGACGATCCCCAGCGCCCGCGCGTCCCATCCCCTGAGCCCCATCCACCCCTCCTTCCGACCCGTTCGAATTGCCCGAAACAACTCATTTTACCACAGCGGGGCCGGTGGGTCAGCCATCGCGACGCTCGCGGGCCCGCGCTCCCTGAACGGTTCGGGTCCTCGGCGCTCCGGCTCGAGGACGCACTCGAGGTAGGGCGCCACGGCGGCCCTGCGGATGGGCCGGGCCGACATCTCGGCGGGCCCCCGGTGTTGCGGTCCACCAACACGGCGAGGACCTGAATCCGGGGGCCGGCCGGCGCCCCGCTCCTTCACGTTAACGCGAGCGGTGACAACAGGTTGCGCTCCACCGACCCGCTCTTCGGATTTCGCGTCGCCTCACGCTCTCCGGCTCCGTACGATCCGTCGCGTCGGCCTGTCGGTGCGCTCCTACAGGTGAGGTGGGCGGCGTGGGAAGGAAGCCACAGAATCGCCCGCCGCAGGCCGGACGACGAGAGGGGGGGCGAGCATAATTATTGCGCAACTTGCTGTTTCACAATAGCTTAATCGGCCCGAACCCGAACCACCAAACGCCGGGCACGGAACCTCCATGCCCATGTGGTCGCCCCACTCGGTTCGGCATCGAGCCGAGTCCCCGGCGGACGTGTCGCCAGCGGCGAACGGCCGCTTCACCCTCGAGGGTGCGGGGAGGCGCGGCGGAAGTAACGGATGAGGGCAAACGCGACACCGGGGTAGCAGAGACCGCCGCAGCTCGTTCGACTGGCAGGCTTCTCGCATGGGGCGAG
>CAYMQZ010000221.1:2028-4492 GCA_964392705.1 uncultured Gemmatimonadota bacterium
ACGCCTCAGCCCCTCATCCCCGCTCGCCACGCCTTGAAGTCCAGCGAGCGGGCTCGAGCATCGAAGTGGACGGGGAGACGGGACGAGGGGGAGGTGCTAGTATGCTCAGGACTCTGTACGCGGACGATTCGGGACAGGACACGATCGAGTGGGTGCTGCTCGCTCTGATCATCTCGGTCGCGGCCGCCAGCATCATGTTGGCGCTCGGTGCCAACATCGAGAACGGGTACCAGGAGACGAACCGACACGTGACCGAAGCGATGGAGCTCGGTGGCTGACGTCTTCCGGCGACCCCAGCGGATGAGAGGATCGAATGCGAGGCGTCGGGCGAGAGCTGTGGCGGGACGAGGGCGGACAGGACCTGATCGAGTACGTCCTGGCCGCCCTGCTCATCGCGGTGGCGGCCGCGGTGATCCTGGGCGTTCTGGGCGGCAACATCGCCGAGGCGTTCAACCAGGCGAGCAACGACCTGAAGAACCCGTGAGGCAGAGGCATCCGTGCAGCTCGTGGATGCTCTGATCCCGACGGTCCTCGTCGCGGCGTGCGCCGCCGCGATCTGGTTCGACGTTCGGGAGAACCGGATTCCGAACGCCCTCACGCTCGGCGCGTTGGCCGTCGCCCTGGCGCTCCGGGCCGTGGGGCCCGGGAGCCTCGGAGACGGGCTCGCCGGGGCGGGCGTGGCCTTCGCGATCGGCCTTCCGTTCTTCCTGGTGGGAGGGCTGGGAGGCGGCGACGTGAAGCTGCTGACCGCGATCGGGGCCCTGGTGGGCCTGGACCGGATCTTCGCGGCGCTCTTCTGGACCGCCGTGGTGGGCGGCGCCATGGGCATCTTCATGATGCTGCGGAAGAAGGCGGTGCCGCAGACGATGGCGAACCTGCGGACGATATTCATGACGTTCGGACGGGGCACCTTCACGGGGTGGAGGCGCGACGGCGAGTCGCGGGCGGCCGTCACCCTGGACACGCCGGGCGCGGTCACGATCCCCTACGGGGTGGCGATCGCGGCCGGCGCGCTGGTCGCCTGGTTCGCGATGTGACGGACCGGGCGAACTCGTGCAGCGATACGGAGCGAATATGAATCGAGGCCACAAGGCGGGATCGGTCGAGACCGGGAGCCGCGGGCGCTCCGCGAACCCCCGGACGCGGGACCTCCGCCGTTCCCGCCGACGTCGGCGCGGGGAATCGGGCCAGTCGCTGATCGAGCTGGTCCTGGTGCTCCCGATCCTGCTGCTGGTGCTGTTCGGCATCCTGGAGTTCGCCAACGCCTGGCGGACCTACCAGGTGATCACGAACAGCGGGCGGGAGGGGGCCCGGTACGGGGTGCTCCCCTTCAGCGACTCGCTGACGACCGTCGCCAGGGTCGAGAACCGGCTGACGGCGGGCGGGCTGGACCCGGCCAGCGCGAACGTCCAGGTGGAGCTCTGCCCCGGGGGCGCGGCGAAGCCCTGTCCGGGCGACCCCGCCCGGGTCGATGTCACCTATCCCTTCCAATTCCGCATGATCGGACCGATCGCCGAGCTGATCTGCGGCAACTGCGGCACGAATTTCGGGTCCGTGACTCTGGAAACCAGCACGGTGATGCGAAACGAGTAAGGAACGAGGACGACGATGCGAAACCGAATCGGAATGGTGCTCCTTCTCGCGCTCCTGAGCGGCGGACTCGCCGCGTATCTGGCGTTCACCGTGCTGCGTAACCCCGCCAGCCCCTCCGCCGAGCGAAGCGGGGAGGCGATGGTGGAGGTCGCCGTGGCGGCCCGGGACATGGGTCTGGGACACGAGCTCGTGCCCGAGGACATCCGGATGCAACGGTGGCCCGCCTCGGCGGTTCCGCCGGGCTACGCGACCTCCAAGGACGAGATCGTGGGCCGGGGCCTGATCACGCCCGTGATTACGAACGAGCCGCTCATGGCCACCAAGCTGGGCCTCAAGGAGGCGGGGGGCGGCCTCCCGATCACCCTCCAGCCAGGGATGCGAGCCGTGAGCGTCTCGGTGAACGAGGTGATCGCCGTGGCGGGCTTCGTTCGGCCCGGCACCCGGGTGGACATCATGGTCACGCTGGAGGACGCCCCCGGCGTCGGCGAGCCGCTGACCCAGATCTTCATGGAGGACGTCAAGGTGCTGACGGCCAACCAGGCCTACCAGCCCAACCCGAACGGCGAGCCGACCCCCTATACGGTGGCCACGCTGGAGGTGACGCCCGAGCAGGCGGAGAAGCTCAAGCTCGCCACGGAGAAGGGCCGGATCCATTTCGCTCTCCGGAACACGCTGGACCGGGACTCGGTCGAGACCGGTGGCGCCCGGGTCGCGTCGCTGCTTCCGCGGCGCCAGGTCGTGAGGGCTGGACCCCGGCGGGCGCCGGTGAGCAACACCGTTAGGGTGGAGATCATTCGAGGCACTCAGAGGTCGACGGAATCGTTCCGGCGGACCGACAACGGCGGTGGATTCTAATCCGATCGATCACGGG
>CAYMQZ010000222.1:0-4490 GCA_964392705.1 uncultured Gemmatimonadota bacterium
TGACGAGAGGAGCGCGTGACGATCGATGATCGGGGAACCCGAAGGAGTGGCGAGGCGATGAAGGGCGTGAACCGCTGCGGCTGTCCCTGTCCCTGCGGCTGCCACGGCTGCGCCTGTCCGGCGCCGCCGGAGGGAGGGCTCGCGGTGCCCCCGACCTGAGACGCGCAGTCTCCTCGGATACGGCACAGGCCGCGAGCCCCGGCTCGCGGCCTTTTTGTTTCATACCGGTTGTTTCATGGCGGCGAGCGAGTGTGGTTCACGAAGGGGCGATCGGGCGTCACGGCTCATCGAGAGGCGATCGAGCGGAGGATATCGAGCGGGGGATGAGGACGGCCAGACGGATCGACGAGAGAGAGGGGCGTCCGCGATCGAAGGCAGGAGACGGCGCCTCGAAGGCGGGCCGGGGGGAGGAGGCGGTCGCTTCCCTGCGGCCGGCGGCGCGCGCCCTCGTGGCGCGGATCGGGAACACGCCGCTCCTGCCGCTCCCCTCCCCCTCCTCCTCCGTGCGGATCCTGGGGAAGGCCGAGTGGATGAACCCGGGTGGCTCCGTGAAGGACCGCGCCGCCTGGTCGATCGTGCGGGGCGGCCTGCGGGCGGGTGACCTGCCGGGACGGCGGCTGCTGGACGCGAGCTCGGGGAACACGGCGATCGCTTATGCGATGCTCGGGGCCGCGGCCGGCTTCGGCGTCACGATCTGCCTTCCCGGGAACGCGAGCCGCGAGCGGGCGACGACCCTGACCGCCTACGGGGCCGAGCTCGAGCTCACGGATCCGCTGGAGGGAACGGACGGCGCGATCCGTCGGGCCGCCGAGCTCGCCGAGGGCGAGCCGGAGCGGCTCTGGTACGCGGACCAGTACGGGAACGACGACAACTGGCGGGCCCACTACGAGGGCACGGGACCCGAGATCTGGCGGCAGACGCGGGGGGCGATCACCCACTTCGTGGCCGGCCTCGGCACGACCGGCACCCTCGTGGGCGCGGGCCGGCGGCTGCGGGAGCTGAGCCCCGACGTGCGGATCGTGGGGGTCGAGCCCGCCACGCCGCTGCACGGGCTCGAGGGCCTCAAGCACCTCGCGACCGCGCGCGTCCCCGCGATCTGGGACCCCTCCGTGCCGGACGAGCGGCTCGCGGTGGAGACGGAGGAGGCCCAGGAGCGAGCGGTGCGGCTGGCTCGCGAGGCCGGCCTGTTCGTCGGGCCCTCCTCGGGGGCGGCCTACGCGGCCGCGCTCCGGGTCGCGGAGGGACTGGAGCGGGGTACCGTGGTCACCGTCCTCCCGGACGGCGGAGACCGGTACCTGAGCGAGCCCTGGTGGGACGCGCCGTGAGCGATCCGCGCGGCGAGGCCGATGGGCCGCCCGCGGGCGGAGCGGTCGATGGGCGGCGCGCGGACGAGGCGCCGGCGGACCGGCCCGTGAGCGAGGCCCTGCTGATCCCGGAGGCGCTGCGCGAGCGGCTCCACCGGCACGTCGAGGACGCGTACCCGCGCGAGGGCTGCGGCGTTCTTCTGGGCGAGGTCGCCGACGGCGCTCGCCGCGTGACGGGACTCGAGCCGGCGGAGAACCGCTGGCCGGACCGGGACGACCGCTACCTGGTCGATCCGGAGACACTCAGGCGGCTGATGGAGGAGGAGGAGAACGGGGGCCTCCGGGTGCTCGGGTTCTACCACAGCCATCCCGACGCGCCCCCGGAGCCGTCGAAGACGGACCTGGAGCACGCCTGGCCCTGGTACCACTACCTGATCGTGGGGGTGCGCGGGGGCCGGGCCGGCGCCGGTCGGGTCTGGGAGCTGGAGGAGGACGCCTTCGCCGAGCGCGAGCTGCGGAACGACCGGGATCCGGGATGACGGTCCGAGGCCGGGCACGAGCAAGGCCGGTCGACGAGCCGCGAGCGCTTCGGGCACGGTGGTGTACGAGATGGCAGAACCGAGGACAGAGGACGAGACGATGGCCAACGTGAAGGTACGGATCCCGACGCCGCTGCGCTCCTTCGTGGACGGAAGGGCGGAGGTCGAGGTGGAGGCCTCGACCGCCAGGCAGGCGCTCGAGCGGCTGACCGAAGGCAACGAGGCGCTCCGGGCCCAACTCTACGACGAGCGGGGCGAGCTGAGGCGGTTCGTGAACGTGTACGTGGGCGACCGGAACCTGCGCGACCTGGACGGGGGCGACGCGTCGCTCGAGGGCCAGGGCGAGCTCCGCATCGTGCCCTCGATCGCGGGGGGGCGACCCCGCGAGACAGGGGCCGAGTCGCCGGCCGCCGGGCCGGCCACGGCGGCCCCGCCGCGCCCCACGCCCGTCGGCCCGGAGGCGGCGGGCGCGGACGAGGGGGCGCTCTCCCCCCAGGAGCTCCAGCGCTACAGCCGGCACCTGATGATCCCCGAGGTCGGGGTCGAGGGACAGAAGAAGCTCAAGGCGGCCAGCGTCCTGCTGGTCGGGGCGGGCGGCCTGGGCTCGCCCCTCGGCCTCTACCTGACCGCGGCCGGCGTGGGCCGGATCGGGATCGTGGACCACGACGTGGTGGACTTCACGAACCTGCAGCGCCAGGTGCTGCACGACACGGCCGACGTGGGGCGTTCCAAGCTGGCCTCTGCGCGCGAGCGCCTCGAGGCGCTGAACCCCGGGGTCGAGATCGTGACGCACGAGGCGCGGCTCGACTCCTCGAACGCGCTCGAGGTCTTCGAGGGCTGGGACGTCGTCGTGGACGGGAGCGACAACTTCCCGACCCGCTACCTGGTGAACGACGCCGCGGTGATGCTCGGAGTCCCCACGGTGTGGGGCGCCATCTTCCGCTTCGAGGGCCAGGTCTCCGTGTTCGGGGCCGGGGACGGGCCGTGCTACCGCTGCCTGTTCCGCGAGCCGCCCCCGCCGGGGCTCGTGCCGAGCTGCGCGGACGCGGGCGTGCTGGGGGTGCTCCCCGGCATCGTGGGGACGATCCAGGCGACCGAGACGATCAAGCTGATCCTCGGGAAGGGCGAGCCGCTGATCGGCCGGCTCCTCATGCTGGACGCCTTGCGGATGGAGTTCCGCGAGGTCAAGATCCGCCGCGATCCGGAATGCCCCGTCTGCGGCGACGAGCCCACGGTCACGGAGCTGATCGACTACGAGCTCTTCTGCGGCATCGGGGCCCAGGAAGAGGAGGGGGAGACGGTCCCCGAGATCGAGGTCACCGAGCTCAGGCGGAAGATCGAGGCCGGCGAGCCGTTCCAGCTCGTGGACGTGCGCGAGGGCTACGAGTGGGAGATCTGCAACCTCTCCTTCGCCGGCGCGAAGCTGATCCCCCTCTCCGAGGTGCCCGAGCGGCTGGACGAGATCTCGAGCGAGGGGGATCTGGTCGTCCACTGCCGCTCCGGCGGACGGAGCGCGAAGGCCGTCGAGTACCTGCGCAGCGTGGGGTACGAGAACGCCGTGAACCTCGAGGGCGGGATCCTGGCGTGGGCCGAGGAGATCGACCCGGAGATGCCGACGTACTGACGCCGCGACGATCGAGGCTTCGCTCCGGGAACGACCGCCCCAGCGAACCCTCAGGAGAGGAGACCTGCCCGTGCGGATCGTGTCCATGCTCGCCAGCGCGACGGAGATCGCCTGCGCGCTGGGGCTGCAGGAGGAGCTGGTCGGGATCTCGCACGAGTGCGACCACCCCCCCGAGGTGCTGGACCTCCCGCGCGTGAGCCGCCCCCGGTTCGATCCCGAGGGCCTGACCAGCGGCGAGGTGGACCGCGCCGTGCGGGACGCGATGGCGGAGCACGGGAGCGTGTACGCGATCGACGGCGCCCGGCTCGAGACGCTGGACCCCGACCTCGTTCTCACCCAGGCGGTGTGCGAGGTGTGCGCCGTCCCTACCGCCGGCGTCCGCGAGACCGCGCGCGAGCGGGGGCTGGGGGCCGAGGTGGTCTCGCTCGACGCCCACACGCTCGGGGAGATCCTGGCGACGATCCTCCAGGTGGGGCGGGCGGCGGGCGCTTCGGGGCAGGCGGACGAAGTGGTGGACGGGCTCCGGACCCGTCTCGAGGCCGTCCGCGCCGCAGTGGACGGCACGGCGCGCCCGCGAGTGCTGGCCCTCGAATGGCTGGACCCTCCCTTCGCGCCCGGCCACTGGGTGCCCGAGATGATCGAGCTGGCGGGCGGCGAGAACCTGGTCGGCGAGACGGGAGAGCCCTCGCGCGAGGTCGGCTGGGAACAGATCGGCGCCCTGGACCCGGACGCCCTGGTCGTGATGCCCTGTGGCTACGGCCTCGAGGCGGCCCGCCGGGACGCCGAGGCCCACGCCGAACGGTTGCGGGCGGTCGCGCCGCGTGCGGTCGAGGCGGGCCGCGCCTTCGCCGTCGACGCCTCCTCCTACTTCAACCGCTCCGGACCGCGGATCGTCACCGGCGTGGAGATCCTGGCGGGGCTCCTGCACCCCGACCGGTTTCGGGCGCCGGACCCGGCGACGGCCGAGGCGTGGCGGCCGGCGGCGGCGGAGCGAGCCCCGGGCTGAGGCACGCGGCGACTCGC
>CAYMQZ010000223.1:0-4435 GCA_964392705.1 uncultured Gemmatimonadota bacterium
CCGATCGGCCTCGAGCCGATTCTCATGCTGTTCGGACGACTCTACGCGCCGCTGCTCGTCGCCGCGATCGCCACCCTCGGCGGTCTCTACATCGAATTCCTCAACTACCACCTGTACGGAAAGCTGCTGAGCCTGAACGGCGCCCGCCGCTTTCGAGAGAGTCGGGCGGTTCGGTTTCTCCAGCGCCTGTTCGGGCGGGCGCCCTTCTTCACGGTCTGGGTCTGCGCCTGGACGCCCCTCCCGTTCTGGGGGGCACGGGTCCTGGCGACGATGTCGGACTATCCGATCGGCCGCTATCTGCTGGCGGCGGCCCTCGGACGCCTGCCCAAGTTCTGGTTCTTCGCAGCCCTCGGCCTGTACTGGGGCCTGAGTGACGCGCTCCTGCTGGGGATCGCGGGCGGAACGGCCCTGCTCGCGACCGGGCTGTGGCTGATCGGACGGCGCCGTGGCGCGAGGGCGACCCGGTGGGAGCCCGGACGGCGTGCGCCGGGCCAGGAGGTGGCCTCCCGAAGGCCCCGGGAGGCGGCGACCGCATGATCCGACCCGACCTTCCGACCGGCCTTCCGGGGAAGGACGAGCTCGAGCCGGGGGCGCGGGCCGGAAGACGTGACAACGGCTCCGGCCCGCCCGCGGATCCACCCATCCGCGTTCTGTACATCGCCGGGATCGGGCGAAGCGGGAGCACGCTGCTCAACCGGACGCTCGGAGCGACGCCCGGATTCTTCGCCGGCGGCGAGCTCATGCATTTCTTCGGGCGCGGCGTACGCAGCAACGAGCTGTGCGCCTGCGGCAGCGCGTTCCGCGAATGCGAGGTCTGGGGGGAGGTCATCGCGGCGCTGGGCCCCGACGCGACGCCGAACCGCGCCGCCGAGGTCGACCCGTTCCGACACGCGATCACCGAGGGGAAGCACCTGCTCACGATGCTGCTTTCCCCGTGGAAGCCCGCGTCGCTCGGACGGCGGCTCGCGAGCTACAAGCGGACTGTCGTGCAGGTGTATCGCGCGGTCCAGCGGGTGACCGGATGTCAGGTTCTCGTGGATTCCTCGAAGAATCTGAGCTACGTCCGCATCCTGCAGAGCATCCCGGAATTCCGCGTGTTCGTGGTACATCTCGTGCGCGATCCCCGGGGGGTCACCTACTCGATGTCGAAGACGATCCGGCGGCCGGGCGTCCCCTGGAGCGAGGAGTATCTGAGCCGTCGTGGGCCTCTTCAAGGATCCGTGCTCTGGATGCTGGCGAACCTGGCGGCGGAGACGCTGTGCTCCCGCGCCGACGGCTACCTGCGAATCCGCTATACGGATTTCGTCGGCTCGCCCGCGCGGACGCTCTCCTCGATTCTGCGGATGACCGGCGAGGAGGCGGACGCCGACCGGTTGGCGCACCTCGACGGTCGGACGTTGAGCCTCGGCGTCCAGCACATCCTCTCCGGCAATCCCGTGCGCGGCCGGACGGGAGAGATACCCCTGCGGGAGGATCTCGAGTGGAGGCGGGAGATGGAATCGGGGCGGCGGCGTCTCGTGTCCTCGATCACGCTCCCCTTCCTGATCCGCTACGGGTTCCTGGGACGGGAGGACGGTGCGGCGCATCCGACGGGCGCGAAGGAAGCGGACCGTCGGGCCGACGTCGCGCGGCCGGAGGGCTCGACGCACCCGCGGCTGGAGCCGGGTGTCGCGATCGGGGCGCCGACGGACGGAACCAGCTGACGGACCCGGGCCTCCCGTGAGCCTCCGGGACCGGATCGGCTCCCGGCTCGCCGATCCCGAAGACAAGCGCGCCTACGTCCGAAACCTGTTCGGACGCATCGCCGGCCGCTACGACCTCACCAACGACGTCATGTCGCTCGGCCTCCACCGCCGCTGGAAGCGGCGAGTGATCGAGCTGGCCGACGTGGCTCCCCGGCACCGAGTCCTGGACCTCGCGGCCGGCACCGGAGACCTGGCGCTGGCGGCCGCCTCCGAAGCGTCCGGCGCCCTCGTCGTCGCCGCCGATCTCACCCCGGCCATGATGCGCGTCGGTCGGGGACGGCCGAACGCAGATCGCGTGCGCTGGGTGACGTGCGACGCGCTCTACCTGCCGTTCGAGGTCGCCGCTTTCGATCGTGTCCTGATCGGGTACGGTCTACGCAACTTTCCGGATCTGGAGCGAAGCCTGATCGAGATCCGTCGCTGTCTGCGGCCCGGTGGACGCCTCGTGGCGCTCGATTTCGGGAAACCGCGACCGGCGCCGCTCCGGAAGGCGTACCTGGCCTACCTGCAGCTCACGACACGCATCGTGGGTTGGCTCCTGCACCGGGATCCCGAGGCCTACGTCTACATACCGGAGTCCCTCCGCCGGTATCCCGGGCAGCGAGGGGTCGCGGAACTGATGAGCGGACTCGGTTTCGTGCGGGCGGGCTACATGGAGCTCCTGGGGGGCACGATGGCCATCAACTTCGGGGATCGTCCTCGAGCCGGGCTTCCTACTGGGCGGTCCCCTCCTTCCAGATCGTGATCTGGCGCTGCCCCGTCTCGCTCTGCTCCATCCGGGCCGTCAAGGTGTCGCCATCGTCTATCCGGAGGTCGTCGCGCATCTCCTGTGGTATCGTGATCCGGCCGCCGCTTCCCACCGTGATCTGTGCATGGTACAGCACACGGAAGATGCCCATGACCCCCCCTTCAACGGATGTCGGCTGGTAATGGCTCGTCCGGACCGGCGAGAGGCCGCGCTTCCCGCCCGCGCGCCCGTTCCCGAAGAGCACGAAGTGTCCGTGAGAATTCCCTTCCAATATAACGAATGACGCTTCCCATCGTATGGGGTGCTCCGGGGGCCGCGCCCGCCACCTTGCGTCTCATCCAGGGCGCGGCGAACATACCTTTTTGTCGGGGCCGCGCGCTGGCCGGAGCGCGCCGAGGAGGGGGCCGGGTCGCTCCGGGACGCAGTCGACCACACCGACATCGAGAGGGGCGTTGGAAGAACCGGCCATCCGGCTGAGCGGTATCCACAAGAGCTTCGGCCGGACCACGGCCGTCGAGGGCCTCGACCTCGTCGTGCCCCGCGGGAGCATCTACGGTCTGCTCGGACCCAACGGGGCCGGGAAGACGACGACGATCCGCATCATCCTGGACATCATCGGGCCGGACGCCGGCCGGGTCGAGGTTCTCGGATGCCCGATCGGCGACGAGGTCCGGAAGCGGGTCGGGTACCTGCCGGAGGAGCGGGGTCTCTACCCGCGGATGAAGGTGGTCGAACACCTCCAGTTCTTCGGGGCGCTGAAGGATGTCGACCGGCGAGCCGCGAGGCGCGTGGCGCTCGCGGGCCTCGAGCGCCTGGACCTCCTGGACCGCGCCGAGGAGCCCGTCGAGAACCTCTCCAAGGGCATGCAGCAGAAGGTGCAGTTCCTCGGTACCCTCCTGCACGACCCCGAGCTGCTGATCCTGGACGAGCCGTTCGGCGGGCTCGATCCGATCAACGTCGACCTGCTCAAGAGCCTGGTCCTCGAGCGTCAGCGGGCGGGCGCGACCGTGCTCTTCTCCACTCACATGATCGAGGACGCCGAACGTCTGTGCGAGCGGGTCTGCATGATCGCCGGTGCGCGCAAGGTGCTGGATGGGACCGTGGCCGACGTCAAGACCGCCGCCGGTCGTCGGGACGTCGCGATCGCCTTCGACGGAGGCGACGCCTTCCTCGAGGCCCCCGATCTGGTGGAGCGGGTCACCGACCACGGGCGCTACGTCGAGGTTCGGCTGGTCGACGGCGCCGAGCCGACCGAGCTGCTGCGGCGTGCGCTCGACCGCGGCGTGCGGATCCGGCGCTTCGAGCTGGTCGAGCCGTCGCTGCGAGAGATCTTCCTGGAGAAGGCGGGCCGGCGTGGACTCGACGCCGGCGACAGCGAAGCGGCCTGAGGGCGGCCGTGAATCCGTTCAACGTGCGTGTGCGCGCGATCCTGCGCCGCGAGTACCTGCAGCGCGTACGCTCCCGCTGGTTCCTGCTTTCGACTCTCGGGCTGCCGCTCCTTCTCGTGGGGCTGAGCTTGCTGAGCGTCTGGTTCGTCGAGCAGGAGGCCGGCGAGTACGCGAGCTACCGGACCGCCGTGATCGACCGGTCCGGTCGACTCGCATCGTTGATGGTGGAAGAGCTGGCGGCGGATTCCATCCCCGCGACCGTGGACCTCGAGCTGGCCCGGGTGTCCGACGATGCGTTGGCCGATCGGTTGCTCGGCTCGCGGTACGATCTGATCCTCGCGTTGCCCGAGGGCTTGCTCGGGCAGGGGTCCGGGACGGCGGATCGTGCCGAGCCGGTCCGGCTCCTCGGACGCGAGGGCGTCGCCGCCCAGGCCCGGCGACAGGTGACCGACGCGGTGCACCGAGCGGTCGTTCGAGCCCGGCTTCTCGAAGCGGGCGTGGAAGACGTCGACACGCGGGCCCTGATCCAGCAGCCCGCCCTAACGACGGTCAAC
>CAYMQZ010000224.1:0-1724 GCA_964392705.1 uncultured Gemmatimonadota bacterium
CTCGCCGCGATCCGGATCAGCCTGGAGCTGGCCGCGGTCTCGACCGCGATCCTCCTCGCGCTCGGCATCCCGCTGGCGTGGTGGCTGGCGCGCACGCGCTCGCGCTGGCGGATCCCCGTCGAGGCGGCCACGGCGCTCCCCCTGGTCCTCCCGCCGACCGTCCTCGGCTTCTACCTGCTCGTGATCCTGGGGCCGCGAGGCCCGGTGGGGGCGCTGTGGGAAGGACTGGGCGGCGACCGGATCGTGTTCTCGTTCCCGGGGCTGGTCATCGGCTCCGTCCTCTACTCGTTCCCGTTCGTCGTGCAGCCGCTGCAGAACGCGTTCGAGGCCGTCGGCGAGCGTCCTCTGGAGGTGGCCTCCACCCTGCGGGCCTCTCCGCTGGATCGCTTCTTCTCCGTCGCCGTGCCGCTCTCCCGGCCGGGCTTCCTGACCGCGACGGCGCTCGCCTTCGCCCACACCCTGGGCGAGTTCGGCGTGGTGCTCATGGTGGGAGGCAACATCCCGGGCCGCACCCAGGTCGTCTCGATCGCCATCTACGACCACGTCGAGGCGCTGGAGTACGGATCGGCGCACGTCCTGGCCCTGGGGATGCTCGCGTTCTCCTTCCTCGTGCTGCTCGTCGTCTACGCGCTGAACCGCGCCTTCGAGGCGCCGCTGCCGTGAGACCCTCCGCCCCGGGCTCGCCGCCACCGGGCGCCCCGGGCTTGCCGCCACCGGGCGCCCCGGCCCCCGGAGACTGGACGCGCGCCCCGGCCCTCGTCGAGGCGCGCTACCATCACGAGCGGCCCGGGTTCGCGCTGGACGTGGACCTGCGGATCCCCGGCCGCGGCGTCACGGGGCTGTTCGGCCCCTCCGGGTCCGGGAAGACGACCTTCCTGCGCTGCCTGGCCGGAATCGAGCGGGCGGCCGTGGCGCGCCTTCGGGTCGGCGGCGAGACCTGGGAGGACTCCGGCGCCGGACACAGGCTTCCACCGCACCGCCGCCGCGTCGGGTACGTGTTCCAGGAGCCCTCGCTGTTCCCGCACCTCACCGTGCGCCGCAACATCGAGTACGGACACCGCCGCACGCCCCGGCCGGAGCGCCGGATCGGGATCGGCCAGGCGGTGGAATGGCTCGGCGTCGGCCCCTTCCTGGACCGGCGCCCCGGCGGCCTCTCCGGGGGCGAGCGTCAGCGCGTGGCGATCGCGCGCGCCCTGGTCACGAGCCCCCGCCTCCTCCTGATGGACGAGCCCCTGTCGGCCCTCGATCGGGAGAGCCGTCGGACGATCATCCCCTACCTGGAGCGGCTGCCGGATCGCCTGTCGATCCCGATCGTCTACGTGAGCCACTCGCTGCGCGAGATCGCCCGCCTGGCGGACCATCTGGTCTGGCTCTCGGGCGGGCGCGCCCGGGCGAGCGGGCCCTGCCCGGAGATCGTGGCGCGCATCGGTCGCGCGGGCGGCGGGCTGGACGAGGAGGCGGCCGCGGTGGTCGAAGCGGTCCTCCGCCGGCACGACGAGCCCGACCACCTCAGCGTGCTGGACGGGCCGTGGGGGCCGATCCGGGTGCGGCGCCTCCCGCACGAGACGGGGACGGCGGTCCGCCTGCAGGTGCTGGCGAGCGACGTGAGCCTGGGGCTGCGGCGGGAGGAGGACACGACCATCCTCAACCAGTTCCCGATGACCGTGTCCGCGATCGAGGAATGCGGGAGCGGCGAAGTCCTCGTGGAGCTGCGGGCTCGGGAG
>CAYMQZ010000224.1:1824-4426 GCA_964392705.1 uncultured Gemmatimonadota bacterium
GGGCGTGGCCTACGCCGGGTGCCTGATCCTGGAGATGGTGGGCTACACCGACCCCCGGCCGCGGACCCAGTCCGTCCCCGCCCTCCTGTTCTGGAAGCGGGTCCCCGACGCCGGGACCTTCCTGGCGGCGACCGGGGACCGCCGCTCGCGCCGCCTGCTCCGGACCTTTCGCCGCGTCTCCGCGCGAGCCTCCCCCGGCCTGGAGGTCGTGTCCTTCCGCACCCCGCTCCGCGGCTGGCTCGTCCCCCAGACCCGTCTGAGCGACAACGCCTCCTTCTGGGACCGGCGATACCCCGCCCTCATGCTCACCGACACCGCGTTCCTCCGGAACCCGCACTACCACGCCCCCACCGACGTGGCGGCGACCCTGGACTTCGGCTTCATGGCGCGGGTGGCGACCGCGGCCGCGGCCACGGCCCGCCGGCTCGCCGGGCCGGGCTGGTGAGCTCCGGGACGGCCACCCGGAGCGCGGCGACGATCGTCGTAGCCTACAGGTCGGAGATCAGGTCGCGGATGTGGTCGGCCACGTGACGCGTGGCCCGGTCGTAGTTGGAGAGCAGGATCACCGTGTAGCCGAGCTCGGGATAGAGGTCGAACCGGGCGCTGACGCCGCTCGATCCCCCGGCGTGGCCCACCTGGAGCACCCCGGCCGTCCGCTCGACCTCGAACCCGTAGCCGTAGCCGATTAAGGAGGGGGGCCGCTCCAGGGCGGTCACGTGCATGGCAGCGAGGCGCTCCCACCAGGCGGGCTCGATCAGGGTGCCGTCGCTCAGGGCTACGGCGTAGCGGAGCAAGTCCCCCACGGTGGAATACGCCCCGCCGGAGGGCCGAGCCTGCAGGGTGAACTCGCCCGGAACGACGCGCCGCTCCCCGCGGAAGCCCGGAAAGCGGGCCGTGTACCGCGTGGCCACCTCCGGCACGGAGCCGCGGTAGTCGACGCCGGTCGAGAACATGCCCGCCGACGCGAACACCTCCTCGTGCAGGTAGCTGTCCCACGGCCGTCCGGAGGCCCGCTCCACGATCGCCCCGAGCAGGTCGAACCCCTCGTTCGTGTAGTCGAACTCCTCGAGCGGCCGGAAGTCCTCGTAGTTGCCCCGGTTCAGGTGCGGAAGGAATTCGAGCTGGGCGGCCAGCAGCTCCTCGACCGATCCGGCGCGGGTCACGGCCTCGTTGAACGGGGCATGGTCGTCGAGCTCGATGCCCGAGGTGTGCGTGAGCAGGTGGCGGATCGTGACGACCTCGCCCACGTGGTCGGGCAGCTCCGGTAGCCAGCGCTCCACCGGCTCGTCCAGCGACAGCACGCCCCGGCCAGCCAGCTGCGCGATCGCCACGGCGGTGAACGTCTTCGTGACCGACGCGATGTCGAAGCGCGTGTCCGGGCGGTTGGGGACCCGGAGGTCACGGTCCGCCCACCCCCAGGCGCCTTCGAAGATCGGCACGCCGTTCCGCGCCACGACGGCGGCTCCCGAGTAGAGGTCGTGCGCGGCGAGCGCGTCGAAGTAGCGGGCCAGGCGCTCGGGAAGCTCTCGCGGATCCACCGCCGGCGAGGAGGGGACGCCCGCGGGCCTCACTCCGCGCATGACCCCGAACCCCTCGATGCGCCCGATCGAGTCGGTCCAGAAGCGGAATCCGGCCCACCCGCCGGTCACCTCGCCCCGGACCCAGAACAGGGGAGGCGGGTCGTCCCGCTCGATCGATTCGAGATCCACCGGGCCGAGCTCATGGTATACGCTCAGCCAGTACGACGCCGCGCCGGCGACCGGGTTCTCGTCGCCGTCGCCCTCCGGATCGGCCAGGTGCTCGCGGAAGAAGTCTGACAGCGCTTCGTATCGGCCGCTGTCGAACGCCTCCAGGAACTCCGGGAGCGCCCGGGCTTCGGGAACGTCGGGAAGCGGGAGAGGATCCGGGTCGGGGTCCGCCGCCTCCTGGGCGACCGCCGCGCCGGCGGCGGCGGGGGCGGGGGCAATCGAGAGCGCGACCGCGAGGCAGACCGCGCCCGCGGCCCCGTACGCCCGCCGCCCGAATGGCCTCACGAGCCCCTCGAAGCCCACCGAGAAACCGTCACGGTAGCGAGCTGTCATCAGCCGGCGAGCTGTCGTCAGCCCGCGAGCGGAGCCAGCGCCCGCTCGCGCTCCGAGTCGGAGCCGATCGTGGCGGCCGCCGCCCGGTAGTCCTCCCGCAGGGGACCCGTCGCGGCGGCCCGGTGCCGGCTCGCGAAGACGACCAGGAAGCGCGCCATCTCGCCGTCCGAGCCCAGGCCCCGTCGCGCCGCGGCCAGGGATCGCCTCAGCGTCTCCGTATCACCGGCTTCGTCGACGAGCGCGAGCAGCGCCCGGGCCAGCTCGCCGTCCGAGCCGATCGTGGCCACGCACTCCCAGAACCGCTCCGCGGCCGGCCCGGAGGCGACGCCCGGCCGACTCTGTGCGAGCCGGACGAGAAAGGTCGTCATCTCGCTGTCGGAGCCGATGCCGGCGCGCGCGGCCTCGAGCGCCGGGCCGAGCGATCGGGGGCCCGTGACCTCGGATCGGGCGAGTCCGAGCAGGACGGTCCGGAGCTCCGAGTCGGAGCCGATCGTCCCGGCCGTCGACCAGTATCGCGGCTC
>CAYMQZ010000225.1:0-4410 GCA_964392705.1 uncultured Gemmatimonadota bacterium
GACCGCCTGGTCGAGGCCGTCGAGTTCCACGACCGGCTGGCGGCGCCCCAGGAGTAACGCCCAAGGGGCCGACGAGGGCGCCGTCACCGGACGTAGCCCGCCTGCGGCGCTAACGGGCGAGCCCGGGCCCCTCGCCCCACCTCGCCTCCGCCAGCGCTCGCGCCCGCTCCTCCGAGATCGAGACGCTGGCCCAGATCTCGTCGTACGGCGGGTTCTGGACCATGTCCGTGACGTCGGCCCAGTCCCACTCCCGACAGGCTCGGGTCACGCCCGGCCGGAGCCGTCGGGCGCGAGGACGGTTCAACGTCCGCTCCTCGTCCAGATTACGACGGCACCGCACTGACCTGTGGATCCGCTAAACTCAGCAGGAATCTCAACCGTGCTCGTATAGACTTCCACTGCAGCCACTTCGGCAGGGTTGACGAGTTGATCCACCCCCATATCTCCGAGACGGGCCTCGTTATACCCGCCCCGGAGAACGCGCATGCCGTCCAAATACACGTTCATTCTGCTACAGTAATGACGAGGCGCGCGGACAGACCATATTTCGCATGAGCGCGCTCGAAGACCGCACCTTAATCGAACACCGGGCACATCAGCCACAAGATGGCTCAGCAGATGTGGGTTTCGGCGCTCAATGTCCTCCCTGCCGAAGTAGTGGCCGAGACCCAGCTTCTCCCCCCATTCCCGGCGCTCGTAGAAGCCCTTGATCTCGAGCCGCCGGTCGCGCACGGCCGTTACTACGATCGGCTCCAGCTCGATCGCCACCGGCGGCACCCGGAGGTCAACCTCCAGCGTGCGGTGGGCCGGGACCCGGATCGGCTCGCGCACCGTCCCGTAGGCCACGTGCCGGAGCTCCAGCCCGTAGGTGCCCCCGGGGACGTCCCGGATCAGGAAGCGGCCCTGGCTGTCCGTGGTCGCCTGGATCGACCCCCCTTCCCCCGGCCCCGCACCCTCGCCGGTGACCCCCTCCTCCTCCCACGCGTCGGCGCGCCGGAGGTCGATCACGGCGCCCTCGATCGGCCTCAGGCTCTCCGAGTCCCGGGCCCGGCCCAGGATCCGGCCCGGACCCCCTCGCGCGGCGACCCGCACCGTCGCCCCGGCCGCTTCCGGCGGCGGGGGAACCTGGAAGTCGTACGCCACCGGCGGGCTCTCCAGCCGGGCCATCACGGGCTCCGTCCCGCGGTCGCCGAAGGACGCCCGCAAGGTGAGCCGGACCCCCAGCGGCAGGCCGCACAGGCGATAGACGCCATCGCCGTCCGCGCGGGCCCGTGCGGCGGTGGCCTCCCCAGCCTCCTCCTCCCATTCCGCCGTCACCAGGGCCGAGGGCAGCGCCACGCCCGAAGCTTCGTCCACCACCCGGCCCCCCAGCGTCACGTCCTCCCAGGAGGCATCCGGCGGGCAGCGGCCCGCCTCCTGAGCCGCCGCCTCGGGCACCCCGCCCGAGAGGCAGAGGAGCGCGCCCGCCAGCGCCCCGACCGTGCGCCGAGGCCGGTGCTCGGAGCCGAGCCCGACCACTTCACCCTCCGATCATCGGCCGCTCCGCGTCCAGATCACGATCGCCCCGCACTGGCCCGTGGACCCGCCGAACTCGGCTGCGAGGGAGGAGCTGCTGGGGTACACCTCCATTGCGGCCACCTCGCTCGGAATGACCAGCTCGTCCAGCTTGAGCTGATTGTCGTACACAGAGGCCTTACTTCTGTACTCGTGAGGAGATACCGCCTTGATGACCCGAATTCCGTCCAGATAGACGTTCATCCACATGCACAAATAGCGCGGGGTTCGGCCGGAGTAGGGTCGGCAGGTCCGGGAACGATACGTGTGAGTGCAGTCGAGCCGGATGCTGGGGAGGTCCGCTATCATGTCGGTCATCAGCCGCGGGTTCCGCCGCTCGATATCCTCACGGTCGAAGAAGTGGCCGAGCCCCAGCTTCTCGCCCCACTCCCGGCGCTCGTAGAACCCCTTGACCTCGAGCCGTCGGTCCCTGACCCCTTCCACCCTCACCTCCAGCGGCTCCAGCTCGATCGGCTCGGCCGCGAGCCGGAGCTCCACCTCCAGCGTGGCGTCCCAGGGCACCTCGATCGTCGTCTCCTGCTCCCCGTAGGCGATGTGGCGCACGCGCAGGCTGCGCTCTCCGGCCGGCACCCGATCCAGGGCGAAGGCCCCGGACTCGCTGGTGGTGGCCCGGAACTCCTCGCCCCCCAGGCCCACGAGCGCGGCCTCCACGGGCTCGCCCGTCTCGGCGTCCACCACGCGCCCCACGATCCGGCCGGAAACGCCCGCCCGCTCGCGAGCCGTCACCTCGCCCACCACCTGGCCCGCCGCCGCTCCGAAGTCGACCACCAGGTCGAGCTGTCGGACCTCTCCCCGGGCGAGCCGCAGGCTCTCGGCCCGGCTGGCGAAGCCCATCGTCTCGGCCCGCACCCGGAGCTCCTCGCCGGCCGGCAGGTCACATAGGCTGAACCGCCCGCCTTCTTCGGCCACCGTCTCCGTTCGGCCCCCGGCCCAGGCGGCCGTCACCCGGGCGCCCGGGAGCGGCACCGATGCTTCGTGGTGGACGAGGCCCTGGATGGCGGTCGCCGGAGCCTGGAGATCGCACGGGGTCTGCGCGTGGGTTGGAAGGGCGCCCAGGGTCGTCACGGCGCCCGCGATCAGCAGAGCCAGTGAGGGTCGCATCATCCACCTCCGGATCCACGCGGGAACCGACCGGGAGAGAGACGAGCGCCTTCCCGCCGTCCTCACATCCAGCGTTCCAGGCCCGAACAGGTCTTCGTCAACAAGACGCAGCCAGAGGACCGGGCGTGACGCGGGCATGGAGAGGGACAACGGATCGGCACATGTCCCCGGCGGGCCGGAAGCGCGCGGACCGGCCAGCCGAACGAGCCGCCGGATGCCCCGGTGAGCACCTGAACCCTACGTCGAGACGGGCGGCGCCGGCAACAGCGACCAGCCGTCCGACCCCTATATCGCCAGGCCGAGCCGAGCGCGATCCCCGTCCATCAGTCCATCAGAACGTCCGAGCGGCGCGTGACGGGCCCATGGGAGGAGCTGCGACCAAGCATCAGCGGCTCGAACCGCGAGCGTCCTTTCGCAAATCGTGAAGCCGAATCCGCTCCACGTGCAGCTCGTCCGAGCTTCCGCCCAGCACCCAGTTCCGCCCGATCTCGAAGACCGTGAGGCCCGCCGGCATCGTCACGGTTCCGAGCCAGCGTCCGTTCCGATCGAATATGTCCCAGACGCTTCCCCGCAACTCCCTCGACGGCCCGAAGCGGCGCACCCACAGGTTCCCTGCCGGGTCCGCTCGCAGCTCCGAGAACGCCGGGACCGTCTCCGGAAGCGGTGCCTCCGGGTCCACGGACCACCGCGCGACCAGCTCGGGCGTGACAGGGCGCGGCCTGTATTCCTTCCGGATCGAGGTGAGGAGCTCGCCGTGCGACGAATAGCCCCCGATCTTGAGGGCGTCCGTCTCGCCCGCGTAGAGCCGGTCCCCGCGGACGGCGTGCTTCACGTCGAGCCCGAACGGAGCGGGACGCGCCACCCACCCGTCCGGCCGGTGCCTCACCCACACCTCGGAGCCCGCGAAGCGCGCGATCGTGTCGACCACCGACCCCGTGGGCGAGAGACGAAAATAGGCGACGGGAACGCGAATGCGACCGAGCTCCGGCTCGTCTCGGCCGGTGGGAAGTCCCAGGGAACGGCCAACGAGCGAACCGTCCGGGAAGCGACCCACGGGCTCGATGAACGGGGGCTGCCGCAAGCCTTCGAGCGTCACGCCTTCGACGAAGGACCCGGCCGGATCGAACCGCGAGAGGCGCCCGGTCCGAGGATCGAACGTCAGGAGGGAGTCGCCCGGGAGACGCCAGAGATCCCGGACGAAGCCGAACTCGCCCGGCCCTTCACCGCCGCCTCCGACCGCGTGCAGGAAGCGACCGTCCGGATCGAAGAACCTGAGCTCCGAGGTTCCCGCGTTCGCCACCACGATCCGACCGTCGGAGAGGCGCACGGCGTCGCTCGCGCGGAACAGTTGGTACTCGGGTGGCCCCTCCACCACCCCAATCTCCACGCGCGGCACCCCCGAGACTTCCCATCCCTGCCCTTGCGACCAGGCGGGAGAGAGGTTCTCGACGATCCGCACCCCGACGCTGTCACGTGTCCGGAACCCGTCGACGGGTTCCGGCGTCTCGACCGAGCAGCCAAGCGACAGGGCGAGGGCCAGGAGGCCGGCCGACCGCCGCGACCGACCTCCCGCTCGCTCGCGCTCGCCGTTCACCGACCGTGACCGCCGGCGGCGATTCATGGGTGGTCGACCCGCTACGGCAGGACGCATTGCGCCTCGAAGGTCACCGAGCTGGAGGTCGCTCGCCGCCCAGGTATTCCTCGGGGATCGGGCGGTCCGGCCCCTCCAGGTCG
>CAYMQZ010000226.1:0-1944 GCA_964392705.1 uncultured Gemmatimonadota bacterium
GTGCGGGTGGTCCGTCATCGCGTGCGGCCTCGCGGCGACTTTCCTGGCGGTGGCGGCCGACCCGGCGGCCGGTCAGGCGCCGGACCGGGCCACGCCCCAGCCCGCGGAGGCGATCCGCGTCGTGGAGATCTACGATCCGGCGACGGGGGAGCGCCGCTACGCCACGACCCGTCAGCTGACCCGCGGCGAGATGGCCGCGATCCAGGCGGCGCTCGGCCGGGCGGGCCTTGCCACCGGCCTCACGGGCCGGCAGGACCCGGCGACCGTCACCGTCCTCCGGCGCTTCCAGCGGGAGCGAGACCTCGATGCGTGCGGGTGCCCCTCCTACGAGACGGTCGTGGCGCTCGGCCTCCCGACCCGAACCGTCCGGATCCAGGTCCGCAGCGGAGGCGCCGAAGCGCGGGCGAGCCGCGACGAGGAGGCCACCGCCGCGATCGAGATCGTCTACGGCACGCCGCCCCGGCGTCCGGAGGTCGAGCCGTCGCCGGAGATGCGCTCAGCCGGCGAGGGCTCGGCGGAGCGGGCTGATCCCGAAAGCCGGCCGGAGAGGGCGCCGAGCTCGGCCTGGCTCGCCGATCACGGCCACCTCCTCTTCCCCATCTTCGTGGGACCCGGCACGCTCTTTCCGCCGCCACCCGTCTCGCCCCCGGCCACGCCCGAAGCCCGCGGTCTCCCGTTCGGCCAGCGGGCGCCGGATGCGCCCTCCGGCGGCATATCCACGCGGCGGGAGCCTCCACCGGGGCCCCGCTCGCCGCGGCGGTAGGCGGCCTGCGAGGAAGGGTACGAGCCCGAAACAAAACGCCCGGGGAAAAGAACCACCCCACAAAAAACGGGGCCGCCCCCGAAAGAGCGGCCCCGTTCCAGCGCTGAAAGGCGGCGTCTTAGACGCTCGCGACCTTCCTCACGTTCTGCGCCGCCGGGCCCTTCTGGCCCTGCACGAGCTCGAACTCGACCTTATCACCCTCTCGGAGAGACTTGAAGCCCTCCCCCTCGATCGCGGTGTGGTGGACGAACGCGTCCCCCTTGCCGTTGTCCATGGTGATGAAGCCGAAGCCCTTCTCGTCGCTGAACCACTTCACGATGCCACTGCTTGCCATTCCGTACTCCTCGTACGCTGCGGTGATGTTGTCGGAGTACGGCCGTGCCGCCACTACCGACTACATGTCTCGGGGAATCAGCTCCCCGCGCTTCGATTGATCGCCCTCCGCCCACTTTCGGACGGTCGGGACTTCGCCCAAACGCGGCGCATACGAAAAAAGGGACCTGGCCTCGGCCAGACCCCGTCTTCCTGAACGCTACCTGGACGCAGGCTACATAGTAACGCCCCGGGGCGAGGAAGTCAATCCTTCCGCCGCTCTAGCTCGACAGGTACCGGGAGAGGAACGCCAGGATGCCCGAGGCGGCCTTCACCTCCGGTCGCGCCGCCACCGGCTGCGGAGGGTGCGCGGTCTCCCAGAGGATCCGACGGACCGCGCGGCTGTGCCACCGATACCAGGCCTCGAGCGCGGCGACGCGGCCCGGGGGGAGGCGCAGCAGGTCGGCCAGTCCCAGCGCGAGCCCGGGCCCTCTCACCTCGCCATCGGGAGAACCGACGAAGATGCGGCGCGACGTGCGCCGGATGCGCCGGAGGAAGCGCAGGACGTGGTCGGCGTGAGAGGCACCGAACGGTTGGAGGGCGTGCTCGGCGACGTACTCGTGCCCCTCGGGCGCGTGGAATCGGAGCCGCAGCGACGGCGGATGGCGGACCGGCAACTCCGGCGCGCTGCCACCCGGATCCAGCACGAGGAGGAACGCGTCCTCCTCGCCCGCCATCAGGTAGGGCAGCGAGTGGAAGTCGACCACCTCGACCTCCAGGCGGCCGCGGCGACGGAGGTCGTGCTCGGGTACTTCGCCCATGTCCTCTCGTTTCCGGCCGGGACACGGGATGGACGGGATCGCGGACGC
>CAYMQZ010000226.1:2044-4409 GCA_964392705.1 uncultured Gemmatimonadota bacterium
AATCGGGGCGCCGGGATTCGAACCCGGGACCTCTGCAACCCCATTGCAGCGCGCTACCGGACTGCGCCACGCCCCGATGCCGCGGGAAGGCTACGCTCGCGACCCCGCCCGATCAACCGGGATCGAACGCCACCCGGGCGGGAACGGCGACCGTCGAGGAAAGTCGGGGCGCCGGGATTTGAACCCGGGACCTCTGCGTCCCGAACGCAGCGCTCTACCGGACTGAGCCACGCCCCGAAGAAACTCGGACGGCCGGGTCACTGGCGCCGTGTCGCCCGACCCGGACGGCCGTTCCAAGTCCCCAGTCGAATTTCAACCGACGACCGCTCGGTTGCGACTAGTACGAACTCGGTTGCGACTAGTACGAATAGGAATACGGCTCGCGACCCCTGCAGGGTCCACCGTCCCGAAGAAGGCCGGCAATCTAGACAGCCGGCCTCGTTCCGTCCACCCGGCTTTCACGGGAATCGAGCACCCCCTCCGGAACTCGCGGCGCGCGATCGTGGCCCGCTGCCCCACCTCCCGCTTGCCTGACCCCGGCTTCGGGCGTCCCTTTAGGGATCGACCAGACGAACCTAACGCGGAGGGGGCATGACGGAGGACGCCGGCGGGTTCTCCCGATTCCTGCGCGAGCTGAAGCGCCGCAACGTCGTTCGCGTGGCCGCCGTCTACGCGGCGGTGGGCTTCATGCTCATCGAGGTCGTCCAGGCCGTCTTCCCCGCCCTCCTCCTGCCCGAGTGGACGGGCCGGGCCGTGGTCGTGCTCGTGCTCCTCGGCTTCCCCATCACCCTGGTGGTCGCCTGGGCGTTCGAGCTCACCCCGGAGGGGATTCGGCGGACCGAGGACGCCGCGGCCGAGCCGCCGGGCGCCGCGGCGGAATCGACAGCCGGCGCGGGTCGCACGGCGGCTGGACCGGACGCGGCCGTGGTGGAGGGGCAGAGCTGGATTCCCCTCTCGGTGGCGCTGGTCGTGGCCGGGATGCTGGTCGTGGGCGGCGCCGTCTGGTGGTTCACGGACGGTGACGGCGCCTCGCCCGGCGACGGTCCACCGCTCCGACGGGGAGCTGGGGGGAGCGGGGGTTCGACCGCCTTCGACGGGACCGACGGGGGCCCTCCCCTCGTCCACCTGGCGGTCGCCCTGCCGGAGGGAGACTCCCTGGTCTCCGGCCCCGGCTCCTCCGTCGCCGTCTCTCCGGACGGCCGCCGGCTCGCGTACGCCGCCGTCCGGCGGGACACCAGCCGTCTGTACCTCCGTCCGCTGGACGCGGCCGAGGCGGAGCCGATTCCCGGCACGGAGGGGGCCCGCGCCCCCTTCTTCTCGCCCGACGGAGCGTGGGTCGCCTTCTTCGCCGACGGGGAGCTCCGGAAGGTGTCGCTGGAGGGCGGGGCCCCCCTCCGGGTGGCGGACCACCCCTGGCCCGGGGGGAGCTGGGGACCCGACGACACGCTCACCGTGGGGAGACTCGGCGCGGGGGGGCACCGAGGACTCTCCCGCGTGAGCGCCGACGGAGGCACCCCGCGACCGGTCACGGACGCCGGCGGATTCCTGCGGGACCGACCGGAGCAGGCCCATATCTGGCCCCACGTCCTCCCGGGGAGGAGGAAGATCCTGTACACGAGCTGGAACCTTCCGGGGGACATGCGGGTGGCGCTCCACGACCTGGACACCGGGGAGTCGTCGTGGCTCCTGGATCCCGGCGCCGTTCCACGGTACGTGGGCGATGGTCGGCTCGTGTACTGGTGGGACGGGGGCCTCCTGGCGGTGGCGTTCGATCCCGAGAAGGGCGAGGTGTCGAGCTCCCCGGTGCCCGTCCTCGACGGAGTCGCCCCCGCAGGCGGTGGAGCGGCGCACTTCGACGTCTCGCGCACCGGGACGCTCGTGCGGGTCCGCGGCGGGATGGGACGAGCGCCCTGGAGGCTGGCCTGGGTCGACGCCTCGGGAGAGGCGGATCCACTTCCCTACGAGCCTCGACCCTACATGGCCCCGCGGGTCGCCCCCGACGGCCGACGCTTCGTGGCCGGCGGCGTGGAGGACGGCGCCCGCATCTGGCTCTTCGATCCGGAGCGGGGGGCCTCGCGGCGACTCACGGAGCCCGGCCTCCAGGAGTTCTGGCCGATCTGGTCCCCCGACGGTCGGGACATCCTGCACAACTCGAACCGTCACGGCGGGCCGACGCTGGACATCTACCGGCGCGGGCTGGACGGCGGGACGCCGCCCGGGCGCCTCACGGACGGGCCGGGGGTCAAGCAGCCGCGCTCCTGGACCCCTGGCGGCGACACACTGGTCTTCACGCTCGCACGGGAGCGCGCCGGCGAGGATCCCGAGGAGGACTCGGGCTTCGACATCTGGATCCTCCCCCTCCGGC
>CAYMQZ010000227.1:0-4393 GCA_964392705.1 uncultured Gemmatimonadota bacterium
CGACCTGCGGCGTGGCCGCTTCGCGACGAAAACCGGGCCCCCGACTCGGCACGCGACTTGCTCCCCTACCCAGCGTGTCGTATCGTCGAACCACAACATGTTGGGGTGGGCCGTCAAGTTATCCCCAACATCTTGTGGAATAGCCTGTGGAAAAGCTCCGTTGGCGTGTGGAAACCCGGGGAAAACCCCGGGCCCGGGCGGTGGAGGCGGTGGAAAAGGCAGCGGAGCCCTGCGCCGGCGGCCGGACTCGTTCCGGTGGCCGGCAGGAGAGGCTCGGATGCGCCCCAGCGAGCTGGCGGCCGATCCCTACGGAGTGGGCAGACCGGCCGACGCGAGGCATCCCAGGATCACGCCCCGATGGGTCCGGGTCGCGCTCTTCGAAGCCCGGCTGGCGTTCGAGGACGAGATGGAGCGCGAGCGGCGGAAGCTCCTGGACCGGGAGCTGGAGAGATACTGGCGGGCCCGGCGTCCCTGAGGCGCGCGGGCCCGTCGTCGTTTCCGGAGCTCTGTCGGGGGGTCGTCGGGGGTCGGGACGAGCGCTACTTCCGGTTCGCGCGCCGCTTCCTGCGCCTGCGGCGCCTTTCGGCCGCCTTGGCCTTCCGCCGTCGCGCCTCGCTGGGCTTCTCGTAGAAGCGATGCTTCTTGATGTCCCGGAAGATCCCCGCCCGCTGGACCTTGCGGCGGAACTTCCGGAGCGCGCGCTCCAGGTCTTCGCCTTCGTGCAGGATGTACTCCAAAAAAAACCCTCCCGTCGCTCGTCTGGCGTCGCTTCGCGCCCCGGGAAATCAGGGCGAAACTCTACAATCTAATCAGGTCCGGCCGGACTCGTCAAAACACCGGATCCCGCGCGGCGTTCCGCCCACCGGACGCTCCGTGGATCGGGTCTCGCCTCCCGCGACGCGGCACGCTCAGCTTCCGAAGAAGCGGCGACCCAGCTTGTCGCGGAGCTGCTCGGCCAGGGTCCGGCCCTCGGAGCCCTCGTCTTCGGGAGCGCCGGCGGCGCCCGCGCCGCCCTCCTCGATCTCGCCGGGACGGCTCCGACCCGCCCCGATACCGGCCTCGCGGGTCTCCGGCTCTTCCTCCCGCACCACGCGCTCCGCCTTCGGACCCTTGTCGGCCTCCACCACCTCGAACTCGACCGTCTCGCCGGCCCGCAGCGTCTTGTAGCCCTCCCCCTCGATGTCCGAGTGGTGCACGAACACGTCCTCTCCCGTGGAGCGCTCGATGAACCCGTAGCCTCGCTCGTTCGAGAACCACTTCACGCTGCCGCTCTCTCTCGCCATGCCTCCATCTCCCTTCCCGACGGGGCGCCACATCGGCCCACGGCCATATCCAACTGCGCGTGCTTCAAACCCGTTACAAGTGCACGAGTTCCGTCGCCGCCCTCGCCCCCGGTCCGTGCTCGCGCGGGACGGCCGGAAAATTTGCGCCGCGCCCCCCCGGTCGCCTATATTCGCCAGCGCTGTAAGGCTCTCCGCTGTTCGTTCGGCCGCCCTCCCCGCGGCCGGCGAGGGACCTACCTGGGAAGGAGAGAAGGAAGATGGCGAACGGTATCCCGATCGGTACCGATGGCGTCTTCGAGTTGGACGGTCACCCGTATCGGATCCCCGCCGAGTTCTCGGCCCGCGAGATCTACAGCTATCACCGTCTCATGGAACCGATCCCCGACATCCCCGGCGGAACCCGGCTGAGCACCGAGCAGCGGGCGCGGCAGCGCGCGTACTTCCTGCGCCGGGCCGCCGCGTGCATCATTCCGGGCCTCCAGGTGACATCGCTCGAATCCGTGCCCCTCCATCAACTGCAGCGCATCCACGAATGGATCGGCGAGCACCGGCCCGACCTCACGCCGACCCCCGATCCCCTGATGTCGGACTAGCGGACCCGTCCCCGGCACGCCCGGACACCCAGCGCCCCCCGGAGCGGTCGTGACGGAGGGGTTCCGCCGGGCGAAGATCGTCGCCACGATCGGTCCCGCCAGCCAGGGCCCCGAGGTCTTCGGCGCGCTGGTAGAGGCGGGGACCGATGCGGTGCGGGTGAACTTCTCCCACGCCTCCCACGAGCAGGCCGCGGAGGTCATCTCGCGGGCGCGTGACGTGGCTCGCCGGCGGGGGCGCCCGCTCGCGGTGATCGCCGACCTGCAGGGTCCCCGCATCCGGGTCGGCGACCTGGCCGGGCCGCTGGAGATCCGGGCCGGCGAGGAGTACCGGTTCGTTCCCGAAGATGAGGCGACGGGGAACGACGGGCCGGAGGCCCCGGAGATCCCGACCACCTACGCCGAGCTGGCGGAGGACCTCTCCCCGGGGAACGTGATCCTGCTCGACGACGGCCGGCTGGAGTTCCGCGTGCGCGAGGTCCTCGGCGCCGTCGTCGTGGCCGAGGCGCGGACCGGGGGGACCCTGACCTCGCAGAAAGGCATGAACCTTCCGGGCGTCACCGTCCACGCCCCGAGCCTGACCGAGAAGGACCGGGAGGACCTGCGCTTCGCCCGCGGCCAGCGCGTCGACTATTTCGCGCTCAGCTTCGTGCGACGCCCGGAGGACCTCCGGGACGCCCGGGAGGAGATGGACGAGGGGAGCCTCCTGATCGCCAAGATCGAGAAGGACCAGGCGCTCGTCCGGCTGACCGAAGTCATCGAGCGGAGCGACGCCGTGATGGTGGCTCGCGGCGATCTGGGCGTGGAGCTCCCGTACGAGGAGGTCCCCATGGTCCAGAAGCACATCATCCGGCAGGCGGTCGAGCGCGCCCGGCCGGTGATCACGGCCACCCAGATGCTCGAGTCCATGAAGTCCGCCCCACGCCCGACCCGCGCGGAGGTCTCCGACGTGGCGAACGCCCTGCTGGACGGGACCGACGCGGTCATGCTCTCCGGCGAGACGGCCGTCGGCGAGTATCCGGTCGAGGCGGTGGAGACGATGGACCGGATCATCCGGCGGATCGAGCGGGAGGCGCCGCGCATCGTCACGCGCGTGCCGGACGGCGAGCTCGAGGAGCGCGCCGAGATCCAGCAGACCACCTCGGGGGCGGTGGCGGCCGCCTCGCTGCAGGCGGTCCGGCGGCTCGGCTGCCCGTTCATCTGCACCTTCACGCGCAGCGGCTTCACGGCCCGGGTGATGGCCGCCCAGCGCCCGCCGGTCCCGATCCTCGCCGTGACCGACCAGTGGCGCAGCTACAACCAGCTCGCCCTGGCCTGGGGCGTCGTGCCGATCCTCTTCCGCGGCGACGTCGGGTACGACGCCATGCTGGAGAGCGTGAAGAAGGAGGCGGTCCGACGCGGCTTCGGCGAGCCCGGCCGCACGTTCGTCCTGACGGCGGGCGTGCCGTTCCACGTCCCCGGCACGACGAACATGATGCGCATCGAGGAGCTGTAGGCGAGTTGAAAGTCACCTTCCTGGGAACAGGGACGTCCTTCGGGATCCCCGTGGTGGGCTGCGAGTGCCGGGTGTGCACCTCGACGGACGCCCGCAACCGCAGGTCCCGTCACGGCCTGCTGGTGCGCCGCCGCGGCCGGACCCTGCTGGTGGACACGCCCCCGGAGCTCCGGATCCAGCTGGTCGCGGCCGGCGTCCGGCACATCGATGCCGTTTTCCTCACCCACCCGCACGCCGACCACACGCACGGCATCGACGACCTCCGGATCTTCAGTCTCCGCTCGCGGAAGCCCGTCCCCCTGTACGTGGCGCGGGAGTACACCGACGAGCTGCAGGCCCGCTTCGGCTACATCTGGGGCTCCGAGCCACGCTCGAAGGGAACCCCGGTCCCGGACCTGGCGCTCCGCACGTTCGAGGACCGCCAGCGTCTCGACGCCGGCGGCTTTCCGCTGCTCCCCGTCGCCTGTCCCCACGGGGCGTACCGCAGCTACGGCTTTCGTCTCGACGACCTCGCCGTCGTGGTGGACGCGAAGGCGGTTCCCGAGGACGCCGTGGACCTCCTGCAGGACGTGCGCGTGCTCGTGGTCAACGCGCTCTGGGTGGGGAACCCGCATCCCTCTCACATGAACGTCGAGGAGGCGCTCGAGGTGGCCCAGGCGCTGCGGGCGGAGCGCACCTACCTGACCCACCTGTCCCACCGCGTGGACCACGCCGAGCTCGAGCAGGAACTTCCCGACGGGGTCCGCCTGGCCCACGACGGGCTGGAGATCGAGCTGTGACGGCGGCTCCCGATGACGGAGACCGCACGGCGGGTCTCGACGAGGGTCGCGACGCGGCGGGTCCGGACGACGGTGGCCGCGCGGCGGGTGCGGACGAGCGACGCCGGCTCGACGCCGTCCTCCGCGACATGGTGGACCGGATGGCCCACGAGCTGAAGAACCCCCTCCAGGCGATCATCGTGAACGCCGAGGTCGTGCGGGTCCGCGCCCCGGACCGGCGAGAGGGCGCCGGCGGCGGAGAGGGCG
>CAYMQZ010000228.1:0-4385 GCA_964392705.1 uncultured Gemmatimonadota bacterium
CGGATCGATGTTGCTGACCGCCCACTCCGAGCTGAGCATGTAGGAGACGCCGAGCTCGCTCACCTCGGGCTCCTCGCCGTTCATGAAGGCGTGGACGAAGTTCATCCACTGGGCGTCGTTGCACATCGGCTCGTAGTTGGCGTCACCTGGCAAGTCGGGGAGGCACGTAAAACCGTTGGTGCCCTCCCGGAGGACGTTGCCTTCCAGGTCCACGATGGTGGCTTCCGCCGTGATGGACGGAGGCGCCGCGCTGGTCGCCTCCTCGATCATCTTCGCCCGATCGGGCGACTCGAACTCCATCTCCTCCTGGGCCAGCAGGCCGGCCGGGACGAGAGCGAGGAAGAAGAGCGCGGACAGCGTGGGGCGGATGATACGGGACATAGAACCCTCCTGTTAGGGAAACATCGGACACCTATAACGATACGAAGATTCGTCCCGTCCGCCAGATCCCCCGCATCTTGCCTGGCATCGTCGACCCTGGAACGATGGGGCATCGCGGCGTAGCGGCGAGGCGAGCCCCGAGACGGCAGGAGGAGACCGACGGATGTCGACCTGGACGAAGGACGGGACCCGATCCGGACAGCGCGTGTCGAGCCTCTTCGGCGTCACCCTGCGCGAGGCCCCGGCCGAGGCGGAGGTCGAGTCCCACAAGCTGCTCCTGCGGGCCGGCTACGTGCGGCAGCTCGCGGCCGGGATCTTCTCCTACCTCCCGCTCGGCTGGCGCGCCGTGCGCAAGATCGAGGCGATCCTGCGCGAGGAGATGGACCGGATCGGCGGGCAGGAGATGAACATGCCGGTCGTCCATCCGGCCGAGCCGTGGCGGGCGTCGGGCCGCTGGTACGACGTCGACGAGACCATGGCCCGCTTCCAGGACCGCCGGGGCCGCGACATGCTGCTCGCGATGACCCACGAGGAGGTGGTCGCCGGCCTGGCCGCCACCGAGGTGCTCTCCTACCGGCGGCTCCCCCAGCTCGTCTACCACATCCAGACGAAGTTCCGGGACGAGCTGCGCGCCCGGGGCGGGCTGATCCGGGTCCGCGAGTTCACCATGAAGGACTCCTACTCGCTGGACCTCGACGCCGACGGCCTCGCCCGGCAGTACGAAGCCCATCACGAGGCGTACCTGAGGATCGGCCGGCGGGTCGGGCTCGGCCTCGTCTCCGTCCGGAGCGACGTGGGGATGATGGGCGGGCAGGCCGCGCACGAGTTCATGTACGTGACGCCGATCGGCGAGGACACCCTCTTCCTCTGTCCCGCGTGCGGCTACGCGGCGAACCGGGACGTGGCCCGCTTCCGGGTCCCGCCTCCGGAGAGCGAGGAGCCGCTGCCGCTCGAGCCCGTCGACACGCCGGGTGCCAAGACGATCGCCGATCTGTGCGATCTGCTGGGCATCGAGCCCTCGCGGACGGGGAAGATGGTGTTTTACGTGGGCGGCTTCCCCGTCGAAGCCCCGTCGCCCGCTTCCTCCGGCCGGCGCCCGACTGGGACGGCCGCGGGCTCGGGCGACGAGGAGGAGGGCGCCCGGCGGCGCGAGAGGCTGGTCGCGGCGATCGTGCGTGGCGACATGGAGGCAAATCCGATCCAGGTCCAGAGCCTGACCGGGGCGCTGGAGCTGCGGCCGGCCCACGAGGAGGAGATCGCCGCCGCGGGGATGACGCCGGGCTACGCTTCGCCGATCGGAGTCGACCGCGAGGCGGTCCTCGTGGTGGTCGACGAGCTGGTCGCCGCCTCGCCCAACCTGGTGCTCGGCGCGAACGAGCCCGACCGCCACGTGCGGAACGTGAACGTGGGCCGCGATTTCGAGCCCGACCTCGTGGGCCCCATCGCCGCCGCCCACGAGGGGGCGCCGTGCGCCGAGTGCGGGGCGCCGCTCCGGATGTCACGCGGCGTGGAGGTGGGGAACATCTTCCAGCTCGGCACCCGGTACTCCGAGGGCCTGGGCGCCTTCTACGCGGACGAGGACGGGGCGGAGCGGCCGATCTGGATGGGCTCCTACGGGATCGGCGTGGGACGCCTGCTGGCCTGCGTGGCCGAGGAGCACCGCGACGAGCGCGGCCTCGCCCTGCCGGTAAGCGTGGCGCCCTACCAGGTGAGCCTCGTCTCGCTCGCCCGCTCCGAGGAGACCGCCCGGGCCGCCGAGCGGCTGTACGAGGAGCTCCTGGCCGCCGGGATCGAGGTGCTGTACGACGACCGGGAGGACGCGAGCGCCGGGGTGAAGCTCACGGACGCCGACCTCTACGGGCTGCCCCTCCGGGTCGTGGTGGGCGAGCGCTCGCGGCAGGCGGGCGGCGCCGAGCTCAAGGCGCGCCGGGAGGAAGAGGCGGAGGTGGTGGCGTTCGACCGGGTCGTCGGGGACGTCCGGGAGAGGCTCGAGCCGCTCCGGGCCACGCTCGACGAGCCCTGAAGCCGCTTCGGAAGTGGCTAGTGCACCCGCTAGGGACAGCCGGCCATGATCGCAGCCGCCGTGGCCGGCCCGGCCAGCTCGACCTGCCCCCTGGTCCGGCACAGCCTGCGGGCCCAATCGCGGTTCGAGAGCGCACCGGCGACATCCGACACGGCACCGGATGATACGGCACCAGATACGTTGGCCCGGAGCGCCGGCGCTCCCGGGCCGACGTCGAGCGCCAGGCCGGGCGCCGATCGCGGAATCAGGAGGGCCGGCTGCGAGCTCGACAGGCCGGCCACGTAGCCTCTCTCGTTTATGTCCCTCGCTCCGAAATCTTCAGGCAGCTCGAAAGGCTCGCCCCCGTGCCAGAGTGTGGCCGCGAAGTCCTGCTCGAGCGCGGACGGCGCCGCATCGCTGAAGCCGACGATCTGTCCCCTGTCGCTTACGGCCGAGGTGCTTCCGTTGTTCTGGAGCCCGAGCGTCAAGTCCTCCACCAGGCCTCCAAGCGGCTCCAACACGGAGAACACGAGGTCTTCCCAGATGACGGGAATGATGTCCGTGGAGATGGGGCACACCAGCGCTCCACCCACGATTTGACGGCGGTTATTGACGTCGAACGCCGCGCTCTCCTGGCAGGGCGAGTCCAACACGACCACATCGCCGCCCTTGGGCCAGAGTAGCGCCACCAAGAATCGAAACTGCGGCGGCCCGGGAAATTCGCCCACGGCCATTCCGACCACATCCCCGCCGTCGTTGACGCCGAACGCCCACGCTCCCTCTGTTCCGGGGGGCACGGGCAGCTCCCGCATCTGACCGCGCGACCAGACGAAGGGCGACGGAAACTGGCCCGCCCCATTCTCGGCGATGCCTACGACCACTCCCCCCGAGTTCACGGCCAGCGCCTCGCTGAACGAGCCTCCGAGAGTACCGAGGTCCGCAGGCTCTCCGTCGCGCCACAGGACCGCGTGAACGTCGCCACCCGCGGTTTCGGCCGCACCGACGATCCAGCCTCGGTCGCTGATGTCGTTCGCTCCGCTGAAGGGGCCGCCGAGCCCCTCGAGTCCCTCCATGGCGCCGTCACGCCAGAGAAACGCCCGGAGATCGCCCGAGGCTTCCCGGCTCATGCCCACCACTTCGTTCCGGTTGTTGATGGCCTGAGCGGAACCGGAGGCACCACCGAGCGTGCCGAGCGAGAGGGTTCGATAGCCGCCGACCACACCGGGGATCCGAGCTCCTTCGGCCAGCGGGGCCTCCCGCGTCGGCTCCAGCGCGTCGGAGCAGGCCACGAGACCGACAATGGCGAGTGCTACAGGTAGATGAGTGATGCGCATCGGCTCCGCTCTCCTCCCTGGGACGCCCGAGGGTATATCCGTGCGCCCGCTCCGCGACGTCGACGCCGCGTACCGGATGCTCTCGGTTCATGATCCGTCTTCTTTCGGTGCAGGTCAATACATCGGACGCGCGGGCGCGTACGAGTCCACGCCGCCACGGGTGAACCCGGCCGCGTAGCGGAGCAGGTGCCGGAGCGCCGGGACGGTCGCATCGGTGTGCTCGTTTCGGGGGAGACGATAGGATCGAAGGGGCCAGCGGCTCATCGAGGGAAAGGGCGCCCGACCCGACCAGGCGGAGCGTGGAGGCTAGCGTCCGGAGGGCGGGGGCGCCGCCGTCTCCGGCGCGGCCTCGCGAAGGACCAGATCTCCGGAGTGGCCGAGGTACTCCCACCGCCCCGTCCAGCCCCCGGAGGCGGGCCGGAGCCACGCGTTCATGACGCCGTGGGCTCCCACGCCGACCAGGCGGAGCTCGTCGCCGTGCCGGTCCACGGCGACGATCCGGACGGGTGAGTGGGCCCCACCAAGCTCCAACATCCCGCGAATCCGGCCGCTGGCGTGGAGGCGGAGGCTGCCCTCGTGCTCCATGTCGCTCATGGTCGCCGTCAGGGCCCAGGCGCCGGCGAGATCACCGTCGAGTTCGGCCCCCGCCGCCGGGCCGTGGTCGAGGA
>CAYMQZ010000229.1:0-4359 GCA_964392705.1 uncultured Gemmatimonadota bacterium
TCGCGGCGGCCCTCGTCGTCGCCGCCGGCTGCGACGGGACGGAGGCGTCCGACGCGTCTGACGCGGACGCCGAGAAGGCGGCCGGCGAGCCCGAGACCGCCGGTCAGGAGGTCGCCCTGCCGCCGGACGCGGCCGGGGCCGAGGCGCAGCTCGCCGCCTCGCCGCGACACGGCGAGTGGGTGATGGTGCCGGCGCCGGGCGACGACAGCGTCCGCGCCTGGCTCGTGTACCCGGAGCGCGAGGATCCCGCCCCGGTGGTCGTGGTGGTCCACGAGATCTTCGGCCTGACGAACTGGGTGCGGGCGGTGGCCGACCGGACAGCGGCCGAGGGGTTCGTGGCGATCGCGCCCGACCTCCTCTCCGGCCACGGGGTCGCGACCGAGGAGAGCGGCGACCCGGAGCGGGAGGCCGCCGTCTCCGCCATCCGGGCGCTCGATCCGAACGAGGTGCACCGCAGGCTGCGGGCGGTGGCCGCCTGGGCCATGGACCTGCCGGCCGCCACGGACCGCTACGGGATCGTCGGGTTCTGCTGGGGCGGCTCCACCTCCTTCGCCCACGCCACCCGCGCCCCCGATCTGGGCGCCTCGGTCGTCTTCTACGGGAGCTCGCCCGATTCGGCGGCCCTCGCCGCGATCGAGGCCCCGGTGCTGGGCCTGTACGGGGGCGACGACGAACGGGTGAACGCCACGGTGCCCCCGGCCGAGCGCGTGATGGGGGCGCTCGGAAAGACCTACGAGGTCCGCACCTACGAGGACGCGGGACACGGCTTCCTTCGCAACCAGGACGGCCGGGAGGGGGCGAACCTGGCCGCCTCGGAGGCCGCCTGGCCGGAAGCGATGGGATGGTTCCGCCGTCACCTGGAATCGGGGGCGGACCCGGAGCCCGACGGACCGTAGCGCGTTGACCGACCGGCGAGGGGCCGTGCGGGCTCGCCTCCTTCTGGGCCTCCTCCTCGGGGCCGCCGCCGTCTGGCTCGGGGGACGGGTCCTGGGCGCGTGGCCCGGCGCCTCCGACCCGGAGGGCCCGGAAGGGGCGTTGCCCGAAGGCGAGTCCGGGGAACCGGTCACGCTAGCGGTCGAGACGCTGGTGTCGGGGCTGGACACGCCGTGGGACCTGGCCTGGGGGCCCGACGGCCGCATCTGGGTCACCGAGCGAGGGGGACGCATCTCGCGGGTCGACCCCTCGACGGGTGAGGTCACGGCCGCGGGCCAGGTCGAGGTCGTCGAGCGGGGCGAGAGCGGGCTCATGGGAATGGCCTTCCACCCCGACTTCGGGCGCCGGCCGTACGTGTACGTCGCCCACTCCTACGGCGGCGGTGGAGGGATCCGGAACCGGCTGGTCCGGATGCGCTGGGACGGCGGGAGTCTGGGAGAGCGGGAGATCCTGCTGGACGGGCTCCCGGGGAACTGGAACCACGACGGCTCCCGTCTGGCCGTCGGCCCCGACGGTCTCCTCTACATGACGACGGGCGATGCGGGCCGCTCCGGGCTCGCCCGGGACCTGCAGTCGCCGGCGGGCAAGGTGCTGCGGCTCACGCTGGCCGGGGAGGCGGCGCCGGGGAATCCGTTCGGTAGCCTCGTCTACTCCTACGGGCACCGCAACGCGCAGGGCATCGTCTTTCATCCCCGCTCGGGCGACCTCTACATCTCGGAGCACGGACCGGCCGACAACGACGAGGTGAGCCGGGTCGTAGCCGGGGGGAACCACGGCTGGCCCGACGTCCGCGGCTTCTGCGACGGCGACACCGCCGGCGAGGAGGCCTTCTGCGCCGCGCACGAAGTGGTCGAGCCGCTCGTGGCCTGGACGCCCACCGTGGCCGTGGCCGGCATGGACTACTACGACTCCGAGCGGATCCCCGGCTGGCGGGGCAGCCTGCTGGTGACCTCGCTGCGCGGCCGGACCCTGTATCGGCTCGCGCTCTCCTCCGACGGCGGGTCGGTCGTCGAGCGGGAGCCCTTGTTCCGGAACGAGTTCGGACGGCTGCGTGATGTGCTGGTCGGCCCCGGCGGCGAGGTGTACCTGGCGACGAGCAACCGGGACGGCCGCGGGCGGCCGGATCGACAGGATGACCGCATCCTGCGCATCACGCCGTAGGCGGCCCCGAATCACGACGGAGGTGCCGTGACGGATCGCGCTCCGTCGCCCGAGACCTGGGCAGACCTCCTCGTCGAGGGCGGGCTCGTCGTAACGATGGACGACGATCGGCAGGTGATCGAGGGCGGGTCGGTGGCGGTCTTGGACGGGACGATCGTGGCCGTCGGCCCCGACGACGATGTCGGGCGGCGCTTCCGGGCGGGCGAGGTCATCGACGCCCGCGGCCACATCGTGCTCCCGGGCCTCGTGAACGCGCACGTGCACTGCGGCGACCTGCTCTTCCGGGGGCTCGTCGAGGACCTGCCACTGGAACCGTGGCTGCAGCGGCTGTGGCGTGTCGAGCGTCGCTTCATCACGCGCGACAACGTGGGCCGGGCGGTGAGGCTCGCCCTGGCCGAGATGATCCGCGGCGGGACCACGGCGGCCCTCGACATGTTCTTCTTCCCCGACGCGGCGGCGGAAGCGGCGAGCGAGATCGGCTTCCGCCTCCTCACCGGTCCCGTCTTGCTCGAGCCCGAGAACCCCGAGGGACGCTCGCCGGAGGGCCAGCTCGAGGCGGCGCGTGACTTCCTCGACCGCTGGCGCGACCCTCCGCTCGTCGTCCCGTGCGTCCAGCCGCACAACGCGCTCACGGTCGCTCCGGAGCGGATGCGGGCGGCGCGGGAGCTGGCCGACGAGTTCGGGGTCCTGCTGCACACGCACTGCTCGGAGACTCGGGCCGAGGTGGAGGAGACGACCCGGCGCTTCGGGCGGCGACCGGTCGCGCACCTGGAGGCGATCGGCGTGCTGGAGGGGCCCACGGTCCTGGCCCACTGCGTGCACCTCTCCGAGGAGGACGTGGAGATCCTCGCGCGGCGGGGCGCCGTCCCCGTGCACAACCCGCTCTCCAACCTGAAGCTCGGATCGGGGATCGCTCCGCTGCCGCAGCTCGAGGACGCCGGAGTTCCCGTGCTCCTGGGCACCGACGGTCCCGTGAGCAGCAACGACCTGGACCTGTGGACGGCCATGCGCTTCACGGCCCTCCTCCAGCGCGGGGTCCACCGCGACCCCACCCTGACCCCCGCCCGCCGGGTGGTGGAGATGGTCACCCGGCGCGCGGCCGAGGCGCTGGGCCTGGGCGACCGCATCGGGAGCCTCGAGCCGGGGAAGCGGGCCGACCTGATCCTGATCGACGCGCGGGCGGCGCACCTGACGCCCCTGTACGACGTCTACGCCCAGCTCGTCTTCGCGGTGGGGCGCGACGACGTAACGACGGTGCTGGTCGACGGCCGGCCGCTGATGCGGGACCGCCGGCTGGTCGCGCTCGACGAGGCGGCTGCGATCGAGGCCGTGCGGTCCCTGGCCCGGGAGATCGCGGCCTTCGCCGATACGTAGGGTCGTGGTGGAAGTCGATGCGGTCGAGGCCCGCGGAGCCACGATTCCCGCGCTGGGACTCGGGACCTGGGAGCTCACGGGGAGCGTGGCCGAGCGCGCCGTCGCCGACGCGCTGGAGCTGGGCTACCGCCATCTGGACACCGCGCAAGCGTACGGGAACGAGAGGGAAGTCGGCCGCGCGATCGAGGGCTCGGGCGTGCCGCGCGAAGAGCTGTTCCTCACCACCAAGGTCTGGCCGGACCGCTACGGTCCGGCGCGCTTCGCCGACTCGGTCCGCCGCAGCCTGGAGCGGCTGGGGACGGACCACGTCGACCTGCTCCTCCTCCACTGGCCCCGGTTCGAGGGGACGACCCTCGAGCGCACGATCGAGCTCCTGAACCGGGCCCGGGAACGGGGCTGGTCCCGGCACATCGGGGTCAGCAACTTCACGACCGCCCTGCTCGCGCGAGCCGCCCGCGCCAGTGACGCCCCGATCGCCGTGAACCAGGTCGAGTACCACCCGTTCCTGGACCAGACGGCGGTGCTCGAGGAGGCCCGCGATCTGGGGGTCGCGATCACCGCCTACTCGCCCCTCGCTCGCGGGCGGGTCCCGGGAAACGAGACCCTGGCGGAGATCGGGGGCGCCCACGGCAAGAGCGCCGCGCAGGTGGCGCTGCGCTGGCTGGTCCAGCAACGGGGCGTCGCGGCCATTCCGCGGACCTCGAAGCGGGAGCACGCCGCCGAGAACCTGGCGATCTTCGATTTCGAGCTGTCCGATCGGGAGATGGAGCGGATCGGGCGACTCGCGGAGCCCGGCGGCCGCGTGATCGACCCGGACGGCTTGGCCCCGGACTGGGACTGACGACCTCCCGGAGGCCGACGGCCCCTCCGTCGAGCCCGGCGGCCCGGCGG
>CAYMQZ010000230.1:0-4262 GCA_964392705.1 uncultured Gemmatimonadota bacterium
ATGGCGTACCCGTAGCTGTCCCCCTCGGCCAGGATCGCCAGCACGAGGGGGGTCGAGGAAGCGGCCACCAGGTCCTTGCCGATGTTCATGCCTCACCGCTGCCTGAAGCGCCTATCTCGAGACCGCACGCGGTATACATATAACCATCATGCATAACAGAATTAGGTATATCAAGGCCGGAACCTCGGCGGGCTCGGAGGCCGGCCAAATCGAGCTCGTTCAACGGCCGACGGCCGGCGCTGTCATTCCCGGCACCTGGGGACGTGCGTACGTTACAGAACTGGCGCGTGGTCCGAGTCGATCGCCGACCGGACCGTCGACCAGGGGGGCTTCAGCATCGCTCGGCCGCCAACAATTGTTCGCAGGAGGAAGTGATGAGCGAAATCGAGGTGCTGCAGCACCGTCTGGACAGGACCGAGCGCCGCGTCCGGTGGTCGATGGCGTTTTGCGTCCTCCTCGGTGTGCTGGTGCTGATCGGGGCAGCGCAGGCCAATCAGGAAGTCCTTACGGCCCGCGGTCTGGTGATCACTGACGCCGCCGGGAACGAGCGTATCGTTCTTGGAGCCCCCATGGGGAATGCATCGGCAAACCCACGGCTGGCGGACGCGGTCGGTGTGGCGGTGCTCGACTCGTTGGGCCGGCTACACGTCGCTGTCGGTGCGAACAACCCGCTCATCCTGGAAGAAGGTCAAACCGGGACGCGCGTAGCCATGAGTGCCGGTATCACCATCTACGATCCGCGTGATGGGCGGGAGCGTGGCGGAATGGGGGCCTTCTCGGACGGCCGAGCGAACGTGTGTCTGGATTATGGTGCGGCGCCGAAGGAAGCGGCTTGCATGGCGGTGGCTCCCGGTGACGAGTACGCGGCAGTGATCCTGAACGGTACACCCGGGGAGGACGTTTTCGATCGAGCCGTCATGTTCGTCGGGGCCGATGGCCGAGGCTCGATCAAGGTATTCGGTGGTCGGGAGAACCGAGGCGGCGTGATGATACGAGCAGGCAGCGGGCCCGCGAGCGTTACCGTCTACGATTCTACCGGCGCAGCCGTCGAGGACCTGACTCGTCGCAACGCCGAGCGCGAACGTTGATTCGATGAAGCACGTCACCTTCTTCCTGCTGGTACTGGGGGCTTTCACGGGCGTCGTGGCAAACCCGCCCCCGCGGGGAGGCCAGTCGCCTCTATACGGCGGTCGGGGGCATGCATGACAAGACGGACGCCGATCAGGTATTCGGCTGGGGCGTGGTTGCTGCTGACGGCGGTAGGAATCGGCGGTTGTGTGGAGCCGGCGGGGCGCGGCCTCGCCGTGGCCGACAGCGCGGGCGTCGAAATCGTCACGAACTTGCCGGGCAGCCGCGAGTCCGCTCAGGCCTGGTCGCTCTCGGCCGAGCCGATCCTCGAGATCGGCGCTGGGGCGAGCCCCGACGTGGCGCTCTTCCACGTGACGGACGTCGCGCCGCTCGAAAACCGTCGGGTGGCTGTCGGCACGAACACGCCCCCTCGGGTGCTTATCTTCGGGCCCGATGGCACCCTCGCAGCAACACTCGGCCGGGAGGGCGAGGGACCGGGCGAGTTCGCCAGCGTCGGTTCCGTGGTACCCCTCGGGCCCGATTCCGTCGCCGTGTGGGACCCCGACCGCCGTCGGATATCCGTGTTCACCGTGGCCGGACGCTTCGCGCGCGAGGTGGATCTGAGCGACATTGCCCCCATGTCGGGCCGCGCGGCGGGGAGCGACCAGATGACGAGCGGGATGACCCATCTGCTTCCCTCGACCCCCGGGACGCTCGTCCTTTGGGGAGAGGGCGCGATCAGCCCGAGTCCGGAGGACCCCGTCATCAGACGGCCCGAGATGCCCGCGTATCGGATCACGACGGAGGGTGAGGAACTCGCGAGCTACGGGCCAGTTCCGGGCATGATGACGCACGTCGGCGGTCCGGCCGGAGCGCTCCCCCTTCCGCTGGGTGCCCGCACCTACGCCGTGACCACGGACGACGCGTTCGTCGTGGGGACGGCCGATACCACGGAGCTCCGCGTCTTCGCGCCGACCGGTGAGCTCGCTCGCATCGTGCGCTGGCCCGACCACGACCGCGCGGTCGAAGGTCCGTTCCTCTCGAAATGGTCGGACATGGTGGGCGCCAGACCGGAGATGCGCTCGTTCGTCGAGTCTCTGCCGAGGCCAGCGCGCTTCCCCGCGTACGAGGGCCTCATCGCCACGGACACCGGAGAGATTCTGGTCGGTGACTACCCGGGTCCACGTGGCATCTGGCCGATTCGTCATGCGCACGAGGGGCCCGAGGCGTTCGCGCCCGAGATTCGCGTTCCGGCGCGGAGGTGGGTGGTCTTCGAGGCCGACGGCGCACTCACGGCGCATGTGAGCACGCCTGAGGGGTTCGAGCCATACGCCGTGCGCGGGGGTCTGATGTGGGGCGTGTATACCGACCAGGTCGATGTAGAATCGATTCGCGCCTACCGGCTCAGTGGTGGGTGAACGAAACCGGGTCAAGCTCGCTCGCGTCCTCGCTCGAATTCGTGGGCGAGATCAGTCCGAACGTCGTGCGCCCGTTTCGGGGACCCCTCGCGACGCTACGTGCCGCGCACCGCGTCGAGCTGACAGACTACAGGCGACAAGCGACGGTCGGAACGGCCGCGGACCATGCCGGAGCGGGGCCGCGCTTCAGCTTCCGGGCCGCTCCAGCGGCGGCGCCCCCGCCGCCTCCAGCGCCCGTTCCAGCTCGGGGATCACCTGCTCGGCCATCCGGTCCACCTCGGCCCGGATCGGGGCCAGCTCGTTCCGGCCCGCCTCCAGCATGCGCCGGTGCAGCTCGGTGGGCCCGTACGTGGTCTCGAGGCCCTCCTCGGCCACGTCGAGGCGGTCGTCGGGGGTGGGCGGCCCCCGCTCCCCGATCTCGCCCTTCGCCTCGCTCCCCTCGAGCGCTTCGCGTAGCTCGAGCAGCTCGAGCCGGGCCTCGTAGAGACGCCCGGCCAGCTCGGGCTCGTCGCTCTCGGCCCGGTCGAGGGCCGTCTGCATCGCCTCCACCTGCTGGATCTGCGCGTCGACCAGGTTCTCGGTCCGCTCCACGTCCCGCTCGAGCGCCTCGACCTCCTCCCGGAAGGCGGCGACGACCTCGTCGGGCACGCGCGGCAGGGCGCCCTCGCGCAGCGGCTCGACCTCGAAGCGCACGGGGCCGGCCAGCTCGCTCACCTCCCCCTCCTCCTGCTTGACCAGGGTGGCCGTGTAGGTGCCCGGGAGGGCCAGGACGCCGCCGCCTCCCCCGGGGCTCTCGAGATCGACCAGGCCCTGCGGGGCGCGCTCCAGGTCCCAGCTCACCCGGTGGAACCCGGAGGAGGTGGGCCCCTTCACCCGGTCGACCACGCTCCCCGCCTCGTCTAGGACCACGACCTCGACCGTCGGTCCCTGCTCCCGCATCTCCTCCTCCAGCGCGTCCCAGCCGGCGAAGGGCACGTCCGCCTCCTGGCCGAGGGCCTCCTCCTGCTCCTCCCGCTCCGCCTTCTTCGACTCGTATCCGTCCCTCAGGTGATAGGTGAAGACGGCGCCGAAGGGCGGGTTCTCGGCCCGGTAGTCGTCGTGGCCCTGCGAGTCGACCAGATCCTTCGGCACGTACCAGTGGGCCGTCCGGATCGGGAACAGGGTGGCCTCCCGGTTCAGCGTCTCCGGGCCCAGGTCCCTGAGCGGCGTGTAGTCGTCCAGGATGAAGATCCCGCGTCCGAACGACCCGGCCACCAGGTCCTCGTGGGTCCGCTGGATGTCGACGTCGCGGAAGGCGATGGTGGGCGCGCCGCCCTCCAGCTCGATCCACTCGCCCCCGCCGTCCACGCTGAAGAAGATCCCGAACTCGGTGGCGGCGAAGAGCAGGTCGGGATCCACGTGATCCTGGACCACCCGCCACACCAGGTGCCGGTCGGGGAGGTCGCCCGCGAGCGAGGTCCAGGTGCCGCCCCGGTCCGTGCTCTTCACGAGGTAAGGGGCGAAGTCCCCGTACTTGTGGTTGTCGAGCACCACGTAGACCGTGTTCTCGTCGAACAGGTCGGCCTTGATGTCGTTCACGAACGCGGTGGCCGGGACGCCCGGGATGCCGCCCACCTCGATCCGGCGCCAGCTCTCGCCGCCGTCCTCCGTCACGTGGAGCAGTCCGTCGTCGGTGCCGGCGTAGATGAGCCCCTCCACGACCGGCGACTCTCCCAGCGAGGTGATCGTGTTGTAGTTGGACATGGCCGAGATGTCCCACGGATTGTCCCAGCTCTG
>CAYMQZ010000231.1:0-1422 GCA_964392705.1 uncultured Gemmatimonadota bacterium
AGGCGCTGGATGTCGTCTCCTACAACGGCGTCCTGCCGTTCAGGAACGCGAACGTGATGACCGACAGCGTCGCCCGGGCGCTCGATGTCGGGGCGCTGGCGAGCGGCGAGATCGACGAGTCGAACGGCCGCCTGCGGGTCAGGGTCGAGTTGATCGAAGCGGCGAGCGGTAGGCTACTGGACAGCTGGAGGCTGGAGCGGGAGCGCGGCGAGCTCTTCGCCCTGCAGGACGACGTCGCGGGCGAGCTGGCCGAGTTTCTGCGCACCCGGCTCGGCACCGAGGTCCGACTGCGCGAAAGGAGGGCGGCCACCTCGAGCGAAGCGTGGGAGCTGGTCCAACGGGCCGAGGAGATGCGCGCCGAGCACCGGCCACTCTGGAGGGCGGGCAGGACGGAGGAGGCGCTGGAGGTGCTGGCCGGCGCCGACGAGCTCCTGGAGCGCGCGGAGTCCATGGATCCGGACTGGGTGGAGCCCATCGTGCTCCGCGGTTGGATGGCCGAGCGCCGGGCCGAGCTGGCCGGTCCGATGCCGGGTGCCTACGAGCCGGAGCAGGCTCGAGAGGCGCTGGGTCACGCGGAGAGGGCGTTGCGCCGCCATCCCGGCGATCCGGAAGCCCTCGAGCTGCGGGGCACGGTCCGCTTCTGGCTCCACGGCCAGGCCAACGACGCGGGGGCTCGGAGGACGCTGCTGGACGGAGCGCGGGAGGATCTCGAGGCCGCCGTCCGGGCGGAACCCGCGCTGGCCAGCGCCTGGAGCACGCTGGCGGAGCTGTACCAGAGCCAGGGGGAATACCGCCTGGCGAAGCGGGCGGCCGCGAGGGCGTACGAGGAGGACGCGTTCCTGGCCGAGAGCGCCCAGATCGTGACCCTGATCGCCGAAATGGCCCTGGAGTTGGGCGAGTACGAGGAAGCGCTCCGGTGGACCGAGCGGGGACGTCGGCAGTTCCCCGACCTGGTGAACTTTCCGGCGCTCGAGCTGCTGACCCTCGCTTCCGCCCCGCCCGACGCCGAGGCGGAGCCCGAGCGGGCGTGGGCCCTCTACCACCAGGTCGACAGCCTGGCGGCACCGGCGTGGAGGCGGGGGTTCTTGCCGATCGCGCGGATGTACATGGCCGCCGTGCTGGCCCAGGCGGGGATGGCCGACAGCGCCCGGGCGCTGATCCTCCGGACGCGCGGGGAGGTGAGCGAGGAGATGGCGGCTCACATCGGCTACGAGGAGGCGAACGCCTGGCTCCGCATGGACCACGAGGCCGAGGCGATCGACGCCCTGCGAAGACACCTGGCGGCCGACCCCTCCCGGAAGCGCAAGATCGCCACCGACGCCTGGTTCGAGGAGCTACAGGGCGATCCGCGCTTTCAGGAGCTGGTGGAGGAGGCTGGCTGACGCGGGCGTGCGAGGGAGGGATGCCACCGCCCCCGGGGCC
>CAYMQZ010000231.1:1522-4248 GCA_964392705.1 uncultured Gemmatimonadota bacterium
CCGGGGCCTCGCCCCCGCCGGGCGTCAGTCCTGAGCCTTGCGAACGTTCTTGGCGGCGGGTCCCTTGTCGCCTTGCACCACCTCGAACTCCACCTTGTCACCCTCCGCCAGCGAGCGGAAGCCCTCTCCCTGGATCTCGGAGTAGTGCACGAACACATCCCCCTGGCCGTCATCCCGTACGATGAAGCCGAAGCCCTTCTGGTCGTTGAACCACTTGACGGTGCCGGTCGTAGCCATGTGTAGCTGGTCCTGTGGAGACGAAGTGAGAGGCGCGAAATCATTCCGGAACACGCCGAAAGATACATATCCTTCCCCCTTGAGTCCATGAGCGCATCGAAGGGAGGGGCGAGCCGCTCGGCCGAAGCGGCGGCGTCCGGCCCCGAAGCGGCGGCATCCGGCCGTGAAGCGGCGGGGTCCGGCCCCGAAGCGCTCGTCCTGTTCCTCTGCGGCGACGTGATGACGGGCCGGGGCCTGGACCAGGTGCTGGAACGCTCCGTCGACCCCGGGCTCGGCGAGCCGTTCGTGACCGACGCTCGCCGATACGTGGAGCTGGCCGAGCGGGCGCACGGCCCGATCCCGGCCCCCGTGGCGCCGTCGTATCCGTGGGGAGACGCCCTCGACGAGCTGGACCGCCTGAAGCCCGACCTGCGGATCGCCAACCTGGAGACGGCCGTGACGGCCGGTGGGACGCCTTGGGAAGGGAAGGGGATCCACTACCGGATGCACCCGGCCAACGTGGCGGTCCTGACCGCCGCCGGGCTCGACGCCTGCGTCCTGGCCAACAACCACATCCTCGACTTCGGCCACGAGGGTCTCCGGGACACGCTGGGTACGCTCGAGTCGGCCGGGATCGCGGCCGCGGGGGCGGGCCGGAGCGCGGAGAGGGCGGAAGCGCCGGCGGTTCTCGGGGCGACGTCGCACGGCGATGCGTCAGGGGCGGCACGGGTGCTCCTCTTCGCCTTCGGGTCGACCACGAGCGGCATCCCCGAGGCCTGGAGGGCCAGCGACGACCGGCCGGGCGTGAGCCTGCTGCCGGATCTTTCGGACCGCACCGCGGGCTGGATCGCCGAGCGGATCCTGGGCGCCAGGCGCGAGGGGGACGTGGTGGTCGTCTCGGTCCACTGGGGCGGGAACTGGGGCTACCGCGTCCCTCGGGAGCAGCGACGCTTCGCCCACCGCCTGATCGACGAAGGGGCGACGGACATCGTCCACGGGCATTCGTCCCATCACGCGAAGGGGATCGAGGTGTACCGGGACCGCCCGATCCTGTACGGCTGCGGCGACTTCCTCACCGACTACGAGGGGATCGCGGGCTACGAGCGGTTCCGCGACGACCTCGTGTGCATGTACTTCGTCGCCCTGCATCCGGCTGACGGCGCGCTCCGGAGCCTGGAGGTCGCGCCGCTGCGGCTGCGCCGCTTCCGGCTGGAGCGGCCGCCGGAAAAGGATGTCGAGTGGCTCGCGACCACGCTGGACCGGGAGAGCCGGAAGCTGGGCGGTGGCGTGGCGCTTCGCGGCGATGGAAGACTCGAGGTGCGCTGACGGGAGGGACGAGGGCACCCCGCCGAAGCCGTCCGCATCCTGGTGGAGGAAGCCGTGGTCATCCCGCTCGCCGGCACGTACCGTCTCTGGGGGGTACGGACGGACGTCAGCGAGTTTCGCCCGCACCCCTCCAGCCTGAGTCAGCGGTGGGACGAGGTGACGACGAGCCCCGATCCGGGAGGGCGAACGCCCTGATCCCGCAAAGCGTGCAGCCATGACACGGGAGGAGAGCATGTCCGGGCCCCCCAGGTGGATGCGAGTCGCCGCCCGCGCGGCGTGGAGCGCGTGGGGCGTCCCGCTCGGCGCCTTGGTCGCGCTCGGCGCCTCGGTCGCGCTCGGCGTGCCGGCTCCGGTCACGGCCCAGGAGGAACCCGCCGACGTCGAGGCGAGGCTCCCCCCGGACCGCCATTTCGACTCCGACGGCGTGCGCATCCGCTACGTAGTGCAGGGCGAGGGCCCGCCGGTCGTGCTGGTCCACGGCTTCAGCGTTGACCTGGAGCTGAACTGGATGTGGAGCGGGCTGTTTCGCGCACTCGCCCGCGACTTCCGCGTCGTCGCGTTCGACCACCGGGGCCACGGGAAGAGCGAAAAGCCGCGGGCCCGGGCCGCCTACGGCGCCGAGATGGTCGAGGACGTGGTCCGGCTGATGGACCACCTGGGGATCGAGAGCGCCCACGTCGTCGGCTACTCCATGGGCGCCGCGATCGGCGTCAAGCTGCTGGAGCTGGCGCCCGAGCGGATCCGGTCCCTGGTCCTCGGGGGAGGGGGATGGGCACCGCTGCCCGTGGTGCCGATCGGCGAGGGGCGCCGGCCGCCGGGCGCGCCTGCGGCTCACCCGCTGGCGCGATGGCCGGCGGCCCTGGCGGAGGCCGCGCAGGCCGATGGCAGCGTCACGGATGCCCTCTGGCTTCCGGGCTGGCCGGAACCGTCGCCCGAGACCCGGGAGCGGCTGGACGCGAACGATCCCCTGGCGCTGCTGGCCGTGCTGGCGGGACTTTCCGAGCTGGCCGTCGGCGAGGCGACGATCCGGGAGAGCGAGACGCCGACGCTGCTGATCGGCGGGGCAGAGGACCGGTTCTTCCTGCCGGCCGTCGCCGCCATGCGAGGCGTGAAGCCGAACCTCGAGGTCGAGGTCCTTCCCGGGCTCGATCACGTGAGCGCGATCATGGACCCGGCGCTCTCGA
>CAYMQZ010000232.1:0-4204 GCA_964392705.1 uncultured Gemmatimonadota bacterium
TCCCGCGCTCACCGTGACCCTGGCCCTGGCCGCGGGCATCGTCGCCCAGTCGGTGGCCCGGCACCTCCGGGTCCCGGGCATCGTGCTGATGCTGGCCGCCGGCGTGCTGCTGGGTCCCGACCTGGCCGGCGTGGTCCGGCCCGACGTGCTGGGCGACGGCCTGGACATGATCGTCGGGCTGGCGGTGGCCGTCGTGCTGTTCGAGGGGGGGCTGAGCCTCAACCTGAGGGAGCTGCGCCGGGAGGCGCGGACGATCCGACGCCTCATCTCGGTCGGCGCGCTGGTGACCGCCGTGGGCGGCACGCTCGCGGCCCGCTGGCTCATGGAGTGGGACTGGCAGGTCTCCGTCCTGTTCGGGACGCTGGTGATCGTGACCGGTCCCACCGTGATCACGCCGCTCCTGCGCCGGATCCGGGTGACCCGGCACCTGCGCACGATCCTGGAGGCGGAGGGCGTCCTGATCGACCCGGTGGGCGCGATCGTCGCGGTCGCGGCGCTCCAAGTCGTCGTCGCCACGGGAGCGCAGGAGACCGCGAGCGGGCTGCTGGGGCTCCCGTTCCGCTTCGGCGTGGGCTTCGCCATGGGCGCCGCCGGAGGCGGCCTGATCGGCTTGCTCCTGCGCTACGAGAGGGTGGTCCCCGAGGGGCTCGAGAACGTGTTCACCCTCGCCCTGGTGCTCGCGCTCTTCGAGACCAGCGATGCGATCCTCCCCGAGAGCGGGATCCTGACCGTGGCGATCGCGGGCATGGTGGTCGCCAACATGGAGACCCGCGTGCAGCGGGAGCTGAAGGAGTTCAAGGAGCAGCTCACGGTGCTGCTCGTGGGTCTCCTGTTCGTGCTGCTCGCCGCCGACGTCCGGATCGCCGAGGTCGCCGCCCTGGGTTGGCCCGCGATCGCCACGGTCCTGGTGCTGATGCTCGTGGTTCGCCCGCTGAACATCGCCGTCTCCACGGCCGGATCCCAGCTCCGGGTGCGCGACAAGCTGTTCCTGAGCTGGGTGGCCCCCCGCGGCATCGTGGCCGCGGCCGTCGCCTCGCTGTTCGCGCAGCGTCTGGGGACCCACGGCATGGCCGGCGGACAGCAGCTCCTGGCGACCGTGTTCCTGGTCATCGCGGCCACCGTCGTGGTCCAGGGGACGACGGCGGGAATCCTCGCCCGGCTGCTCGGCGTCCGGCGTCCCGAGAACCAGGGCTTCATCCTGGTGGGGGCGAACGCGGTGGGTCGGGCGGTCGCCCACGCGCTGGAGGCCGAGGACGAGGAGGTCGTGCTGATCGACACGAACGCCGCCGAGGCGCAGGCGGCCCAGGAGGAAGGGCTCCGGGTCGTGTACGGGAACGCGTACGACGAGCGCACGCTGCTCCAGGCCGACATCGAGGCCCGCCGCGGCTTCGTGGCCGTCACGCCGAACGAGGGGGTGAACCTGCTGCTGGCCGACAAGGCGCGGAACCGCTACGGCGTGCCCCGGACGTTCGTCGCCCTGCTCCACCGGACGCTGGGCGTGCAGGACGATCAGGTGCGCGAGGTGGGGGCCGCCCTCCTGTTCGGGGTCGCCGTGGACATGGGGCAGTGGGAGCACGAGCTGCTCCAGGAGTCGGCTGTGATCGAGGCCTGGCGCCTCGTCGATCCCGAGTCCGAAGAGGGGGGGCGCGCCGCCGTGGGCCGCGGCAGGGGACCCGACGCGCCGCGGGCCGGCGGCGAGGGAAGCCTCACGGGCGAGTCGAAGCAGGCCTGGGCGCTGCCGCAGGCGTTCCCGATCCTTCCTCTGGTGCTCGCGCGGAGCCGGCGGGTCGAGCCCGCCGACGACTCCTACCGCCCCCGCAAGGGCGACCGCGTCCACTTCGCGTGGCTGGGGCGCCACGACGCCGCGGTGCGGGAGTGGCTGGCCCGGGAGGGCTGGGAGCCCGCCGAGCCGCCGGGGGCAGCCGGGGCGGGGGCGGTCGGAGAACGCGGGGGGGCGGCGGCCCCGGCGCGGAGCTGACCGGTCGGCGCGCCGAAGCACGAGCCGCGCCGGCCTTCGGGCCTGTACGCGGACCACCGCGCGGCCCACATTGGGCGCATGGACACCGCTCGCCGCACGCACGGCTTCACCGAGTCCGTGATCCGCGGAATGACGCGCCTCGCGGCCCGCCACGGCGCGATCAACCTCGCGCAGGGCTTCCCGGACTTTCCGGCTCCCGCGACGCTCAAGCTGGGGGCGGCAGACGCGATCCGGGCGGACATCAACCAGTACGCGATCACCTGGGGCGCCCGGCGGCTGCGCGAGGCCCTGGCGGTCCATTACGACCGGTTCTACGGGATGGGAGTCGACCCGGAGACCGAGGTCACGATCACCTGCGGCGCCACGGAGGCGATGGCGGCCACGCTGCTGGCGGTCGTGAATCCCGACGAGGAAGTGGTGGTCCTCGAGCCGTACTACGAGAACTACGGCCCCGACGCCGCCCTGTGCGGGGCCCGGCCCGTCTTCGTGCCGCTGGCCGAGGGCTGGGCCCTGGATCTGGACCGGCTCTCCGACGCCTGCTCGGAACGGACGCGGGCGCTGATCCTGAACACCCCGAACAACCCCACGGGCCGCGTCTTCTCCCGCGAGGAGCTGGAGGGCGTGGGCGAGATCTGCCGCCGCGTCGGGGCCTGGGCCGTCACCGACGAGGTGTACGAGCACATCGTCTACGAGGGCGAGCACGTGCCGCTGGCCTCGCTCGAGGGCCTGCGGGAGCGCACGATCACGATCAGCGCCGCCTCGAAGACGTTCAGCGTCACCGGGTGGCGAATCGGGACCGTCGTCGCGCCCCCGCCGGTCACGGACGCGATCCGGAAGGTGCACGACTTCCTGACGGTCGGCGCCCCGGCCCCGCTCCAGGAGGGCGTGGCGGCGGCCCTCGAGTCGCTGGGTCCCGACTACTACGCCGAGCTCGCCGAGGGCTACCGGGCTCGCCGGGACCTGCTGTACGAGGCGCTGGTCGAGGCGGGGTTCCGCTGCCTGCGTCCCGAAGGCGCCTACTACATCCTGGCGGACTTCTCCGATCTCAGCGACCTGCCGGACGACGAGTTCGCCGCCTGGCTCACCTCCGAGGTGGGGGTCGCCCCGGTCCCGGGCTCGAGCTTCTTCGCCGACCCCGCGGACGGCCGCCACCTGGTCCGCTTCGCGTTCTGCAAGACCGAGGAGCTGCTCGAAGAGGCCGGCCGGCGCCTGACCGGCGTGCGGGCGGCCGCGCCGTGAGCTCGCCCCGCGAGCGCCCGCCCGAGCGGGACGGTCCGGAGGCGGATCCGGGCGGCGAGGAGCTCGCCCCGCCGGCCGTCGCCGAGGAGCGCGCGACCATCGTGATCCGCCCCTCGCACGCCGCGGCCAACCCGCTCGACGCGACCCGCGAGGTGCCCGCTGCCGGATCCTCCGAAGACCGGCCGACCCTCGAGAAGCGGTTCGCCCGACGCACGCCGCTCAAGCTCCCGGCCCGGCACAATCCCCGGCTCTCGGAGCTCGTCGAGCGGCTGAACGAGGACGAGGAGGTCTACGCCCTGTGGACCGCGGCGAACGTCACGGCGGTCGATCGGCTCCGCATGTCCGACCACGGGCCCGTGCACGTGCAGATCGTGGCCAACTCCGCCCTCCGGATCCTCCGGCTGCTGGTCGACGCCGGCGTGACCCCCAGCATCGCCTTCGACTACGGGCTCGAGGTGGAGGACGCCGAGGTGGTGGTTTCGCTCGCCGCGCTCTTCCACGACGTGGGGATGTCCATCCATCGGGAAGACCACGAGACCTTCTCCCTCTTCGTGGCCCAGCCGATCCTGAGGCGGCACCTGGCCGAGGTGTACGACCCTCCCGCCGACGCGATCGTCCGGTCCGAGATCCTCCACGCGATCATCGCCCACCGCTCGGGCGGGACGCCCCTCACGGTGGAGGCGGGGATCCTGCGGATCGCCGACGCGCTGGACATGGAGCAGGGCCGCTCGCGCATCCCGTTCGAGGCGGGCTCGATGAGCATCCACGCCGTCTCGGCCGCCGCGGTGGAGGAGATCCACATCGAGCGCGGGGACGCCACGCCGGTCCTCATCCGGATCGAGATGAGCAACTCCGCGGGCGTCTTCCAGGTGGATCAGCTCCTGAGACGGAAGCTGGCCGGCTCGGGACTCGAGGAGCACATCCAGGTCGAGGCCCACATCGAGGGGGAGACCGAGAAGCGGCTCGTGACCCGGTTCCGATTGTGAG
>CAYMQZ010000233.1:0-4203 GCA_964392705.1 uncultured Gemmatimonadota bacterium
CGGGAGGGGATCGCGATGCTGTTCATCTCCCACGACCTGAGCGTCGTGGAGCGGATCTCCGACCGGATCGCGGTCATGTACCTGGGGAAGATCGTGGAGGAGGCGCCCGCGGAGGAGCTGATCCGGCGACCCCTCCATCCCTACACGCAGGCCCTGCTGTCGGCCGTGCCGGATCCCGAGCCGGGGCGGCGGAGGGAGCGGATCCGGCTGCGGGGCGATCCGCCGTCGTCCAGCGAGCCGCCGGCGGGATGCCCCTTCGCCTCCCGGTGTCCCGAGGTGGAGGACGTGTGCCGGCGCGAGGCCCCGCCCCTGGAGGCGAAGCGCGACGGGGCGCGGGCCGCCTGCCACTTCCGGTAGCCTTTGGGCCCGTGCACGCGGCGCTCGGCAGGCTCCTGCGCCAGCTGCAGCCTCAGCGGCAGGTGAACTGGAAGTCGTACGGTTGGTCCACGACCACATCGCCGTTCGCGTTGACCGTGAGCACTTGCAGCGCCTCGCCCACTGCGTCCGAGGCCGGCCCATGGCTCACCCACTGCAGGTGCTGCCGCACGACCATCGTGACAGGAAATGGCGGCTTTACGTTCTGCGTGACATCGGTGATGCCCGTGGCGCGGTAGGTCCGGCCCGTCGTGAGGCCCACGCCGCGGATGCCGTTCCAGTTGTTGATGAAGTGCATGTGGAAGCCCCCCGCGTCGTCGGCCGTCATGCTGATCGTGCGGTGCTCGTACCCCTGCCAGTGCACGTCTTCGCCCGTGCAGATGTTGAAGATCACGACATCCGTGAAGAAGCGCTCGTTGAAGGTGACCGCGGCCTCGGGGGCGGGAGGTTCGACGGGCGCCTGCGGGGCGGCGTCGCAGGCCAGGGCGAGCAGGGGAAAGAGGAAGACTCCGAACAGCAAGCGCGGGACTGACAGCGTGGACATGGAACCTCCCGGGTTCGGGTACGGCTCGCTCCGGCCCGCGTCCGTCTGCGTGCGACGACGCGGCAGCGGCAGACGAGCGGTTTTCGCATCGCTCGCTCCAGTCTAGATTCTCTCTCTCACGGGACTCTCGGACGGCACCTGATAGTCTCTTCCCATCGCCTGAACTGGCGAGGCGGCTTGCCGATGGACGGCAGGGCGGAGTTCCTGACGCTCGGCGCGATCGAGATCCGCGGCGGAGAGGACGCCGACGCGGTCGCCGCCCTGCGGACGCAGCCGAAGCCGCTGGCGGTCCTCGCCTATCTCGCGCTCGCCCGCGGCGGAAGTGTGCGCCGGGACGAGGTCCAGACCATCTTCTGGCCCGAGAGGGGCCAGCGAAGGGGCCGCGCGGCCCTGAGTCAGACGCTGTACGTGCTCCGGAGCGCGCTCGGGGCCGACGCCGTGAGCGGCCACGGGAAGGAGGAGCTCTCCCTCGGCCCCGGCGTCTGGTGCGACGCGGCCGCGTTCCGCCGGGCGCTGCAGGCGGACGATCTGGAGGCCGCGTTCCGCCTGTACCGGGGCGATCTGCTTCCCGCGTTCCATCTCGGCGGATCCGTGGAGTTCGAGCGTTGGCTGGAGGAAGCGCGCTCGGCGCTTCGGGACGAGGCGGTGCGCGCGGCGACCGCGCTGGCGGTGGAGAGGAGCGAGGCGGGAAACGCGGTGGAGGAGATCCACTGGCTCCGCCGCGCCGCGGAGTGGGCGCCCTACGACGAGGAAGTCCACCGGCTGCTGCTCCGGGCGCTCGCGTCGATGGGAGACCGGACGGGACTGCGGCGCCATCACGAGACGTTCCGTCGCCGGTTGGGCGAGGACCTGGACCTGGAGCCCGCAAGCGAGACAGAAACGCTGTTTCGCACGCTTGTTGAGAAAGGCGGCGGATCAGGTGCGGGCGCCGACCAGGGTCCGGACGAGACGACGGGAGAGCGGGACGCCGGCGTCGATCCGGAAGCGGGGGCGATGGCGCGCGGGCCGCGCGGACGCGGCCGGCGCGCCGCCATCCTGCTCACCGCCGTCGCGGCCGCGTTTCTCGCTTGGGCGCTCGGATCCAGAACCGGCGAACCTGGCGGAGCGGCCGCCGCCGCGGGTCCCCTCCCCGTCCTCCTCGTCGCGGATCTCGAAGCGCCCGGTCCGGACTCGCTCCTCGCGCGCGCCGCGACGGCCGCCCTGCGGACGGCTCTCGCGCAGTCGGAGGTCGTGCGCCCCGTGCCGGAGGACGAGCTCGCGCAAGCGCTCCGCCGCATGGAGCGGAGTCCCGGGGGGCGGCTTCCCGCCGCCGCCGCCCGGGAGCTCGCGCGCCGCGAGGGTCTCGCGCTCGTCGCATCCGGAGGCCTGGACCGCGCAGCCGACGGGATCCTCGTATCGATCCGCATCCTGGATGCCGAAGGCGGGCGCGCGCTCGCCACCGCGTCCGGACCGGCGGGCAAGGGCGGCGCGGAGGCCCTGCTTCGGGCCCTCGACCGCCTCGCCCGTTCCCTCCGCGACCAGCTCGGCGAGGCAGGCGGTGCGATCAGTGCGAGCCCTCCCCTCGCCCGGGTGACGACGGCCTCGCTTCCCGCGCTCCTGTCCTACACGCGGGCGATCGAGGCGCTGCGTGAGGGACGCGGGAGCGCGGCGATCGCCCACCTGGAGGACGCCCTGGGGCTGGACCCCTCCTTCGCCGCGGCACACCAGAAGCTCGCGAGCCTCCTGTGGAGCGGCCAGATGGACCGATGTCGGGGGCTCGAAGCCCTCAGAGAGGCGTACCGGCACCGGGACCGCCTCACCGAGGAGGAGCGATTCCTCGTGATGGGATTGGTCCATTTCCAGATCGAGCGCAATTCCGAGCGGGCGGCAGGAGTCTACGAGGCGCTCGTGCGGCGCACGGGGGGCGCGTACGGCAACAACGCGGCGGCCCTGCTCCTGCAGCTGGGGCAGCCGGCACGGGCGGAGGAGTACGCGCGCCTCGACCTGCGGGCGCGGCCGGAAGTCCCGTGGATCGGTCACGGTCTCGTGGCGTCCCTCCTCGCTCAGGGTGACGTCCCCGGCGCCCGCGCGGCGCTGGACTCGCTCGAGCGCCGCCACCCGGGCCGCCACCAGGACACGTGGGGCGAGCTCGCGGCCGCGCTCGGGGAGTACGAGGAGGCGGAGCGCGTCTTCGCCCAGGCGATCGAGCAAGGTGCTACCGTGTACGGGGGGCGCTGGGCGGCCTACACGGCGGCCGCGCGCGGCCGGATCGCGCAGGCCCGGGAGCGGCTCGCGGACATCCTCGCCCACCATGCGCGCCAGGGGTCGGGCGACGCCTACCTGGAGACCGCGCTGGAGCTTGCGGCGATCGAGCTCGTCACGGGCGCGGACACGGCCGGCGCGCTCGCGACGCTCCAGGAGGCAGTCGACCGCTACCCGCCCGAGCGCCTGTGCCCGGAATTCCGCTACGAGCTGGAGCGCGCCTGGCTCCTTGCGGCGGCCGGAGCTCCCACCCGAGCCGAGGCGCTCTTGGCCGAGGCGGGCGAGTGGCCGCGACCCGCCGACCCGGCGCGCGCGCCCACCCGGCGTCCCGACTTGCGGCACTTGGCGCGGGGTCAGCTTCTGCTCTCCCGGGGTCGGGCGCGGGAGGCGATCGCCGAGCTCCGGCTCGTCGAGCGGCAGCCTTCGTTCCTCGGCTGCGAGGGGATCTGCCACCTGCCGGTGCTCGCGGAGGCGTACCGAGCGGCCGGCGCGCGCGATTCCGCGATCCTCTCCTACGAGCGCTATCTGGCGGTCCCGTACCTCCACCGGGGCCGGGCGGACGCCGTCTACCGCGGCCGGGTCCACGAGCGGCTCGCGGCGCTGTACGAGGAGGCGGGAGAGCCGCGCAAGGCGGCGGCGCACTGGATGGTCCTGCGGGCGTTGTGGTCCGGAGCGGACCCGCCGCTGCGGTCACAGGCCGATGCGACGGGCCGGCGAGCGGAGGAGTTCCTCGCCGCAGAGCCGGAAGGCTAGCGAGTCGGCGAGCCCGAGCCGACCCGGGAGTCGCGCGCCCCCATCCTCACAAGGGCCACACCCGCAGGATGAGCGGCACACTCACGAGCGTCACGAGGACCGTGAGGGGAAGGGCCAGGCACAGGTAATCCGAGGTCCGGTACCCTCCCGGTCCCATCACCAGCGTGTTGAACTCATGGCCGATCGGTGTGAGGAGGGCGCACGAGCAAAGGGACGGGGAACGGCAGCCGCTCAGGGGGGGCGCAGGCCGAGGCGGCCGAGCGCGGCTTCGACCGGGGCCGCGCGCGAGC
>CAYMQZ010000234.1:0-4157 GCA_964392705.1 uncultured Gemmatimonadota bacterium
GAACCAGAAGGCGGTGTAGGCGTCGGGCAGGAGCTCGAGCTGCACGCCCTCCAGGGGGCCGGCGAGCACCTGGCCGGCGAGGTTCCAGAACGAGCCCGTCTCCACGTCCTGGATCTGGCCGTCGGTCGCGCTGAACTCGAGAGGCTCGCCGTCCAGCTCGGCGCGGAAGGCCACCGCCGATTGCGCGATGGTGCTCCAGAAGACGACCACCGGCGTGCCGTCCACCTCCAGGTTCACGACGGCCGCGGCATCGCGACGGAACTCGAGCGGCCCGGCGGCCTCCCGCAGCGCGAGATAGGGCAGCGCGATGCCCCCCCCCCGGACCGGGATCCCGAGAACCCGCTCCTTCGGCGGGCGCCGGGGGTCGACGCCCTCGACGGGGAAGTGCATCTGGGCGTTCGTGACCGTCTCGTAGTCGTCGAACGGATAGATGCTGTAGAAGAAATCGAACCCCGTCTCCGAGGAGACCACCACGGTGGTCGGGAAGATGCTCCGCCAGGCGAACCAGCTCATCTCCCAGGTCGGGACGATCGCCAGGGCGACCCCGGTCCGCTCACCGCACGCGGCCGCCCGGCTCATCTGCGGCCACAGCGAGCCCGTCTCCCCATCCTCCAGCATGGTGTTGCTGTTGAACATGAAATCGGAAACGAGGAACTTGTCGACCCCGGCCCGCTCCAGGTCGAAGGCGAGGCTCGAGCCCGTGAGCGGGGAATAGGAGACGGCGATCCGCGAATTCGGGAGGTCGAAGTTCACGATCTCGTGCCACCACAGGATGTTGTGGGGAACCGCTACGGGCTGGCCGTTCACGAGGAGACCGATGACCCGGTCCGTGCGCCGGAGGTAGATCGTGCTGGGCTGGCCGAAGACGGCCAGCTCCGGGTTCGTGAGCGCCGGGACCTCGTCGGCGTCGAACGGTCGTTCGGCCACCAGGTCCAGAGACACGTTGCAGGTCAGGTCGATCCCGGGTGGCGCGGTCGGACCGTCCCCGCACGCGACGAGGGCGAGCAGCAGACCGGCGGCGAGCAGCGGACCGGTGGCGACCGGACCGGCGGCGACCGCCGGTACCTGGCGCGCCGGGGCGGCGGCGGGAAGGATCATCGGGTCGTGGCGGGTGACTGTCTGCACTGGCGTCCCTCTCGTGCGCGAGCCGCCGCGAGGGGCGCGACGGACGTTTCGGGAGCGGAGTCCCGCGACGGGAGCCGGGTCCCGTCTTCGAGCGCGTTCCGCAATCTACGACGTCGTCGGGCGTCGTTCCACGGTCCCGCGACCTCTCGGTCCGGGGGGCTTCTCGGTCCTCTCCTCGCCGCGCTGCTCGGGATCGCGGCATCGCCGACCTTGGCCGCGCAGGAGGCGGGCGGGGGCCCCACGCTGCGTCCGCCGTCGCCCCGCGTCGTCGGCTCCGGCGCCGCCGGGGACAGCCTGCAGGCGCTCGTGGACGGCCTGGCGGGCCCGGCCCGCGTCCTCCTCGCACCCGGTAGGTACGAGATCTCGCCGCGCCCGTACGTCGAGACGACGTGCGGCAACTGCCCGGAGCCCGAAACGCGGGTCGAGGCCACGCGCGGGCTCCGGCTCTCCGGCCGGGGCATCGAGCTGGCCGGAACCCATCGGGACAGCGTCGTCCTCCGCACCCGTGCCGGCTACGGGATCCTGTTCGAGGACTGCATCGACTGCACCCTGCGCGCGCTCACGGTGACGGACGGAATTCGCGACCCCGACGGCAACGCCACCGACGCGGCGGTGGTCGTGAAGCGCGGCTCCGTGAGGCTGGAGGCCTGCTCCCTGTCGGGAAACGTGGGAGATCCGGAAATCGTGACGAAGACGGTCGCCGGCATCATGGGCCTGGCCGGGCGGGAGGGCTCGAGCACGTGGATCGAGGGATGCCGCATCGAGCGCAACTCGTGGGACGGCATCGCCCTCTACCGGGGAGCACGGGCGGTGATCCGGAACAACGTCGTGGACGGCGTGGACAGGGCCTCCGGGGCGAGCGTGGGCGGGGGGCGAGGCGTCGGAATCGGGCTGACCTGGGACGCGGAGGCGATCGTCACGGGCAACCTGGTCCGCCGTTACTGGAAGGGGATCGGCATCTTCGTGGACGCGCGGGCGGAGATCCGACACAACGTGGTGGAGGACGTCCTCACCTGGGGCATCGCCTACTGGGACGCCGGGCAGGGACGACCCACGGCCCTGATCGAGGGGAACGTGATCTTCCGCACGGGGGCCTGTGGAGCCTCCCTCACCCGGGAGAGCGCGACCGGTCCCGCGCCGGGGGCGTTCGTGGGGAACGCCCTCGTCCGCACCGGCCAGGACCCGCGGTACGACTCGGGGGAGCCCTACTGCGAGCAGACGGCGCTCGCGCGGCACGCGGTGCCGCCCGGGCTTCTGGTGGCCGAGAACCTGTTCTTCCGGAACCGCGAGCCCGGCGATGCGCCGGGCCGTCTCGACATCTCGGAGCCGGCGTTTCGGGAGCGACTCGACCCGCTCCTCCGCCGCCTCGGCTTCCATCCCGCGCTGGGCGCTTCCGCGTTCCTGAGCGAGTTCCCGCCGCCCGACGAGGCGGCGAGGGACGGGCGACCCGAGCGACTGCGGGAGACAGCGGCGTGGCGGGAGGCGACGGCGCTGAAGTCGAACCCGGACTCGCCCCAATGGCCCGTGCGCCAGCGCGCCCTCGAAGCCGGGCTGGTCACCGGGGAGACCCTCATCGCGACGACGGTGCACGAGGCGCAGGTGGCCGATCCGGGCGAGCTGCCGATGACCAGCCACGACGTCCCGCTGGACCTGATCGTCACGCCGGAGCGAACGATCCGCTGCGACGGCCCGTACGCGCGACCGACCGGCGTGCTGTGGGGGGAGCTGACCGAGGAGAAGATGGCGGCCATCCCTCTCCTCCGCCGTCTGCGGCCGGATTAGCCGCGTACCCGCGGCCGGAATCAGCCGCGGGTCACCCGGCCGGTGGGCGACCGCCGTCCCGGCGGGGGCGGTCCGGGGAAACCCCGGGCTGGCTGGCCCCCCGGGCGGCGCCTTCTCATCTTGCCCGCGATTTTCCGGAAGCCGATTCCGGGGTCCGGGGGGTCCGAGAACGCGCGACGGCGACGCGACACGGGAGGCTCCTTCATGCCGGATGAAGTGGTGATCACGGCGTACGAGAACGGACCCTACGTGGTGAAGGGGGCCGCGAAGGTCCTGGACGCCGACGGGAACGTCTACGACACGGAGGGGAAGGCGAGCATCGCGCTCTGCCGGTGCGGCGGCTCCCGCGACAAGCCGTTCTGCGACGGGACCCACTCGAAGATCGGGTTCGAGGCGGCCGAGCGGGCCGTCGCGGAGGCCGACCAGGGTGACTGAGACCGGTCGCGGCGACCGCCGACCGCCGCGGGGGGACCGCGGACCGCCCGTTCACTCCAGCCGAGAGCTACGCCCATGGAGAAGCCCATGGAATCGTTGACCCCCACGCCCCGGGACACCTGGGGATCGAAGCTCGCGTTCATCCTGGCGGCGGCCGGGAGCGCCATCGGTCTCGGGAACATCTGGGGCTTTCCCACCGTCGCGGGCGCCAACGGCGGCGCCGCCTTCCTCTTCATCTACCTCCTGGCGGTGGCCTTCATCGGAGCCCCCGTCATGCTAGCCGAGCTGATCCTGGGCCGGAAGTCCCAGCGAAACCCGGTCGGCGCGTTCAAGGCGCTGGCTCCCGACTCGGCCTGGCATCTCGTGGGAGGGCTCGGGGTGCTGACGGGCGTCGTCATCCTGAGCTTCTACACGGTGATCGCGGGGTGGACCCTCGCCTACATCCTGAAGGCGGCGACCGGGACCTTCACCGCGGGGGTCGACACCGCCGCCATCTTCTCGGACGTCGCCGGCCACGCGGGAAAGGCGATCGGGTGGCACCTGGCCTTCATGGCCCTCACCATCTACGTGGTGCTGGGGGGCGTGCGGAAGGGGATCGAGCGCTGGACGAAGGTGCTGATGCCGCTCCTGTTCGTGCTGCTCGTCCTGCTGGCGCTTCGCGCCGTGACGCTGCCGGGGGCCGGCGAGGGGTTGGAGTTCTACTTCCGGCCCGACTTCAGCCTGGTGACGGGAGCCACGGTGCTCGCGGCGATCGGCCAGGCGTTCTTCAGCCTCAGCCTGGGCATGGGCGCCATGATCACCTACGGCTCCTACGT
>CAYMQZ010000235.1:0-4153 GCA_964392705.1 uncultured Gemmatimonadota bacterium
TCTGGCGTCCGCTGCGCCGCGGCGGGGAGCCCGACGAGGCGGCGCTCATCCGCGGCACCCGCCTGGCGATGGTCCTGGCGACGGTCGTGACCGTCTGGCTGGCCCTCGCCTTCCGCTCGATCGTCGGCGCCTGGGTGTTCATGTCCACCCTGCTCGTGTCCACGGTCCTCGTTCCGGTGCTGGCGGGGCTTTACCTGCCGGGCCGCCAGCCCCGCGCGGCCGGCACGGCCTCGACGGCCGCGGGACTCGGCACCGCCGCGCTCGTCTACGCCGTCGTGAACCTGGCGGGCGACTACGATCCCGAGTGGCAGACGATGCGCCTCGGCGTACGGGTGGGCGGTCGGGCGTTCGAGTTCTGGCAGGAGCACGCCCTGCTCATCGCGCTGCCGGTCTCGCTGGGGGCCTGGCTCCTGGGGTGGGCGTTCGGACGGAGGCGAGCGTGAGCGGCTACGCGCTCTGGACCGAGCTGGCCATCTGGGTTCTGGTGGTCGGCACGCCCGTCGTGTTCGCCTGGTTCCTGAAGGATGCGGCGCGCCTCATCCGGGGGTTGGGGAGGGAGGAGCCGGACGAGCCGGAGGATCCCGATCGGGACCGGGCCGGCTCCGGCCCGGCCTGAGTCCCCGGACGCCTCGACGCGGTCCCTGCCGACGGGGTGTCGACCGCGGTGAAGCGGCGCGGCGTGGCGTTCCCCACGAGGAACCATTCTTGCTACCTCGCGCTTTACAATAGGGTGGCCAGGGCGGCGGACGACGGCGGGCCCGCGGAGGACGTCTCGCGGATCCGACCGGGCCGGGATCGGTGGCGCCCGTCGCGGGTGCCCCCTAGTTTCGCGTCCTGGCCCGGCCTTCGACCCGCCAGGCAGGATGGCCCTCACGGGCTCCCCCCAGGAGGGCGGTCTCGCGGGACCGCGCGACCGGCCCGGTGACCGCCTCGACGCCGGACTCGTCCGAAGAGACGGGTGCCTCGTTCTTTACGGGGAAGGAGATCAGATGCGCTGCAGACGCCTGCTCGCCGTCGCGACCCTCGTCCTCCTGGGTCTGCTCCTGCCGGCCGCGGCTCCCCTCGCCGGCCAGTTCAACGGCTATTTCGGTCGGAACAAGGTCCAGTACGAGTCGTTCGACTTCCAGGTCCTGAAAACCGACCACTTCGACCTCTACTTCTACGAGGAGGAGCGGGAGGCCGCGACCATGGCGGCCCGGATGGCCGAGCGCTGGTACGCCCGGCTCTCGCGGGTCCTGAACCACGAGTTCCGCCAGCGTCAGCCGATCATCCTGTATGCGAACCACCCTCATTTCGAGCAGACGAACGCGACCCCCCAGCAGATCGGCGAGTCGACCGGCGGCTTCACCGAGATCCTGAAACGACGGGTCGTGCTGCCGCTGGCCGGCCCCCTGAAGGAGAGCGACCACGTCCTGGGCCACGAGCTCGTGCACGCGTTCCAGTTCGACATCACGGGCCAGGGGACCGGGGGGCCCGGACTGGATGTGCCGGGCGCGATCCGCCTCCCCCTCTGGTTCATCGAGGGCATGGCCGAGTACCTGTCGCTCGGGCCGGTCGACCCGTTCACTACGATGTGGCTGCGCGACGCCGTGGTGCACGACGACCTGCCGACGATCTCGGACCTGCGGAACCCCCGCTACTTCCCCTACCGGTACGGCCACGCGCTGTGGTCCTACATAGCGGGCCGCTGGGGCGAGCAGCGGATCGGGCGGATCCTCACGCTGGCGGGCCGGAGCGGGAACGCGCCCGCGGCGATCGCCGCCGTGCTGGAGACCTCGCCCGACTCCCTCTCGGCCATGTGGCACCAGGAGCTGCGGGACTACTACCAGCCGGTGCTCGAGGCGACCGCCGCGCCCTCGGAGTTCGGGACGAAGCTGCTCTCCGAGGAGACGACCGACGCGAACCTGAACCTGGGCCCGGCGCTCAGCCCGGACGGCGACGAGATCGTCTTCCTCTCGGAGCGGAGCCTGTTCTCGATCGACATGTTCGTGGCCGACGCGCGGACGGGCGAGGTGAGGACGAAGCTCACGGAGACCGCCGTCGACCCGCACTACGAGAGCCTGCAGTTCATCCAATCTTCCGGCTCCTACGGGCCCGACGGGCAGCGGTTCGTCATCGCCGGGGTCAACCGGGGCCAGCCGATCGTCACGATCATCGATCCGGACGACGGGGACCGCCTGCAGGAGTGGCGCTTCCCGGAGCTGGGCGAGATCTTCGCCCCCGCGTGGTCCCCGGACGGGCGAAGCATCGCGTTCGCGGCCCAGGTGGACGGCTTCCTGGATCTGTACGTGCTGGATGTGGAGACCGGCCAGCTGCGCCGGCTCACGAACGACGCCTACGCCGACTTCCAGCCGAGCTGGTCGCCGGACGGCCGGGAGCTGGCCTTCGTCACGGACCGCTTCACGACCGACCTCTCGCTCCTGACCGCCGGCCGGTACGAGCTGGCCCGGCTCGACGTCTCGGGAACCGCGCTCGAGCCGCGACCGCTCCCGCGCGTTCCGGACCCGGAAGCCGACAGCTGGGATCCGCACTGGGGCCCCGACGGCGACATCTACTTCGTCTCGGATCACGAAGGGGTGCGGAACGTCTACCGTCTGGACCTGGGCGAGGAGAGGTTCTACCAGCTCACGAACCTGCAGGGTGGCGTGAGCGGGATCGCGAACCTCAGCCCCTCGCTGACGGTCGCCTCGCGCAGCGGCGACCTGGCGGTCAGCATCTACGAGGAGGGGCCGTTCAACTACAACATCTACCGGATCGACGCGCAGCGGGCGCGCGGCGGGGTGCCCATCCCGGACCGGATCGCGAGCGTGGACCCCGCGATCATCCCGCCCCGGATCCGGGCCTCCGACGAGCTGGTGGCACTGCTGCGCAACCCGCGCCTCGGCCTGGCCGATCCGATCACGTTCGAAGAGGATGACTATTCGACGAACCTCTCCCTGGACTTCATCGGCCAGCCTACCCTGGCGCTCGCGGCCAGCGACTTCGGCGTCTTCTTCGCGGGCGGCGCGAGCCTCTACTTCAGCGACATGCTGGGAGACGTCAGCCTGTACACGCTCTTCCAGGTCAACACGGCCCGGGGCGATGTCGCGAAGGGAACCGCGGCCCTGGTGGGCTACGAGAACCGGAGCTCGCGGTGGAACTGGGGCGTCGCGGGCGGCCAGATCCCGTTCGTCACGCGCTTCTTCCAGACGGGGCTGGTCTCCGACTCGGTCGTCGTGATCCGTGACTTCCGCTTCTTCCAGGTCGACCGGTCGGTGAACGCGGCCTTAGCGTATCCCCTGAACCGGTCGCAGCGGTTCGAGGTGTCCGTGAACGCGCGGCAGCTCGACTTCGCGGTGAACATCGACACCCTCGCCTTCAACCAGTTCACCTTCCAGATCGTGGGAGAAGGCGACGAGGACGTGCCCACGTGCGCGGAGGGCATCACGGATCCGCGACTCGAGCTGTGCTCGCCGTCGACGCTGTACCTGGCGGGGGGGAGCACGGCGCTCGTCTACGACAACTCGATCTTCGGCGGAACCAGCCCCATCCTGGGCCAGCGCTACCGCCTCGAGGTGGCCCCCACGGTGGGCAGCCTGAACTTCGTCAATCTGCTGGGCGACTACCGCAAGTACTTCCAGCTCGCGCGTCCGCTCGCGTTCGCGGTCCGCGGCCTGCACTTCGGCCGCTACCTGCCCGACGGCGAGGACGAGCGCCTCTCCGAGATCTTCGTCGGCTGGTCCCGGCTCGTGCGCGGCTACGACATCGGGAGCTTCGAAGCCAGCGAGTGCTTCACGCCGGGCGCGGAGCCGATCACGGGCGGCTGCCCGATCCTGGACCAGCTCCTGGGGAGCCGGATCGGGGTGTTCAACGCCGAGCTGCGCCTGCCTCTGCTGGGCGGGGTCGGCGTGGTGCCGGCGGCCGGCTTCCCGCCGATCGAGATCGGCACGTTCTTCGACGCGGGTGTGGCCTGGACGAGCGACCTCGGTCCCTGCTTCGAATCGGCGGGTCCCGAGGACTGCCGGGAGCCGGTGAAGAGCGTCGGTTTCCTGGCGCGGCTGAACCTGTTCGGGCTGGCGGTCGCGGAGCTGGATGTGGTGAACCCGCTGGACCGGCCCGACCAGGACTGGTTCGTGGTGTTCAACCTGCAGCCGGGGTTCTAGGCCGGGTCGGG
>CAYMQZ010000236.1:0-4149 GCA_964392705.1 uncultured Gemmatimonadota bacterium
CCGCACAGATTGCGACTCCCATGGCCGACTCTCGCCGCGGTGCCCGGAGGGCGATCCCCACGGCCGTTCCCTACGTGCTGGGGGCGGTGGCGGTCGTGCTGGTCCTGGCCGCCTTCCGGCCCGGCTGGGCCATGGTGGCCGCCGTCCTGGCGCTGTTGCTCGTGCCGGGCCGCTGGTGGAAATGGCGGACGCGGCGGTTCCGGCGCGGGGTGAAGGCGCTCCGCGGCGGCCGGACGGAGCGTGCGCGAGCCGAGCTCGAGTCGTTTCTCGAGGAGACGGAGGGGGACGAGCGGTTCGAGCGCCTCCAGCCCTGGTTCAACCTGGGGCGCCGCTATCCCTACGTCGCCGCGGCGCGGAGCAACCTGGGGATCGCCGCGCTGCGGGAGGGCGAGCCGGAGGCCGCCCGCCGCGAGTTCGAGCGCGCGCTGGAGGCCGCCCCCGACTTCGCCGAGGCCCTGTACGGGCTCGGCGTGGCCCGCTGGAAGGCCGGCCGGCTCGAGGAAGCCGAGCGGGCGGCCCGGAGGGCGTCCGGGGCGGGGGGCGGCTACCTGCCGGCTCGCGTGCTGTGCGCCGTCGTGCGGCGGGAGCGGGGCGACGAGCCGGGGGTCGAGGAGGCCCTGGAGGCGATCCGCGCCCGGGGGCACGATCCGGACGATCTGCTCCGTCGCTTCGAAGCCGAATGGGGTCGAGCAGAGGCGGATCGGAGCGAGTCGCAGGGGAGCGTGCCGCCCCCGGGGACCTGATCGTGGGTGCTCCGCTCCGCGTCGCGCGGCCCTACGCCGTGACGACGAGCGCGAGGCCGAGCAGGATCACGGCCGTCCCGACGAGGCGCTTCCCGGTGCCCCGCTCGCCGAAGAAGGCGGCCCCCAGGAGGACCGTGACCAGCGCGCCGCTCCGCTTCGTCGTGATCACGTAGGCGGCGAGCGTCTGCCGGAGCGCTTCCATCTGCACGATGAAGGTCGCGGCGAACAGCAGGCCCTGGACGACCAGGAGCCAGCGGGTGTCCGGGCCGAGCGCCGCCCTCACGCCGCCCCCCTTCCGGCTGACGAGCGGGAGGAAGGCGAGCCCCAGGACGCCCGAGAGGACCACGCCGTAGAACGGCGTCGAGGCGCTCGTGACCGCGATCTTGTCCACCACGGCGCTCACGGACCAGATGAGGGCGACCGCCAGCATGCGGCGGGAACCCGGGTCCCGGAACAGCGCCCGGAAGGGGGCGAAGGGTCCGGCTCGCTCCCCCGGCAGGTGCAGCAGGTAGACGCCCGCCACGACGGCCAGGATCCCGACGCTCTGCCGGAGGCCGGGCAGGTCGCCCAGCAGGACCCATTCGACGGGCACCAGGAACAGCGGGGTGAGAGCGAGGAGCGGGTAGGTGAGCCCCAGCTCGCCGCGCTGCAGGGCCGAGACGTACAGGTAGAAGGAGAGGAGGGAGAGCCCCGAGGTGACGGCGGCGGCGGGCCAGAACGCCGGCTGGATCTCGGGCAGCCCGCGCAGGCCCAGGTAGAAGAGGAGAGGCGGGAAGGCGAAGGCGAAGATCGCCCAGCTCGCGGCCAGGGGGGTCGCGTCCCGGGTGACGCGCTTCGACCAGGCGCCCTGCAGACCGTAGAAGAGGGCGGTCGCCAGGGCGAGGGGGACCCAGCTCAAGCGCGCGCCTAGCGGGTCCCGCCTCCACCGCCCTGGTCGCCTTCCTCCGCGCCTCGATGCCGCTCATCCACGCCACCCCCTCCGGATGCCGTGACCTCGCCCCGGGCGTCCATCCCATCCATGCCGCCCATGCCGTGCATGCCGTGGCCGCCGTGGCCGGAGTCGCGGAACGGCTCCTCGAGCGTGTTCCGGAGGTCCGCGACGTAATCGGGATCGTGCCGGTCGAGCGGGGGCCATTCGGCATCCGGGGAGGCGAGGACGATCCCGCCGAGCACGCCCATCCCCATATCGGGCGCCGGCCGGTCGAGCGGGTTCTCGTAGGCCACCTCGATCCGGTAGGTGTGGTCCTTCGAGATCCGGATCCCGCCCTTCCACCAGAGCCTGGCCGTGGGGACCTTCACGACCCGGCCGCGCTCGTCCGTCTCGGGCTCGACCTCGTAGAGCACCTCGTCCTTCGTGACGTCGACCAGGCGCAGCCGGGCCCCGTAGTTGTGGAGGTGTCCCCCGATGGCCAGGATCCGGCCGTCGATGGCCGGGCGTCCCTCCCAGCCCACGACGGAGCGGCCCGGCGGCACCTCGAAGTGCTTCGGGCCGACCGGCCCCATGGCGTCCAGGTAGAACGGGTAGACGCGGCCGGGACGGACCAGCCGGTCGTCGCCGTCGCTGTAGAGGAGCCGGACCCGGAGGTACACCTCGTCGTAGTCCGTTTCGGTCGGATTCGCGAACATCGGGGCGATCAGCAGGCGGGTCCCCGCCTCGATCGGATAACCCAGCAAGCGGGGCATCTCCTGGCGGCCGGTCTCGCGCCCGGCCGAGAGCACCCGGCGCGGGATCGGGGCGAAGAGCTCGCGGGCGTCCGGGTCCAGGAAGTTCACGTGATGGAGAAGGCGGTCCGGCAGCGGCCGCCCCTCGCCGTCCGTCACCGACCAGGTGTAGCCGTGCAGCCATCCCTCGATCGGGAGCGTGGCCATCTGGACCGGCGTGCGCAGGTGGGGGCCCCCCGAGGGCAAGCTCACCGGGCCGATCACGACCTCCAGGGCCCCCTCCCCGGGGCGGTCGACGAAGCGGACCAGGTCGTTCACGCCCTCCGGAAGGGGAGGCGACTCCGGACCGGGCCCCGGCTCGCCCGTCGCCGACTTCCCCGGGCTCTCGGCGGAGGCGCCGTCCTGCCCGCTCGCCGTCTCCCGGCCGTCGTGCTCGTGAGGCCGGGAGCCGGAGGCGCCGGCCTGGGCCGCCAGCCCGGGCGCCCCCGCCACGAACGGCGAGACCAGGAACCCCGCCGCGACCAACGCCGCGACCGCCGCCGCGGCCGGGAGCCGACGGCCTGGAGCAAGTCTCCCCCCCTCGAGTTCGCCCCTCGACCTCGACTCCGCGATCATCTCCGCGTTCATCGATCCCCTTCCTCGTCGGGGGCCCGGACCTCCTCGGCCACCATGAACGCCTCGACCAGCGCCGCGTCGTCGTACTGGTCCAGCACGTCGCCGGCGGGCACGTCCTCCTCCAGCCGGAGCCACGTCTCGCGCGGTACCCAGGAGGAGGGGCCGACCGGCTCGAAGCGGACACGGGCGAAGTGCCACGGATCCGATTCGGCCCGCCCCACCTCGTCGGACAGCGGCACGACCCGCCAGGCCTCACCCTCGATGTCGACGATGCGCTCCATGGTCGCCCCCTCCATGGTCGTCCCTAATGAACCGGGACCGGACCTACAAACAAAGAGGGCCGGATTCCGACGGAACCCGGCCCCCGGGTCGGCGCCGCTCGACTCAGGCCGGCGGCGGGACGTCGAAGTGGGTGTAGTTATTGGCGATGAACTCCTGCCACTGCTCGGGCACCTCGTCGTCGGGGAAGATCGCCTCGACGGGGCACTCGGGAACGCACGCGCCGCAGTCGATGCACTCCTCGGGGTGGATGTAGTACTGGTCCTCCCCCTCGTAGATGCAGTCCACGGGACACACGTCGACGCACGAGGCGTCCTTGGTGCCGATGCAGGGCTGGGTGATGATATACGTCATACCGTCTCCGGTCGCTCGCTGCCGAAGGGATCGGGACGCGGCTGAAGATACAGCCACGGTCCGGGCGCTGCAACGAGATGGGGGCTCCGGCGGCCGGCTCCGCGACCGGATCCGAGGGCGCCCCGAGGCCGGCTCGGCCGGTGGACGCACGCTCAGCCCCCGGGTATGTTCTGTGCCCGACGAAAACCCCGCGAGCGTCGGCGCCGAGCGGAGCGTCCGGCTTCCGTGCGACGCGGCGAGATCGAAGCTTGGATGCGGTGGGTGGACGATACATGCGCAGACTCGAAGTCCTGGGCTCGGCGGCCGCGCCGAGCCGCGCCAACGGCGGAGGTCATCCGGGCCAGAAGGCGGTCGAGGCCGCGCCCGATGCGGCCGAGTGGCCCCGGAGGAAGCCTCGCTGGCTCAAGGTGCGCGCGCCCGGAGGCCCGAATTATCGACGGCTGAAGTCGATGATGCGGGGCCTCGAGCTGCACTCCGTGTGCGAGGAGGCGCACTG
>CAYMQZ010000237.1:0-4147 GCA_964392705.1 uncultured Gemmatimonadota bacterium
CCCATCCGGAGCGCGGCCTCGCGCACCTCGGGCGGGTCGCCGTGCACCTCGGGGTCCTCCCACCCGTCCCCCAGGTCGCTCTGGTAGCTGTAAAAGAGGACCAGGCGGCCGTCGACGAAGATCCCGAGGCCCCGGGCGGGGAGGCCGTCGTGCTCGTGCACCTTCGGCAGCCCGTCAGGGAGCTCGTATGGGATCCGGTAGATCGGATGGTCGAGGGGCACGTCCACCAGCTCGCGGTCCGGAAACAGCCGGACCACCTCGCGCCGGAAGGACTCGTCCAGCCCGTAGTTGTCGTCGACGTGGAGGAAGCCGCCGTCCTCCAGCCAGGCCCGCAGGAGCTCGAGCTCCTCTTCAGAAAAGCGGATGTTCCCGTGTCCGGTCACGTACAGGTAGGGGTGATCGCGCAGATCGGGGTCCGTGAGCCGGACCCGCGTCTCCCGGAGAGCGGCTCGCACGCCCGTTCGCTCCCGCACGGCCTGGAGCAGGTTGGGGAGGCTGGACGGGTTTGCGTACCAGTCGCCGCCCCCGTCGTACTGGAGCCGCGCCACGGTGGGCAGGGAGCGGGCCTCCGGCGCGCTCCCGAAGCCGGCCGGCGGCCCGTCGGCCGTGGTCTGGGCGGTCGCGGAGACCGGGAGGGCCGTCAGGGCCACGGCGAGCGCGGCCGCCGCGCGGGGCGTCAGGGGCGCCATCGCCAGCGGGCGCTGCCGGCCGACCCCGCCTTCCGGGCGACCTCTCCGAAGCCGGGTCCGAGATCGGCTTCCGCCGCCTCCAGGGATTCCCAGCGCCGCGTCTCGCGGAGGTAGTCCCCGTCCGGGTCCTCGCGGGTGATCCGGGCCCGCACCGTCCCGTCCTCGGCGAGCTCGAACGCGCCCCACAGGATCCGTGCTCCCATCGGTCGCTGCGTCGCCCGCCCGGCTCCGGTGGCTCCCGCACCTCAGCCGAGCTGGACCGGACACCCTTCGGCCAGCACGGCCACCGCCGCCGCCGCGGTGGCGGCGACCAGCAGAAGCTGCGGCAGGAAATCGCCGCGCTTCGCCTTGTGGCGACAGTGCGGGCAGTGGGCCGCCTGATCCGGGATGTGATAGTCGCACTGCCGACACGGCTTCATGGATCACTCGAAGCGAAGGCCCGCCGAGCGGACGAGCCGGGCCTGGAAGAGCCAGCTCGCCTGCCGCAGGGAGGCGTGCAGGTCGAACTCGGTGATGGCGCTCACGGCGTCCACGGGGTGCACGACGTCCAGATAGCGCAGCCCGGCGCTCGCCGCCGTGTAGTGCACGCAGATGTTGGCCACGGTGCCGCAGACGACCAGGCAGTCGCGGCCCGCGATGCGCAGCTCGTGGTCCAGCTGGGTGCCGTAGAAGCCGTCGTAGCGAGCCTTCCGGAAGACCCGGTCGTCGTCCCCCGGGGCCAGCCCCTCGACGATCTCCCACCCCCAGCTTCCCGCCTCGACGTGCCGACCCCAGATCTCCCACTCGGGATCGCCCTCCCGGTGCGTGTCCTGCGTGTACCAGACGGGGACGCCGGCGGCGCGGGCCTGCCCGGCCAGCCCCCGGATGACCGGCACCGTGTCGGGCGCGTCCTCGATCGGGAGGGCGCCGTCCGGGTCGACGAAGTCGTTCTGCATGTCCACGATCAGCAGGACGGACCGCTCGGCCGACACGGCGAGCTCTTCGGCGACCTCGTATTCGGGGACTTCGACTCGCATCCTGGACTCCCGCGACTGGCCGACGGTCCGGTGGCCGTCTAGTGTAGCCGCACGCGACCTGTAGCATAATCGATCGGCGCGGGCGAGCCAATTCGGGCCCGCTCCGGCGCGAGACGCGGCCACGGAGGTGGATGTGCGGCGCTACCCGGCGTTCGACCCGCCGGAGTACATGGAGTGGGAGCCCGACCCGGAGCTGATGGCCGAGTACCGGGAGCGGGCCGCCGCCGATCCGGAGCGGCGGGCCGAAGTGGAGGCGCTGGACGCCGAGAAGCTCCTCGACCTCTACCGGGGCCTGCTCCGCTTCCGACTCCACGACATCGCGCTCCAGCGCTGGGTGAAGCAGGGGGTCATCTCGAAGGCCTGGCTGGGGACGGGGGAAGAGGCGGTCACGGTGGGGGCGGTGCACGCGCTCGAGAGGCGGGGGGAGGCCGGAGACGTGGTGGGTCCCATGATCCGGAACGCGGGGGCCTGTCACGAGATGGGCATGTCGGTGGCGGACATGCTGCGCGGCTACCTGGCCACGGCCGACTCGCCCAGCCGGGGCCGGGACCTGCACGTGGGCGACCTTCGTCACGGGATCGTCGCGCCGATCAGCATGGTCGGGGCGCTGGCCCCGGTGATGAACGGCTTCGCCCTGGCGTTCCGCCGGCGCGACGAGGCCCGGGTGGCGCTCACCTGGATCGGCGACGGCGCCACGAAGCACGGCGAGGCGCACGAGGCCCTCAACTTCGCCGCGGTCCTGGCCCTGCCCATCGTCTTCATCCTGCAGAACAACCAGGTCGCCCTGGGGACCCGGCTCGACCAGCATCATCTGCTGGAGGACTTCTCCGGCTGGGGAGACGCCTACGGGGTCGAGCTGCTCAAGGCCGACGGGAACCACGTGCTGGACACCTACGCGGCGGCCCGGATCGCGGCCGCCCGCTGCCGGGCCGGCGAGGGCCCGGTCTTCCTGGAGGCGACGACGTTCCGGATGGGCGGGCACGCCACGCACGACGTGCAGGAGGCGCGGCGCACCTTCCCCCCGGAGCTGTTCCGGGAGTGGGGCCGGCGGGATCCGGTGGGCCTGTTCGAGGAATACCTGGCCACCGGCGAGGTGGAGCTGGGCGGCGGCCCGGGAGAGGCCCGGGAGGCCCGGAACCGGGCGCGACTCCGGGAGGTCGAGGAGCGGGTGCGGGAGGAAGTGGAGGGGGCGGCGGAGGCGGCGCTCGAGAGCCGGGGGGCGGCGATGCCCCGGCCCGAGGAGGCCTCCGAGGGGGTCTACGCCGGGTCGGTGGAGCCGCAAGGCGGGGAGGGGACGTGAGGGACCGGCCGGCGGACCGGACGCGCACCCTGGAGGCGCGGGGGCGTCGCTGGCTGGCGCTCGAAGCCTGGCGGTCCGGCTCCGGCGACGGGCTGCTCTACTTCGTTCCGCTCCGGGAGGGCGAGCCGTCGTCCGACGACCGCGAGGACCGGCGCGCTCTGCTGGAAGCCGGCCGAGAGCTCGCGGAGCTCGAGGCGGGCGAGCTCGAGGATCTTCTCGCGGGCGCGGTCCCGCTCACCCGCACCGAGCGCCGCCTGGCCGATCGGGAGGGACGGCTGTGGCTGGCCCAGAGCGAAGGGCCCGTGTGGGCGGAAGGCGAGGTGGCGGCCGGGCTGACCGGGCTGGTGTTTACCCCGCTGACCGGGGCGTGGGAGCGCCGCCGAGGGCCGGGCGACGGTCTCGCGGGGCTCTCCGAGGAGGACCTGCGCGTCCGACTCGAGCGGGCGGGGCGTCGGGAGAGCGCTTCGGAGGGCCCGGGGCGCCGGGCGGGCGGGCCCGACGGCCGGCCGGGGGGCGAGCCGCCGGCCGCGGCGGGCGTCGACGATCGCGCCGGGTAGCGTCGGGAGGCGCCGGTGGCCGGGGTGCCCGTCTGGTTCTACGGCGACTACGGTTGCCCGTTCAGCTATCTGGTCGATCGGCGGCTCGAGCTGCTGGCGCGGGAGCGCCCGATTCGGATCCGGTGGCGACCGCTGGCACTGTACCCGGAGGTCCGACCGGAGCGCGCGGCCGGCGTGGGCGCGAGCGAAGCGGAAGGACGGGAGGCCGAGCCGGCGTCCGAGGCCGCCTCGCTGCGCGACGAGCTGCGACGGGCGGCGCGCGACCTGGGCCTGCCCCTGCGGCTCCCGGCGCCGGCGGTCGACACGCGTGACGCGCTGCAGGCGGCCGAGTTCGCGCGGGACCTCGGCGAGCCCTGCTTCCTCCGCCTGCACCGCGCGCTGTTCCGGGCCCTGCTGGCCGAGGGACGGGACTTGGGCTCGCGACCGGTGCTGCTCGACCTGGCCGAGGGCGTGGGGGTGGATCGGGAGGGCCTCGAGCGGGCGCTCGAGGATGGGCGCTACCAGGGCGAGCTCGAGGAGACCCGGGCCGAGGCGCGGCGCTACGGCATCGAGGCGACCCCGGGCCTGCTGTTCGGCCGCTTCCTG